>SZXY01000181.1 GCA_005843805.1 Chlorobium sp.
GGGTTATGCGTTTTACGGTAATTGTGCTATATTTTTTCTTTGCTCCTCTCTGACAACGAACGTTCATGCAACCTTCAACCGACAGGCTCAATGGCTGATACCGAAATAACAAAAGTGAAGATTCTTGTTGCCTCGCCCGGCGATGTCAATAAGGAGAGGGAAATTGTTGAAGAGGTGGTCAAGGCTTGGAATATTCGCAACAGTGATAAGCAAAAGCTTGTGCTTGAAGCTGTTTTCTGGGAATCTCATGCGGCTCCCGAAAGTGGTGAGCGGACACAGGGTATTTTGAACAGGCAGATTGTTGACAAGTGTGATTTTGCCATCGGCATATTCTGGACACGGTGTGGTACCGATACGGGTATAGCTCCCGGTGGCGCGGTTGAAGAGGTTGAACGGATGATGAGTATGAAAAAGCAGGTCATGCTTTATTTCTCGGATGTGCCGATCTCCCCAACAAGGATCAATCGTCAGCAGTCCGAGAATCTCGAAAATTTCAAGGCTTCGATACAACAGCATGCATTGGTTGAAGTGTACAACACATACCCCAAGTTTCGCAAAAAACTTGCTCATCAGCTCGATATGCAGGTTTTTAACTGGTATTGTCAAGACTCCCGAAGGAGCATCGTTCATGAAGCAGGTGACCTGCCGACAGTTGATGCGGCAGAAGCATTTCTTTGCTATCAAGACACCTTGAAAGAGGAGCTGGGGTATATTCGAATGCTTGGGTTGCCGGGTGTCGAAAATGTCCCGGTTAACCTGAACGATGATACCTTTGTACCGCTTCGCCTCTCCGAGAGCAGGGAGAGCGGCAAGCCTTTTCGGGATAAAAGTATCCATGAGGGTAATGAGCACATTCTCTATCCTGACGAGATCATGAAGCGGGCATTCAGGAAACGCAGGATGCTTCTTGTTATCGGCGATCCGGGAGCGGGAAAAACAACGTTGCTCAAATATTATGCACTGTGTGCACTTGCAGGGGACCACTACACAAGGCTTGGTTTTGCCGTTCCGGTCAATGTCTATTATTTGCCGCTTCGCGAACTGGCCCGTCATGAAAAAGGTCATTACGACTCTCTGCCAGCGAACCTTGCACTTTGGAGCGAAAGGCATCATCAATCGGTCAGGAAAGAGCTGTTTGAACAGTGGCTGAGGAGCGGAAAAGCTCTTGTCTTGCTTGATGGTCTCGATGAGATAAGCAATACTACAGAGAGAAAAGAAGTGTGTCACTGGATCGACAACGCTTGGAGCGGCTTCAGCAAGGCTTGTTTTGTGGTTACATCGCGTGCAACCGGATACAGAAAAGATGAAGGCATTGAACTCAAGGCAGATTGTGAACGGGCCGATGTTCTGGATTTTACCCCAGAACAGCAGGAAAAGTTTTTAAGGAACTGGTTTACGGCAGCTTTTTTGAGAGAGCCCTGTGATAATGAGCTTGATGAAGCTGAGTGGGTAAGGCGGCAAGGGGCGAAAGCTGACGAACGAACCCAAAAAATTGTTGCTCACCTGCAGGAAGAGAAGAACAAGGGGTTGCGACAGCTTGCCGCCATCCCGATGATTTTGCAGATCATGGCTATTCTCTGGAAAGAGCGTGACTACATGCCCAAAAGCAGGGTCATGCTTTACAATGCCGTTCTCGATTATCTGCTGGAAATCAGGGACGAGCGCAGAGGCATTACCCCCCTTCTCTCAGCAGCGCGTGCCCGTCAGGTGCTGGCTCCTGTTTCACTCTGGATGCAGGAAAAGCTCAAAAATGATGAAGTGCCGGGAGCAGTTATGCACAAAAAAATGCAGGCAGAACTTGACTGGCAGGATAAACCGCCCTCTGCGTCTGATTTTTGCGACTATCTGGTTAAACGGGCAGGCTTGCTGGTGGATAGTGCCGGTCATGACTACCTCTTTCGCCACAAATCGTTTCGTGAATATCTGGCAGGGGTTCAGCTTGTCACCAAAGTGAGATCGACCAGGAATCTTGGCACCCTTGTTTCCGGTTTTGGTGATGACTGGTGGGAGGAACCCATCCGCTTCTTTTTTGCCGAGGGAGATGAAGAGCTGTTCAATCTCTTCATGAAAAAGCTCTTTGACTCTCCAAAAAGTGAGGAGTTGACAACAAAGCAGCAGTTGCTTCTGCAAACCCTAATCGAAGAAGCGCCACTGAAGAAGGTTGATGCCCTTTGCAAGAAACTACTCGATCCGTCAACTACAGCCTCGCGTCAGCGGGTGATTCTCGACTGCGTGAAAGCCATCGGAAAACCGGCAGCTCTCGATGCCCTGAAGCAGTTCAGAGCGGAAGCTCTTGCCAAAAACAGTGATGTTGCCAGCCGGGCAGAGGAGATCATTCTTGCTCTGGGTGGCCAAGCGTCAGAACAAAACGCAGAACAATCTGCAGTCGCCAAAAAAGAGACGACTCCTCTAGTTATCGTTGAAGATCATCCGCGATCCTTCCGCAACCCCAACGAGCACAAGGCTGAATATATCCTGATACCGGGCGGAAGCTATATCTATTCGGTGACAGAAGAGATCGTCAAAGTGCCGGATCTCTACGTTGCTAAATATCCTGTTACCAACAAGCTTTATCGCTCATTCATTGACTCGTTAAAGGCAAAGGGTTCAAAACAAGAGTTTTTCAGGGCTGAATTACAAGCCATTGCTGAAAGCCGCAGGTGGCACAATGAGTTTGGCACTTATTTCAAAGAGGAAAAAAACGACCTTTCAGCTTTTTTCCGGTCGAAGTATGACGAAGATCGCAAATTCAGTGGTGACGATCAGCCAGTGGTTGGCGTTACCAGTTATGCCGCCCAGGCATATTGTCTTTGGCTTTCCATGCATGAAGATAACAAAACTCTTTATCGTCTACCGACTGATGTTGAATGGGAGTGGGCAGCAGGAGGAAGGCAGGGAACGACTGGCAAGAAAGTCCGTGAATACCCCTGGCCGGAAAAGAAGGGTGAGCCAACCTCAAAGCTGGCAAATTATGGTGAGAATGTTAGGGCCACAACACCGGTTGGCAGTTATCCGGAAGGGGCTACTCCAGAAGGATTGTACGATATGGCTGGCAATGTGCTGGAGTGGTGCGTTTCATACGATAAAAATACGCCCGCCCGCTCGGTGCGCGGCGGTTCCTGGTACTACAAATCTGATTATCTGCGTTGCTCCTTCCGGTGCTTCATTCATCCGGAGGGCAGCAGGAGCGACGATGTTGGTTTTCGGGTGGTTCTGCCCAGTCATTCTTTATCTTTCTGATATTCTGAACATCTGACCATCTGGAAATCTGAAAAAGCAGATGTTGTCAACATCGCAGAACCTGCATGGGGAGATAGAATTTTTTTTCAGGATCAACAGTCAAGCTTTTGAGTGCAGGGAAAATTTCTGGACACTGCTTTTTTGGCAAATGAGCGGAATAAACCGCATCGCGAAAGTACATGGCATAAAAAGCTTGAAATAGAGCGCATCTTCTATCTTGCTGAACAACGTCCCTTGTTCGCTTTTCTGTTTTTGTCAAAAATCATTATTATGTCGCCAAAAGCTTTGCCCCGAAAATTTTGAAAAAGGAAGATCATGAGCGACTTGCCGAACTGTCCGAAATGTAACTCGGAGTACACCTACGAGGTTGGGAGCCTCCTGACCTGCCCTGAATGTGCCCATGAATGGAGCAAGGTGGACCCTTCGTCGCAAAAAGCCC
>SZXY01000031.1 GCA_005843805.1 Chlorobium sp.
TGATCTCATGAATATTGACAACAGATACAACCCTGTACGTCTCAATCCCACAGAAGAGGTCGCCGAAAAGTCCGCCAATGAACCTGAATTCAGGATAGCTTACGATGCGTTTGAAGATGAATTTGCAGCACTGGCCGCTCTGCTGGACGCTCGGTTGCAGGCAGGACTCACTTCACAATTGAAGGGAAAAGAGGTGCATCAACCCGGATGGTTATGCGGCTATGAGAGAGTGGTTGAGCTTCCGGTAGCGTATTTTGTGCGGCAGGAATATCCTCAATAAGCGTATATTTCTCAGGCATTCGATCAATCCCGCACAATCCCGATTATTACCGTTGTAATTGACCAATACAATCAAGAGCGATCAAAACTTCACTTATGAACAAGGAGGAATTATGATGAAAAACCGCTTTTTTCATGCCAGGAGCTACACTCTTTTTCTGCTTGTATCATTTCTTTTTTCTACCAGTACGGCCCAGAGTCCAGCGCTTTATCAGGCAGAGCTGGAGAAGGCTTACCATAGCGCTGTTGTTGATGCAGAAAAGGCTGAGCCTTGGGAAATATCGAAAAATCTTGTCGCTATTGTGCCCTCAAACCAGAAGCTGGTGTGGAAGAACAAGGATGATGTTCAGAATGCAAGGATACTGGTTGTCACCTGGACAAACTATAATGGGTATGACGATAAAGTCGGGCAACCTGTTGGACTTTCCAGAGAGGTTTGGGTTACAACCGTGCCGGAACTCAGGAACTTTTGTAAAAACCTGAAAGAAAACCGGTCGTTGCGACTTGAACAGCTTTTGGGACTACCACCGAACGCCGGAAAAACAAAGTTGGTGGAAATGTGGGTCAGGCCGGGCGATCTCTTCAGGCCAAGTGCAGACCCGGAGATCAGTGACAGCGAAGCGGAAACGGAGTTCCGGACAGCCAATAAATTTGTGAAGGTAAGTGATGACTATGTCAAATGGTACAATGATCTGAAGGCGCATTCATACGGTGCCAACGGATATCCTTGGACCCGGCTGGGTTATACTTATGACTGGGGCAATGAGAACCGTCACGTCGGATTAAGTGAATTTGTCATTCTGCCAGGCGCGACTGTCGAGATCAATTCGATTTTATCAACGATGGAATATTAATGTAGTCTGGGATGTCGTTCAGCATGATCAAAGTATGTGATTTCTAAACCTGATATTTGCTTGTATATCAATCACTTGTTTTTTACCGATCAAGCCAGTGTAATTGCCTTCAACATCAGACTGCTGCCAGACGTTTTTCGCGGCAAGCGAAAGCCAGATTCCGGCTCTGCATCTGTTTTCAGGCGAAAAGATAGAGTTCCCCTGCCGCTTTGAAAAGCTGATTGGAGGTCGTTGTTGATCTTAATCGACTGTGTTTTCAAGGTGGCAGGCAAGTGCTTTGGTTATGGATTAGGTTTTTTCGGATTGAGTATGCCAATGCCGTGAAGCTGTTTCAGGTGAATCGAGTGGCGAGTTTTTCCGGAATATTGCCCGGTTTCCAGCCAGAAGAAGCTTCTGTAGATTGTATTGATGTGACAGGGTTACGTGGCTGAAATGGAACTCAAGACAGGAGGTTATGTCGTGCTTTGAAATTTTGCAATAGAGAGATGAATTGCGGAAATTCAGGGAGGTGTTTATTTCATTGTTCATCATTTCTGAAACATTCACAGAACAAGGAGAATGCTTGCCATGAAAAAATTCATCTTCAATATCATAGTCCTGACTCTGGGTGTTGTTATGATGTATTCAACGGCGAGGGCCGGGGAGTCGTTTTTTGATACGGTGCTTGATCAAACCATATCAAGCAGCATAGCAGGAAAAACCGTCAATCTGCAGGGATACAAGGATTGTGCCTTTCTGGCATACTTTAACGGTGGCGTTGCCAATGCCAACAAGTCATTTACTGTTGAAATCTACAACAACAACATTTCCGTAGTCCAGGAAACAGTTCATCTCAATTCACAGGGGATTGCTGTGTTGTCAAAAGTCTACGCCGTTTATGCGCCAAGCGTTGGGCTTGCTGTCTATAGTCCTCCGGCAAATCTCAAGACAAAAATTACTGTTTATGCCGCTCATTGATTAGAGGGTGAAGGTGCATAGTCTTTTGGATGGATTCGCCAATGTTAGAGTTTGCTGATGCCGGGAAGATCCCCGGCATTTTTTATATTCACTGGTCAGGTTCTGGACTTGATTTATAATTGTTTTGCGATAATATTGCCGGACAGGCTTTTTGAATACAGCTTTTTTGCTTTATGCAGGTTATTGTTTTTGAGGATACCAAAGTTCGGGAGCTGAAGCCTCTTGTCAACCTTAAACCGGTTTATGGGCTTTATACGGGGTTTCGTTCTCTTCGGGAAAAACTTGAGTATTCGGTCGGGGAAGAGGTTACCTTGACTTGGCATCTTCGTCGTTATCTTGCCTCGTTTTATGCTGAACAGCATCCTGACTGTGTGGTCAACCGTGTTGAAGAGGAGGATTTGCTGCTTGTCAACGGTCGTCTTGTTTGTGATGAGGCGGCTGCCCGGATGATTATTGAAAATTCCTTTGAGCCAGGTCATGCTTATATGCAGGGTGATGATCTGCTCTTTGCAAGGGTAGAGAGTGCTCTTCTTATTAATGGTTTGGGTATGATGCCTGATCTTGTCGATACAGGCGTTCTTGCCGCAGAGCTCGTTACTGAAGAGGTAACGGGGTTCAGGGTTATCGGCCATCTCTGGGATGTGATAGCTTTCCATCCTGATGAGCTTCTGCGGGATGCTGAAACTCTTGAGCTTGGGCGTATAGAGGGCAATGTTCACCCTTCGGTTCTTATTGTTAACCGTTCAAATATCTATGTTGGTCCGGGAGCTGTTGTCAAGGCTGGTGCCGTACTCGATGCCGAGGATGGGTTTGTGGCTGTCGGGGCAGGGGCGGTGGTCGATCCGCAGGTTGTGCTGATGCAGAATGTTTTTCTTGCTCCCTGGGTTAGGGTGAAAAGCGGTGCAAGGCTTTACAGCAACGTTGCTGTGGGGATGGCTTCGAAAGTTGGTGGTGAAGTTGAGGATTCTCTTGTTGAACCATTCGCCAA
The DNA here is from genome assembly GCA_005843805.1 of Chlorobium sp. Taxonomy (GTDB): domain Bacteria; phylum Bacteroidota; class Chlorobiia; order Chlorobiales; family Chlorobiaceae; genus Chlorobium. The sequence goes on from SZXY01000031.1 coordinate 3,079, forward strand.
CAAGCAGCATGACGGTTTTCTTGGACATTCTTATATTTCATCGTGGTGTAATCTCGGTGCAGGCACCAATACAAGCGATCTTAAGAATAATTATAGTCGTATAAAGATTCTCCTGAACGGTCAGGAACAGATGACCGGGTTGCAGTTTCTCGGACTGCTGATGGGTGATCACAGCAAAAGCTCCATCAATTCAATGTTCAATACTGGCACTGTGGTTGGAACAGGGGCCAACATTTTCGGTGGCGGCTTTCCTCCCAAAGAGGTACCTTCTTTTTCGTGGGGCGGTACGGCTGGATTTGAACCTTATGCGATTGAAAAAGCTGTTGAAACTGCCAGAATGGTGATGGAGCGCCGTAAGGTGGTGATGAGCAGCGCCTATGAGTCCATGTTCCGTTTCGTTGCGGGGAGTGAGGGTTGAATCGCGGCTTTTTTGTATAACTTTTAAGCATTGGTTTTCATGATTCTTGTTGTCGATAACTATGATTCTTTTACCTATAATCTGGTGCAGTATATTGGAGAGTCAGGTGCAACGGTTGAGGTTTATCGCAATGATGAGCTTTCTGTCGATGAAATTGTAGCTCTTGCTCCTGAAAAGATTGTCATTTCACCGGGCCCGGGTACTCCTGATGATGCCGGTGTTTCTGTCTCTCTGATACATGCCGTCAAGGGCAGGATTCCTCTTCTTGGAGTTTGTCTGGGCCACCAGTCTATAGGGGCGGCTCTTGGAGGGAAGGTGGTGAGGGCGGCCTGCATCATGCATGGCAAGACCTCGCTTGTTTACCATGACAGCAAGGGGATTTTCAGGGGAGTTGACAATCCGTTTGTTGCAACCCGGTATCACTCACTTATCGTTGAGAAGGAGTCACTTCCCGATACACTTGCAATCAGGGCGTGGACCGATGATGGTGTGATTATGGCGATGGATTCTGAGGAGCTTATGCTTTATGGTGTCCAGTTTCATCCTGAATCAATCATGACCAGTGAAGGGAAAAAAATTATCAGGAATTTTCTTGAATTGTAGCATCTCACCCCAGAGGAGTTGACAATTATGGAGCGTCATCGCACTGCTTCAGAAGCCAGCAAGGAGAAGGTTGTTTTGCCTCTTGCGAAGCATCCCGGCTTTACTCGTGAGAGTGATTTCATGGTTGATGGATGGCGGGTGTTCAAGATCATGGCGGAATTTGTCAGCGGGTTTGAGACGATGTCCGATGCTGGCCCGGCGGTTACCGTTTTTGGTTCTACAAGGGTAAAGTCTGGTAGTGCGGAATACCTTCTTGCTGAAAAGCTTGGCAAGTTACTTGCTGCTGAAGGGTTTTCGGTGATAACCGGAGGGGGGCCAGGTGTTATGGAGGCGGCAAACAAGGGCGCACAAGGTGCTGGTGGGCGATCAATAGGGTTCAATATCAAGCTTCCCAATCAGCAATATCCCAACAAGTATATCGATCAGGATAAACTGGTCAGTTTTCAATATTTTTTTGTTCGCAAGGTGATGTTCATCAAATATGCCCAGGCTTTTATTGCTCTGCCGGGTGGTTTTGGTACGCTTGATGAAGTTGCGGAAGCCATTACGCTTATTCAGACAGGGAAAAGTGACCGGTTTCCGGTTATATTGGTAGGAAAAAGCTACTGGGAGGGATTTTACCGCTGGATTCAGGATACCATGCAGAAGGAGAAAGGCTATATCAGTGCAGATGATCTTGGATTTATATACCTTGAGGACAGTCCGGAAGAGGTGATTGCCATCATCAAAGGGTTTTACCCTGATGGTTATTCGCTGAATTTCTGATGAGTGATTATGGTTGTTCAGAGAGTATTTTTCTCAGAGCTGTCGAGCCAGTGCAGAATTGTTTCTCTTTCCTGTTCAGTTAACTGCGCTTCTGGTTTCCAGAAGTAATAGAGGTGTTGATGAGAGTGACCTTCTGCAATAATTTTGCGGATTTTCAAGCTCTGTAGAATGGTTTCTGTTGTTTTTTTGTTGCTCCTCATAGAGAAATTCAGGATGTTGCGTCCTGAAGCAACTGTACCGGAAACAAGCCAGGATATCGGTGCTATGTAGGCCACTCTTGTCCAGCGGGTTTCATTGGAGTGGCAGTCGTAACAGGCTTTTTTCAGTGAGCTTTTTATTGTAAAGGGCGCATTGAAGTCTGACAGTGCTGGCTGGTTGATGCGGTTCAGTGGTATGAACTGGATGAGTATGAGCAAGAGAAGGCTCCAGCTTGCAAAGGATTTGAGCGATTGATTCATGTTGTTCCGGAAAGCTCTGAAAGTAATTCCTTTATTGTTCCTCTTAACTTCAAGATAATGTTATCGTGATATTTCCCTGTGAAAAAGCCGTTTGGTATCATCTTCCCCAAATCAGGGCTGATCTTGCCATTGAGCTTGTAAAAACCGGAATGACCCAGTCGCAGGCGGCAAAAAAACTTGGAGTCACACCTGCAGCCGTTTCGCAGTATATCCATAAAAAGCGGGGACTTCAATCGCCAAAGAGCCGAATCTATCGCCAGGAGATCAAGGCGGCAGTTAAAAAGATCTGTGAAGAAGCGACAATTGAAGAGCTTCATGTCATTGTGTGCAACTGCTGTCATCTTCTGCAGAAAGAGGATCCTGATCCGCAGCCGAAGTCCAAGGAAAAAAAGGAATAGTAGCTTTACAGTTCTACGATGATATGTGCCTCGGTTGAATGCCCGTTCAACAGGTTTTTCAGGGTGTCGATCAGTTCAGTGCCGTATTTGTTGAGATAGTAGAAAATATTTATCACTCTTTCCTGTGGAATTCCATCCGGAAAAAGGGTGGTTTCAGCTTTCAGAATCTGTTCAAGCAACTCTTCGTGTTTTCGCCTGCTTGCCTTCCATGTTTTTTGTTCAATGTTTTCGATAATTTTTTCTGATTGCACGGTTGATGCCGCAAGGAGCGGCTCAAGGGTAGGGTCAATCTTGGCAAGCACGGGCCTGAGAGCAGCCAAAGCCTTGCGGATCTCTTCCTTTTTCTCTTCGAACAGCGCAGCAAGCAGGGGGTTTTCAGCGATACCGACTGCATTTTTTTTCAGTTGTGGAAGGTCACTGAACACCGCATGGTAAATCTGTTTTCTTGAAAATCCCGGTTTCCCGGTTACCTGGAGCAGTTTGTCCATGATCCGGCTTATTTTTGGTTCTACCAGTGTAAAGCTGCCTCTCGGGATAATAAATGGCATGGTGATGCCGAAGTGCTCATAATTTTTCCGGTACTGGGCAAGGTAGCTTATCTCTCCGGGGCCTGCGATACAGGCAAAGGTCGGCAATACGAAATCCTGGACAATCGGGCGGAGCACGACGTTGGGGCTGAAGCGTTCAGGGTGATCCTGACACAACTCAAGCATCTGGTGCTTTGAATAGCGCTGTTTGTCGGGTACAATGACAAAAGTCTCTTCATCAGGGTGTTCTATTTTCTGTCGCTGACCCTGGTGGTTGATATAGAAAAGATTAACTGTTCTTGGTTTGGTCTGCGCCGTGTAACCGAGGCTTTCAAGCCGGGAACTTTGTGCAATGACGTTATAGGAGGATGCCGGTGCAGTGGAAAGCTCTCGCAGAAAAATGCTTGACGAAAGCTTCTTGAAGTCGGGATCCTGGCTTGAGAGCAGAATCAGTGGCTGCTGTCGAAAAAGCCGCATCATGGTGCAGGCAAAGCTCATTTCGAAGGTGTTTCCAGGATAATAGTACTCCCGGAGGATCTCCGAAACTGTTTCTTTGTTGCTGGAATCCGGCAGAAGCTTCAGAAATTCCTCGACGGTACGGTTGATCTCTTCACCAAAGCAGGTGTTGGCCACCATCTGGTCAGGAAGGCGCCTGAAGGGTTCTTCGCGGAAGTGGACTATCTGGTTTTCAGAAAAAATCGCTGTATGTGCTGACTCGTCATAGTCATGATCTTCTCCCTCGAGCCAGAAAATCGGCACAAAATCATATTCAGGAAAGAGTGCTTTCTGGCGTTCGGCAAAAAAAATGGCCGAGAGCGCTTTATAAATGGTATAGAGAGGTCCGGTAAAGAGTCCGAGCTGCTGGCCGGTAACAATGGCCATGCATCGGGGGGATCGCAGTTTTTCAATCTCCCGTTGGTGAAGAGCTGTTCCTCCGAAACGTTTGTTTTGGTGTGTCATCAGTTTTACCAAAGTTTCACGGTCAAACGTTCTGGAGCCGAGCAATCCGAGCTGTCGGTAGTAATCGGCCTCTTTCTGGTAATCAAGATGAAAGCACTCGGCAATCAGTTCAGGGCGTTCGGGGCCCTCCGATGTATAGTCCCGGAAAAGTTTTGAAAATCCTTTTTTCGGAGTCAGGATATGGCGGTAATCGAGAAGGAAGGTGTTCACGCTGTTATTTTTGCAGGTTCCATTGTTCAAGGGTGCCGAGAAATCCGTGGCTTGTCAGATCGCACGAAAGCGGAGTAACGGTGACATAGTTGTGTCGTACGGCAAATTCATCTTTGCGGAGATCATTATCGAGCAGCAGCAGCGTGCCATTGAGCCAGTAGTAGGGGTTGCCGTACATATCGTTTCGCTCGATGGCATCTTCTTCCCAGCGTGAACGTCCCTGCTGGGTTACCACTATTCCGGCAATCTCTGATTCAGCCACATTCGGGATATTTACCGAGAGTATCGTATCTGGCGGAAGCCCTTCAAGCAGTACCTTTCTGGCAAGTTTGCGTGCAAATTTTCCGGCGTAGGTAAAGTCGGCATGTTCGTAGGTTGTCAGCGAAAATGCAAGGGAGGTGATGCCCTGAATTGCGCCTTCAAGAGCGGCGGCAACAGTCCCCGAATAGAGGGTGTTTGTTGCGGTGTTGCTGCCATAGTTTATGCCTGAGACAATAAGGTCGGGTTTTGAAGGCAGTATATGGCTCAGAGCAACCTTGATGCAGTCCACAGGAGTGCCGGAAACCGTATAACCGAAAAAACGGCTGTTTTTGAAGAACTTTTTTATTCTCAGCGGCACACCAAGTGTCATGGCATGGCTCATGCCGCTGTGTGGTTCGGCAGGCGCAACGACCGTCACCTGTCCGATTTTTTTCATAGCCGCCGCCAGGGCATGAATACCCTCACCTTCAATACCGTCATCATTACAGACCAGTATGTGAGGTTTTTTTTGAGTGTCTATGCCGTTTTGTTCTTTTGTCATGAGAATGGTTCTGAGTCTGATGTCAAATGCGTGCGTAAAAATACAAAAAAATTCTGCTCAAAAGTCATGGCCAATAGTGAAATAAAAGATCGTTTCGGAAAACCTCTGTTGTGAAGCTTTGGTTTCTTCTGCTTTTTCAAGAAAGGTGAACGCTTTTGATATGGTGAACCTTGACGGGCCAAGAGGGGTTTCCCACATCAGGCTTGTTCCGATGCCGTGAATGAGGTGGACAAAAGAGAGATCTTCCCGATTCTCCCAGGTGTTTCCGAAATTGTAATGCAGAAGCAGTGATGTCGGAAAGAGAATGGCGAACGATGGTCTGTAGCGCAAGTGCACCCCGGCAGAGGCTATATTGTTGCTGGAAAGGTCGTTTTCTTTCAATCCGATGAAGCGCTGGCTGTAGGTTGTTCCCGGACCACCGAGAAAAAATTTTTCCGACAAGGGCATGTGTCTGCTGCTCAGGCCCAAAAGTCCGGAAAGTTGGAGGGTGGTTTGATTCATGAGCCCGATATTTTCTTCGTGGTTACCCGAGAGTTGCCAGAAAAGATCATGGTTGTCAAGCAGCTTTGGTGTTATCGAATATTTCAGGTTTGTATAGCTTCCCGATGTGGGAATCTGGGGGTTGTTTCTTGAGTCGAGGGTTAGCTGTGAGCCGATGGAGAGCATATTGCTGTTGGTGTTTTGCAGAGAGGTGCCCTCTTTTTCTTCAACATAGGATTGAGAGTTCTGCAAGGTCATGTTGATAATAAACTGCCCATTTTTTCGGATTCTTGTGCCGAATGCCGGACTTATACCGTATTTTTGAATGCCGTAATTTTTTATTCCACCTGTCAGTTCACGGTTTTCAAAGAGGTGCTGGTCATAAAAGAGGCGCGATGACATTGTCAGATGGGAAGCGCCTATGCGCGGCATATTGAACTCGAGGTTCCAAAGGTTGTTTTTTCTGCCTGTTTTCAGCCAGCCACCGACAGAGCTGGTTGTGCCGCCTAAATTTTCGTTTCGGAAATCAAGAAGAAACTGGGCGTTGTTTGTTTCGTCGTAGCGAAACCCGAGTCGAAGTACTGTCGATGGTTTTTCTTCAAGAGAAAATCTCAAAAGGTTGTTTGGCTCATGGCCAGATAGTGCAGAAGTGTCATTGGTGAGCGAAACGCGATTGAATACACCTGTTTCGTAAAGATTTCCAACTGATTCTTCAGCTTTTTGCAGGCGGAGTGCCTGCGTGGTATCAATTTTTATCTCCCTTATGACAGGGGTGATGCCTGTGATGTTCCTGTCCCGGTAAATTTCGATACCTCCGGGTTTGCCGGAAGAGATGTTTACCTGCAGTGCGCCATTGCTGAGTGCGATACTTTCAATGGTGACAAGGCTGTAGCCTTTGCTCCGGTAATTTTTTACCAGAGTCTCAAGTGCTCTTGTGCCTGCAGAATTGGTATAGAGTGTTTCCGTTACTGGCTTGAAGCAGGAGGCAATTTCTTCGGGCGAAAGCGTATCGGGCGGTCCTCCAGAAACTGTTACGGTTTTAATTCTTGGAAGCGGATCGAGGTGAAATACAACAGATTTTTGTCGGTTGTTCTGTTCGGCCCACACTCTTGTGAAGAGATCCGTTGCCAGCAGTTCCTGCAAGGTCTGGTCGGTGTTGTTCGTATTGCGGACAATGCCGGACACAATCAGGTAATGTTCCCGGTATTCGGGGCTTTCTTGCGGAAAGTGAACTGTTTTTGCAAATGTTCCGATCTGCTTACTGCCCGGTTTTTTTGTTTCAATACTGCGTTTTATGGTTCCTGCAAGAACTTTTCCCTTGGCATAACCTGCATCGACAAGCGACTTGATATCTGAAAAATCGGTGGCTTTATGGTCGCTGAGCTCAGGGGTTATGACAATATCTGCTTTGGCAAGCTGCGCAGGATATTGCAGTTGGGTCAGGATGGTCATGGCCTGGTCGGCGGCTTTCCACGGCAGATCGAGTTCATCTCCGGTTGCATACATGCTTCCGTGTGTGTCGACCGCTATTTTGTAATTGGCGTTGACTTTGTCGAGTTCATCGACGGGAAGATTCGCAACAAGTCCGCCGTCAACGAGTTGAAAGCCGTTACGCTTGATCGGCTCAAAAAGGATGGGAATGGTGCTGCTTGCCCGCATTGCTTCCGAGAGTGAGCCTGTGGTCAGCGTGATACGTTTTCCGGAAACAAGGTCGGTCGATACAGCCCTGAAGTTAACCGGAAATGTTGAGAAATCTCCTGAACTCTTGTAAGTACCGTTCAGTGCAAGAAGGTCAAGTGTGCTGGTCAGTGCCTGGGATGAGTTCAGGGATTTTGGAATGAGCAGCTTCAGCTTGTCGAAACGGATTGCTATGGATGCCCGGTCACGGATTCGCTGGTGTTCAAGAAAAATGTTTGACCGGGAATAATCATCATGGAGTGAAATAATGGATTGCAATGGAAGGGTATGGGCGATCTTTTCAAGTTCATCCGGGCTGTATCCGCAACTGTAGAGGCCACCTATAATTGCTCCCATGCTTGTTCCTGCAATAAAATCAACTGGAACTCCCTCTTCTTCAAGAGCCTTGAGGACGCCTATCTGTGAAATGCCGTTGGCGCCACCGCCAGAGAGTGCCAGACCAACGGTTTTTCTTGCTGGTCTCATATAGGGCCGAAGTGTGTAGCGTCGCAAGGGCAGCCCGAGTGTGTCGGGATAGACAATTGTAGTCGGAGAGGCTATGGCAACTGCCAGCGATATTTCCGGCAAAAGGGTGGCAATGAGGGTTGCCAGGCAGAAAAAGATTCTGATCTTCAACAATGGCGACCCTCCAGTTTCATTGAGATGTGACAAGGATTCTTCAAAGATGCGGTTTTTAGTTGTCATCTGGAGTTCATATCTTCAGCTTTAATGTATAACCTTTACATCTAATTGTGAAAATGGCTTGGTTTAAACGGGTAACACCCTCAATACGTCCGACCGACAAACGTGATATGCCGGAAGGGTTGTGGTGGAAATGTGAAGAGTGCGGAGCGATGCTTCATAAAAAACAGCTTGAAGATCACTTCTTTACCTGTTCGGAATGCAGTCATCATTTCAGGATATCACCTTACAAGTATTTCTCTATTCTTTTTGATGACGACAAATACAGTGAGTTTGACGATCACTTGCGTACAGCCGATCCTCTCGGTTTTACTGATACAAAAAAATATACGGATCGGGTTCACGATACCATTGAAAAAAGTGGCAAAGCCGAAGCCTGCCGGAATGCTCACGGAGAGAGCGGAGGATATCCACTGGTTGTTTCAGCCATGGATTTCGGCTTTATTGGCGGTTCGATGGGTTCAGTAGTGGGTGAAAAAATCGCACGTGCTGTTGATAAAGCACTCGAACTCAACGCTCCTCTTCTGGTGATTTCCCAGTCAGGTGGAGCCAGGATGATGGAAGGTGCCTTCAGTCTTATGCAGATGGCGAAAACGGCTGCCCGCCTTACCCGCCTCAGTGAAAGGAAACTGCCCTTTATCTCCCTGATGACCGATCCAACCATGGGAGGTATTACCGCATCATTTGCCATGCTTGGCGACATCAATATCAGTGAGCCAAAAGCCCTTATCGGTTTCGCTGGCCCCAGGGTTATCAGGGATACCATCAAAAAAGATCTGCCAGAAGGGTTTCAGCGCGCAGAATTTCTGCTTGAACATGGGTTTCTCGATGCTATTGTCCATCGGCGGGAGCTGAAAAGCCAGCTTGTCCGGCTTTTCTCCATGATGAAGGTGTAAGGCTCAGCGCCAGTCGAGTGCTGCCGCAGTAAACGGGAACTGCTCAATGAAAATCTTTTTGATTTCAAGGGCAATATCGCGGTGTTCCTTTTGTGTGCTTTTGTCTGTCCGTACTTCCAGATAGTGGATCCAGCTTCTTGCAGAACCCTTCATATAGAGTTTCGTTTGGGTTCCAAGTGGCAGAAGCACTCTTGCACACTCTTTTGCAATCCCTTTTTCAAGCGCCTTGTTGTATTGCTCGAGTGACAGACGGGCTATTGTTTCCTGTGCTTCGTCAAACCATGCGGTTGTGGCTTCATCGAGATCGTCAAGTGAGTTCTGCCGGTTTTTGCTGTCCTGGCGTCTTGGCTGGTATCGTTCGATCTCCTGTGCTTTGGCATACCGTTGCGAGAATTCCTGGAACTGAAAACTTTTATGGCGGAGAATCTGCGGCGAAATGGCTCTCGATGTCACAATTTCAACGGTCATATCCACCATTTCAAAGACACTCCAGTGCCGGTGTGCAATGCAGTAGGCGAGCAGCTTTTCATATCCGGCGCTTTCCTGGTGGGGGCTCGATACCCTTGCGCAGTAGGCGATAAGTCCTTCGGGGGAAAGCGGCTGGTTTTCAACCTCGATAAGCGGGGATGTGACTGAAATGAGGCGTACCTGCATGTTCCTCTATCTTTTAAGTTAAACGTAACCTTGAATATAGGGAACGCAGGGCATTTTTCCCCTCCCCTCATTTTGTGGAAAGCATCCTTTTTTGCTAATTGCAACCGGAATTCTTGATTTGTTGTTATCACTACGTATTTTAATTATTCGTACCACTGAAATTCGGCTAACCGGGCTTTCCCGATGCCGTCACGGGGGTTTATAAAGGCTTACCAAATTCAAACTACAGGGCTTGTTATGGCAAATATTAACTTTGGTTTTGAGCACCATGCCAGAAAAATGTATTCGGGGGCTATAGAGCAGGGTATTACCAACACTCTTGTTCCCATGGTTATCGAGACTTCAGGACGGGGTGAGCGGGCTTTTGATATTTTTTCAAGGCTTCTGCGTGAGCGCATTATTTTCCTTGGCAGCGGGATCGATGAACATGTGGCTGGATTGATCATGGCGCAGCTTATTTTTCTCGAATCAGAAGATCCCGAGCGTGACATCTACATCTATCTCAACTCTCCGGGTGGAAGTGTCTCTGCCGGTCTTGGCATTTACGACACCATGCAGTATATCCGTCCTGATGTTTCGACCGTCTGTGTCGGCATGGCTGCAAGCATGGGAGCATTTCTGCTTGCCAGCGGTGCGAAAGGCAAGAGAGCATCGCTTCCCCATTCACGCATCATGATTCACCAGCCTTCAGGTGGCGCACATGGACAGGAGACCGATATTGTTATCCAGGCGCGTGAAATTGAAAAGATTCGCCTGCTTCTCGATGAACTGCTTGCCCGCCATACCGGAAAGGATGTGCAGCAGGTAAGGGAGGATTCCGAAAGGGATCGCTGGATGAACGCCGAGGAGGCTCTTGCTTATGGTATTATCGATTCTATTTTTGAAAAACGTCCAATGCCTGAAAAGAAAGATTAATGTTGGCCTCTACCCTGTTTTTTTTGTTTCTCTGTCAGCCGTAACCGATTTATTTATCATGACCGACCACTCCGCAGCATTCAATCTGGAAAAGAGCTATAATCATCACGATGTCGAAGAGCGGTGGAGAAGTTCGCACTGGGAGGCGCTCGGCAGTTTTCATGCCGAAAGCTCGCGCGTGCAGGAAGATGGCAAATCTCCCTATACCGTTCTCATGCCTCCTCCCAATGTTACCGGAAGCCTGACGCTCGGTCATGTGCTGAACCATACCCTGCAGGATATTTTTATTCGTTACAACCGTATGACCGGAAAAGAGGCGCTCTGGCTCCCCGGTACCGATCATGCGGGAATTGCTACGCAGACGGTAGTGGAAAGAAAGTTGCGTAATGAAGGAATTACCCGCCACGATCTTGGTCGCAGGGAGTTCCTCGGTCAGGTCTGGCAGTGGAGGGAGGAGTACGGCGGTCTCATTCTCAAGCAACTGCGCAGGCTTGGTATTTCCTGTGACTGGAGGCGTAACCTCTTTACCATGGACGAGAGCGCCTCAGAAGCGGTTATCAACGCCTTTATCACGCTCTATCGTGACGGATTGATCTACCGGGGAACGCGCATCATAAACTGGTGTCCGGTTTCACAGACTGCGCTTTCCGACGAAGAGGTGATCATGAAGTCGCGCAAGGACCAGCTTGTCTACGTGCAGTACGCCCTTGTCAGTCACCCCGGTCGATTTATCACCATCGCCACTGTCAGGCCTGAAACCATTCTTGCCGACGTGGCCATTGCCGTCAACCCCCGTGATCCCCGCTACAGTGATCTTGTAGGCGAGCTGGCAGTTGTGCCTGTGGCAGGGAGGTATATTCCCATTATTGCCGATGACTATGTTGATCTCGAGTTTGGAACCGGAGCCCTGAAAATCACTCCGGCACATGATGCCAACGACTATGAAGTTGCAAAGCGTCATAATCTGCAGGCTATTTCGGTTGTAGGAAAAGATGGCAGAATGACCGACGAGTATGGCTATGGCGGCATGGACCGGTTTGATGCCCGCAGGAAAATTCTTGTCGATCTCGAAGAGCTTGGCAACCTTGTCCGGGTTGAAGAGTATGAACACAACGTGGGATACTCGGAACGGGCCGATGTCGTTGTTGAGCCCTACCTTTCTGAACAGTGGTTTGTCAGGATGGCGCCTCTGGCAGAACGTGCGCTGCAGGTTGTCAATGACGGTGAAATACGGTTTCATCCACCACACTGGATCAACACCTACCGCCACTGGATGGGAAATATCCGCGACTGGTGCATCTCCCGTCAGCTCTGGTGGGGTCACCGTATACCCGCATGGTATGACCCTGAAGGCAAGGTATGGGTTGCGGCGACCTACGATGAGGCATGCCATCTTGCCGGTACCGACAAGCTTGTCCAGGACGACGATGTACTCGATACCTGGTTTTCGTCATGGCTCTGGCCACTCACCACCCTTGGCTGGACAGATAAACATAGCGACAATGACGATCTCCGTGCCTTTTATCCGACCGATACGCTTGTAACCGGTCCGGATATCATCTTCTTCTGGGTTGCCAGAATGATCATGGCTGGTCTTTACTTCAAGGGGAACGTACCGTTCCGGGATGTTTATTTTACAAGCATTATCCGTGACATGAAAGGGCGCAAGCTTTCCAAATCCCTTGGCAACTCTCCCGACCCTCTCAAGGTGATGGACACCTATGGTACCGATGCCCTGCGTTTTACCATCATTTACATTGCACCTCTCGGGCAGGATGTACTCTTCGGCGAGGAAAAATGCGAGTTGGGCAGGAACTTTGCCACCAAAATATGGAATGCTTCACGTCTGGTCTTCATGCTTCGAGAGAAGTATTTCGCCGATCATGAGGATTTTGCTGCGCTTTACCGGGATTTCGATCCACGTTCAGTGACTTTCGATCTGGCCGGGAAGTGGCTGCTTGCCGGATATCACACCATGCTTGAGCGCTATCATACCGCGTTCAGCCAGTTCCGGATCAATGATATTGTCAGGCTGGTCTATGATTTTTTCTGGGGAGATTATTGCGACTGGTATCTTGAAACCCTGAAGGTGAGGCTTTCGGGGGATCTGTCGATAGAAGAGGCGCGTGAGACTCTCTGTCTTGCCGTCTATATGCTCGAAGGCACTCTCAAGGCACTCCATCCGGTGATGCCCTTCATTACCGACGAAATATGGCATCATGTGCTTTCTCGTTCGGAAGAGGAGAGCATTGCCCTCTCTCCTATGCCGGTTGCCGATACGGAACTTTCCGGTACTGATGTTGGTGGCTTTTTGCTCATACAGAAGCTGGTGACCGAGGTCAGAAGTTTGCGCTCATTGTTCGGAGTTGCTCACAATATTGAAGCTGCAGTTCTTCTCAGGCCTGGAAATGAGGCTGATCGCCTGGTAGTTGAGGCCAATCTTTCTTTACTTGCCGCGCTTGGTCATTGCTTGCCCCAAATCACGACAGAGACAGAGCGTCCCCGTCATGCAGCAGGGTCGGTGGTTGAGGGTAATGAACTATTTGTGCTGCTTGAAGGTTTGATTTCGTTCGATAAAGAGCGTGCGCGTCTTCAGAAGGAGATCGATAATATCTCCTCCTATGTTGCTTCGTTACGCAAAAAACTTGCAAATCGTGGTTTTGTTGACAATGCCCATGCGGATGTCATAGCAAAAGAACGTGAAAAACTCAGGGAAGCAGAGGACAGTCTCGAAAAACTCAACAGCAACCTTGACGTTCTTTCTGATTGAGGATGGCGTTGATTCTGATCCGGTTGTCAGAGTGAAGGAAAAAAATGGTTTTATTAGATAAAATCATCTTTAAGTGGTATCTTCCGACTTTTCCGGTTAATCGTGCAAGCCGTCAAAACAGGTTTTAATTGTTGAAGTTCGCAAGGAGAAGATATACATGAGGCAACTGAAAATAAGCAAGCAGATAACCAACCGCGAGAGCCTGTCTCTTGATCGTTATCTGCAAGAGATAGGAAAATATGATTTATTGACAGCCGAAGATGAGGTCAAGCTGACCAAGGCAATCAAGGAAGGCTTTGATATGCCGGTCGATACAACGGAATACAAGAGGGCTAAAAGGGCGCTCGACAAACTTATCAAGGGTAACCTCCGGTTTGTCGTTTCAGTTGCCAAGCAGTACCAGAACCAGGGGTTGACCCTCGGTGACCTGATCAACGAAGGAAATCTTGGTCTTATCAAGGCAGCCAAACGCTTTGATGAAACCCGTGGCTTCAAATTCATCTCCTATGCGGTATGGTGGATTCGCCAGTCGATCCTGCAGGCACTGGCCGAGCAGTCGAGGATTGTGCGCCTGCCTCTCAACCGGGTAGGAACCCTCAACAAGATCAGCAAGGCATACAGCCAGCTTGAGCAGGAGTTCGAGCGCGACCCCAACACAAGGGAGCTTGCCACCCTGCTTGATATGGACTCGCAGGACGTTGCCGACACGCTTAAAATTGCCGGACGCCATGTTTCGGTTGACGCTCCCTTTGCCCAGGGTGACGACAACCGCTTGCTCGATGTGTTGCAGAACGACGGTCATCTGCCCGATTACGGGCTCAACCGCGACTCGCTCACCCTCGAGGTCGAACGTTCACTCTCCGTGCTTGCACCAAGAGAGGCCGACGTTATCAAGTCCTACTTCGGGATCGGCATGGATAACCCGCTCACTCTTGAAGAGATCGGCGAAAAATTCAAGCTCACCCGTGAACGTGTCCGCCAGATCAAGGAGAAAGCTATCCGCCGTCTCCGTCAGTCAGCCTACAGCAAGATTCTGAAGGAATATATCGGCAGTTGATTGTCATTGACTTCCCAAAGGCTCAACTTACTTGAAAAAAGGCATCGGGAATAACCCGGTGCTTTTTTTTTTGCTATTCCTTCTTTGTTGACACATTCACCCGATCTCCATCCTTTATCCCAAGCATCTTTGCGGCGTTGCCGTTTCTTACCCCAATCTCGATCATGCCGAAGCTTCCCCTGTAGGCAAGTGGCTGCTGGTCGACTACGTCGCCGTAGGTGGCTGAAATCGGAAGCTGGAGTTCTTCCGCCCTGACAACCCATTGCATCGATCTGTCAAGTCGCTCAGATTCGAGCGAGGTTACCAGATTGCCGAAATGGTCGGTGAAGATGATGCTGCCTTCCCACGACTGACCCTGGTCGTTGCTTGTGCAGTCAGGGATATGGATGCTGGTGCATCCAGCAGGATCGATCTCTTCACCAAGCTCCTGAACCGGAACGCCGCCGGCAAGATGCGCGGCTGCAGGAGAGAAAACATCCCGGCCATGAAAGGTTGAACTCACGCTGGTGAGTATGTAGCGTTTTTCGGAGATGTTGATGTTTATACAGCGTTGTATCTTCTCTCTCTGCAGGATGGTCGTGAGCAATCCGTTGTCTGGCGCAAGAAAGGTATGGCGCTCTGTTTGAACGGCAATTGCCCGTCGCGCGGTGCCTACTCCAGGATCGACAACCGAGACAAATATTGACCCATCAGGGAAAAAAGAGGCCGATTTACCAAGCAGGAATGCCCCCTGGGCAATGTTCTGGGGGCTTATGGCATGGGTGAGATCGATGATGTGTGCAGACGGGGCAATTGAAAGAATGACACCTTTCATCTGGCCGACGTAGGTGTCAGTGAGACCGAAATCGGTCATCAGGACGATAACGGGAGTGTGTCCGGCAGGCATTGGGTTCAGTCGATAGCTGTTTTGTAGATCACATAGCTGATAGCAATAAAGAGGATATTCGGCAGCCATGCGGCAAGCATCGGGTTCATAACTCCCTGGTATCCTGCAATGGCGATGGTTCTCTGCAGTCCGAGATAGAGAAAGCCGATGAAGAGTGTGATGCCGATTTCAGAGGCAAGCCCGCCCTGCTTTTTCTTGGCAGAAAGTGGCACGCCAATGAAAATGATGATAAGTGAGGCCAGTGGCATTGCAAGTTTGTTGTGAAACTTGACCATTGCGCGTTCAAGTCCTGAAAAACCAGAGAGCTGTTTTTCGGCCAGGTAGCGGTAGTGGGTGATGATGTCCATTTCGTCCGCCTGCAGATTGAGTTCTTTGAGCGAATGCGGCGAAAGTGCAAGCTTGACCGGTTTTTCGGCCAGGACGCTGAACTCTTCACTCTTTCCGCTAAATGAACGGGTTGAAGCGTTCTGCATGATCCACACTTTGCCTGCCGGATCATAGTGCATTGAGTCAGCATCCGTTCGCGATCTGAGATGTGCGCCGCTGAACTCCTCTATGGAAACCACGGAGGGATTTGAACCGTCAAGGTCAAGGGTTCCAATTGAGACAATACGGTTTCCGGGTTCGAGAATGTGAATATTGTGGTTTTTTTTCTGATGGGAGGTATTCTTGTTGAACTGCTGTTCAAGGTTGTTTTTGCCGCTGAATGAGGCAGGAGCTATCCAGCATGCATTGAGAAGATTGATGGAGCAGATCAGAATACCACCGGTAACAAAAGGTTTCATTAACTGGAGCATACTGACACCGGCAGAACGGATTGCCGGCAGTTCGCTTGAAAAGGAGAGTCTTCCGGAGACAAGTATCGAAGAGAGCAGCGCACTTATTGGTGAGGTTATCAGCAAAGTGGCGGGTATCGAGAGCAGGTAATAACGGGCAATCTCCGAGAGTGCAAGATGCCGGTCCATAAACTCATCAAGGTTTTCAACCATGTTGATGAGAATGAACAGACTGATAAAGGCTATGGACGAAAAAAGAAATGCCTTTGCAAATTGCCTGAATATGTACCGGTCAAGAATCTTCATGACATGGTTTCAGTAATAACCCGTTTCATTCAGCAAACATCCCGGTACATAATGTTGTAGGCAGCGGTTCAATAGCCAAAAATATCTTCAAGTGTCAGCTCTTTGACTGTTCCGTATTGCTGCAAGGTTTTCATGTCAAGGTTTTCTTTTTTGCCAAGTACCAGCATGACATGTTTTTTGTTCCTGAAATGCTTGCTGTGGAATTTTTCAACATCGCTCATGCTCATGAGAGCTGTGCCACGATAAATATCCTCTCTGATATCGTGGGTGTGTCCAAGCCGGATAGCCTCTTCATAATTAAAGAGCACTTCTGAGCGTGTCAGCCGTTCGGTGGAAATTTTCTGCAGAATACCGTTTTGTGCAGAAGCAAACAGTTCTGGGGATTTTGGCAGTTCGTTCATCAGGTTGCTTATGCCTTCGAGCGCTTCAGGCAGCTTGTCTGCCTGGGTGCCGATATAACTGACAATGTAGTTGTTCTCCTCTTTCTGTTTTGGTGCCCGGTATACTGAAAAAACAGAGTAAGCAAGGGCTTTCGCTTCACGCAGCTCCTGGAATACCACAGAGGACATTCCTCCGCCGTAATATTCATTGAAGAGCGTTACCAGCGGCACCATTGCGGGGTCGTAGAGTTCATCCTTTGTCAGCAGGATGACCTCGGCCTGGGTCATATCGTAATTGACCAGATAGACAAGATTTTCGTTTTGCTCCAGATCCTTGTAGAGGTTTGCTGTTGGCGGAGTTTTGAATGATTCAGGGTAATGACGCACTGAACGCAGTTCACTCAGCACCTTGTCGGAAGAGGCCGGGCCGTAGTAGAGTACCCGATGGCGGTACTGCAGGAGATCGTGCAGTTCTGCAAGCAGCTCTGCGGAGGTGGCTTTTTCAAGCTCCTTGTCGCTGAGGACGTTGGTGAATGGAGAACGGGGGCCGTACTTGCCGTAATTGGTCATGCCCTCGAAAAGAATCTTTTTCTTGGCGAGTTTGTCGTCGGCCCGCTCTTTCATCATACCGGCTTTGAGCTTTTCAAGCGCCTCTTTGTCAGGCCGGGCATCGACAAGAAGAGTTTCGAGAAGTCGAATGGCGGCTGCAGAGTTTTTTTCAAGCCCGGACAGTTTCAGGTAAACATACTTGTCGGAGGTAAAGACCGAAAAGCTTGCACCAATTTTATAGAGTTCCTGGCTGAACTCAGCAGGAGTGAGGCTCGATGTGCCGAGATAGGAGAGGTAGTCGAGTGCAAGATCGATTTTTTTGTTGGTGTTTTTGCCGATATCGAACACATAGTAAAGCGAGAAAAGCTCGTTTTCATGGTTGTGCAGATAGTGCAGCTTTATGGATGGGTTTACATCAAAAAAGCCGATATCCTTTTTATAGTCAAGAAAAACCGGTTCTGTTTTTGTCGATTTCAGTGCCAGAAGTTTTTCGGCAAACTTTGACGAGGTTTCCCGGTTTACCTTGAGCGGGGTGATCGGTGGTTTCTGTATTTTCGCTTCGCTTTTTGGTTTGCCATGTTCCTTGAAGATCGCGATATAGTTTGAACTGTAGTGCTTGCGGGCAAATTCAACAAGTTCTGCCTTGGTGATCTTCTCAAGACGTTCGAACTGGTTGACATGCTCCGACCACGGCATGCTCCAGATAAAGGTATCAACAAAAGCCTCAGCCCGGCCCCTGTTGCTTTCGTAGAGTTTGAGCTGCTCGATTTTCAGGTCGTTGATTGCCGCTTCCAGAAGCCAGTCGGGAAACTTTCCCTCCTTGAGCAGTTCGAGCTGGCCGAGAAGTAGTTTCTTGACCTCATCAAGGCTTTGACCTTCCCGTGGTTTGCCACTCAGGATATGTGAAGAGTAATCTTTCATCATCACCAGCATCGAACCGGCATCGAGCACTTTCTGCTGCTGGTTCAGGTCAAGATCGATAAGACCCGCCGTCTGGTTATATAAAACCTTGTCAATAAGGGTGAGGTAATCGGCATCGGAACTGTTGATTCCGTTGAAGCGGAACCCGATCACCACCTCTTCGGCTTCGGGTCCTTTCACCCGGGTGATGGAGGGTTTCGTGACCGGCTCTTCAACTGCAGGCGTAAAGAGAGGTATCTCTTTGGGTTGCAGTACAGAAAACTTTTTGTCGATAAGCTCTATGGTGGAGTCCGGATCGAAATCTCCTGCGATGCAGAGTGCCATGTTGTTAGGCACATAGTGGGTGCGGTAGTAATCCACAACATTGCGGATCGAGGGATTTTTCAGATGCTCAGCCTTGCCGATGGTGGTCTGTGTGCCGTAGGTGTGTTTTTTAAAGAGACCTGCAAAAAGGGTTTCCCATATTTTACGACTATCACTGTCCATGGTCATGTTTTTCTCTTCATAGACCGTTTCAAGCTCGGTATGAAAGAGTCTCATGACGGGGTTGCGGAACCGTTCCGCTTCAATGCTCAGCCACTGGTCAAGTTTGTTTGACGGGATATCGTTTACATAGACTGTCTGTTCTACCCAAGTGTAGGCATTGGTGCCGTGGGCGCCGATGGAGTTCAGCAGCTTGTCATACTCGTTGGGCACGGTAAAGCTTGCTGCCACGTTGGAAATGCTGTCGATGTCGCGGTATATGGCAGCCCTTTTTTCAATATCGGTGGTTGCGCGGTACTCTTCATAGAGATTGCTGATTTTTTCCAGCTCGGTGTGTTCTTTTTCATAGTCAAGCGATCCGATTGAATCGGTTCCCTTGAAGAGCATGTGCTCGAGATAGTGAGCAAGTCCGGTTGTCTCAGCCGGATCATTTTTGCTGCCTGCCCGAACGGCAATGGAGGTATAGATTCTCGGCTCGTCCCGGTAAGGACTCATGAAGACCGTCAGTCCGTTTTTGAGTGTATAGATTCTTGTATGGAGGGAGTCTCCAGGAACCGTAGTGTATGGATAGTGCTTGACTTCGTTCATAATGGATTTACAGGACATTAAATGCAAAAAGAGTATCCCGATGGCAACCATCGGGATAAGGCGGTTTCTCGATGTTTTGGACTTATCCGGCATCAAAAAATAATAATCGGATTTAAAGCGCATAATTGCAACCCCCTTCAGTGACCTTTTGAAAATAACATAGGTCAAAGAGGTTATCTTTGCAAGTAACTGCCAAAAGCCTGCACAGAATGGCTCATTCATCAGGCGTGAGACAGAAGCTGGAAACTTCGGGTCATTGTAATATGACTGAAGAACTAACAAATGGCTTTAATCGTTCTTCTATGCACCTGAACGAAAAAAAACAAAAAAATATCAAGATGGAGTGTTGTTTATGGAAATAAGCGGGAGAGGAAGATTCCGTCTGGTCAGTCCCTACAGTCCTGCGGGTGACCAGCCGAAAGCCATTGAATCGCTTTGTGAGGGAGTGCTTTCGGGTAATCCTTACCAGACCCTGCTTGGGGTGACCGGTTCAGGTAAAACCTATACCATATCCAACGTCATCGAAAGGATAAACAAGCCTGTTCTGGTGATGAGCCACAACAAGACTCTTGCAGCGCAGCTCTATGGTGAGCTCAAACAGTTTTTTCCCGATAATGCCGTCGAGTATTTTATCAGCTACTACGACTTTTACCAGCCGGAAGCCTATCTGCCGGCTCTTGACAAATATATTGCCAAAGACCTTCGTATCAACGACGAGATCGAGCGGTTACGACTCAAGACCACAAGTTCGCTGCTCAGCGGCAGGAGCGATGTTATTGTTGTGAGTTCTGTCAGTTGTATTTATGGTCTCGGCTCTCCTGACGACTGGAAGGCGCAGATTGTCGAACTGCGTTCCGGAATGGCAAAAGACCGCGACGCTTTTTTAAAGGAGCTGGTAGCGCTGCACTACATCCGTGACGATGTCGAGCCCACTTCCGGCAAGTTCCGGGTAAGGGGTGATATTATTGATCTTGTTCCTGCCCATGAAGAGCTTGCTCTCCGGGTCGAGTTTTTCGGTGACGAAATCGAAAGCCTGCAGACCTTTGATATTCAGAGCGGGGAAGTGCTTGGCGTTGAGGAGTATGCCTTTATCTATCCTGCCCGTCAGTTTGTGGCTGAAGAGGAGAAGCTTCGTGAGGCCATGTTTGCCATTGAAAACGAGCTGGCTGGTCGACTCAACTTTTTCCGTTCGGAAAACCGCTTTGTCGAAGCCCGCAGGATCGAGGAACGTACCCGCTACGACCTTGAAATGATGAAAGAGCTTGGCTACTGTTCCGGCATCGAAAACTACTCGCGCCACCTTTCAGGGCGCAAGGAGGGTGAGCGCCCCTACTGCCTGCTCGATTATTTCCCGAAGGATTATCTCGTTATCGTCGATGAATCGCATGTCACACTGCCCCAGATACGCGGTATGTATGGAGGAGACCGTTCACGGAAAACCATTCTGGTTGAGCATGGTTTCCGGCTCCCTTCAGCACTTGACAACCGTCCGTTACGGTTCGAGGAGTTTGAGGAGATGGTGCCGCAGGTTATATGTGTCAGCGCAACTCCGAGCGATCATGAGCTGCTCCGTTCAGGCGGGGTTGTCGTCGAGCAGCTTGTCCGCCCGACCGGCTTGCTCGATCCTCCGGTGGAGGTGCGTCCCATCAAGGGGCAGATCGACAATCTGATGGCAGAAATCCGTATTCATACCGCCAAAGGCAACAAGGCGCTGGTCATGACCCTTACCAAGCGAATGGCCGAAGATCTGCACGACTTTTTCCGGAAAGCCGGTATCCGGTCGCGCTATCTGCACTCCGAGATAAAAAGTCTTGAACGGATGCAGATTCTCCGCGAACTCCGGACAGGAGATATCGATGTACTGGTAGGTGTAAACCTTCTGCGCGAAGGGCTCGATCTTCCGGAAGTCTCCCTTGTCGCGATTCTCGATGCCGACAAGGAGGGCTTTCTGCGCAACACCCGTTCACTCATGCAGATTGCAGGCAGGGCGGCGCGTAACCTCGATGGATTTGTCGTCCTCTACGCCGATGTGCTGACCCGCTCCATCCGTGAAGTGCTTGATGAAACCGCAAGGCGTCGCACCATTCAGCGGCAATACAACGAAGAACATGGTATTACGCCCCGCTCGATCATCAAGTCGGTTGACCAGATTCTTGACACCACCAGCGTGGCTGATGCTGAAGAGCGATACCGCAGGAAACGTTTCGGGCTTGAGCCAAAACCCGAACGGATGCTTGCCGGTCTTCTCGAAACACTGACGCCAGAGGAGGGTTATGCAATGGTGGCCGAGCTCCGGGTTGAGATGCAGGAAGCCGCCGTCCGAATGGAATATGAAAAAGCGGCATACCTGCGGGACGAGATAACAAAGTTTGAACACGCCATGCAACGCCATCCGACAGGGGAATGATTTTCCCTTCCGGTTTGTATAGTTATTGAGAAATACCTTATATAGAAATAAGCTTGTGATTACTCATTCCCTTTTAATTTTTTGTAATACTGGAGTTCATCTGCAATGTTAGCCCAGATAGGAAAGGATCATTACAATAAACTCCACGAGATACTCCAGCTTTCACGCCGGAATCTCAAGAACTATGATGAATCGCTGATTCAGCGGGCCTTTTTTATGTGCTACCGGGCACACGAGGGAGAAAAACGGGCATCAGGAGAACCCTTTTTCTACCATCCGGTTGAAGTTGCCACCATTCTGCTCAATGAGCTTCCCCTTGACGGCGTTTCCGTAGCCGCCGCGCTGCTGCACGATGTCATCGAGGACAGCGGCTATACCTACGAAGATATTGTCGCCGAGCTTGGTGTTGAAGTGGCCGAGATTGTCGAAGGGTTGACCAAGATATCCGGTATCATGATCAACCGCGAAACCACCCAGGCCGAAGGGTTCCGAAAGATGCTGCTCTCGATGGTCAAAGACATCAGGGTGATTCTCATCAAGTTCTGCGACCGGCTGCACAACATGAGGACTCTTGAATCGCTTCCGGAACATCGCCGTCTGAAGATTGCGCTTGAAACGAGAGATATCTATGCTCCTCTTGCGCACCGGTTTGGTCTTGGAAAAATGAAGGTAGAGTTTGAAAACCTTGCCCTCAAGTTCATCGACCCTGAAATGCACGACTTCCTTCAACAGAAGATTCGCATGAGCAGGGTAGACCGCGTCAACTACCTCAACAAAATTATTGTCCCCATCAAGGCCGATCTTGAAAAACAGGGCTACAAGGTCGAGGTGCAGGGACGGGCCAAGCATCTCTTTTCGATCTACAACAAGATGCGAAGCAAAAACAAGACCTTTGAGGATATACACGATCTCTATGGCATCAGGGTGATTGTCGATACAGAGAGCATGGCCGACTGTTTTGCGGCCTATGGCTTCATTACCCAGAAATACCCCCCAATTCCGCAGCACTTCAAGGACTACATCTCGATACCCAAGCATAACGGATACCAGTCCCTTCACTCTGCCATCATCGGCCCGAAAGGTCACATGGTCGAACTGCAGATCCGCACTACCCGCATGCACGAGTTTGCCGAACTTGGTGTTGCCGCCCACTGGCGATACAAGGAAAAAATATCGAGGGACGACGCCAACATCGACTCCTTTGTCAGATGGGCACGGGAGCTGATAAAAGACGCCGATTCAGCAGCCTCCTTTATGGAAGGCTTCAAGCTCAACCTTTACCACGACGAGATCTATGTTTTCACTCCCAAGGGAGACATGAAAACCATGCCCGCTGGTGCTACGCCCATAGATTTTGCCTACTCTATCCATACCGAAATCGGCAATGGCTGTATCGGCGCCAAAGTCAACGGCAAGATTGTCCGTCTTAATGCACAGCTCAAATCCGGTGACCGGGTAGAGATCATCACCTCGAAAAACCAGACGCCAAAATCCGACTGGCTGAAGATAGTGGTAACCCAGCGAGCCAAGCTCAAAATACGAGCTTCTATCAACGAAGATCGGCGATTACAGATCGAAAAAGGGCGGGGAATATGGGAAAAGATGCTTTCTGGTACCAAAAAACTCTTTACGGATAACGACATCATTCGCCAGGTCAAAGGCACCGGCATCAAAACTCCGGGAGATTTCTTCAGCGCTCTTGCAAACCAGCAGATAAACGGCGAAGAGGTCATCGAGAAGGTCACAAGCGCCCGCAAGGAAGAACCAGCACTCAAAACCATAGCCGAACAGGCCCGTCAGGTTGAAGATTATCTTCAGATAGCCCGTCATGATCAGGAACAGGAGCATGAACGCACCACATCGAAAAAAGACGAGGTCATTATTGCCGGTATGAGCAATATCGCCTACTCTTATGCGAAATGCTGCCAGCCAGTACCCGGAGACGACGTTATCGGCTTTGTCACCTCCGAAGGAGTCGCAAAGATTCATCGCAAAAACTGCGCCAACGTCAGCAATGAAAATCTGCTCAAAAGCGAGCGCATTGTCTCGGTATCATGGAACCGCAAAGTCGAGACCGACTTTCTTGCAGGCATCAAGATCGTCGGAGAAGACCGTCTTGGCATCATGAACCAGATCACCACCGTCATCTCCAAATTCGACACCAACATCCGCACCATCTCCCTCAACGCCCGGGACGGAATGTTTGTCGGCACCATGATGATCTACGTCCGCAACGCCGAAAAACTCAACACCCTCATGGACAAACTCAAAAAAGTACCCGGCATCTTCACCGTAGAACGCCTTATCAGTTAGCCCGACGCCGTCGGGTTTTAACCCCGGCAACCTCGCAAAACGGAACTTCTACTCTTGCCAATAAACCGAAAATGTTTTGTATATTTTTCTGAAATGATGAACCCAACAGCAAACCAAGATCAAGGAGCGAGACCCATGAAAGTGTCAATTGCAAGAATTATTGCATTTTTTCTGTTTTTTACCACCCTTTACGGATGCGGATACAACACCATCCAGCAGAACGAAGAGAGCGTAAACCGCACCTGGGGCGACCTCGAATCCCAGTTACAGCGCCGTTCCGACCTTGTGCCAAACCTTGTTTCAACTGTCAAGGGCGCGGCCAACTTTGAAAAAGAGACCTTGACGGCGGTAGTTGAAGCAAGGGCAAAAGCTACCTCCATTCAGCTCACACCCGCCATGCTCAGCGACCCTGCAGCCATGGAAAAATTCCGGTCAGCCCAGGGCGGTCTCTCCTCAAGCCTGTCACGTTTGCTTGTAGCCGTAGAACGCTATCCCGAACTCAAGGCCAACCAGAACTTCCGTGACCTCCAGAACCAGCTTGAAGGCACCGAAAACCGTATCAGCGTTGCCCGTCAGCGTTACAACGCAGCAGTCGAGACCTTCAACTTCTCCATCAGGAAGTTCCCGGAATCCATGACCAACAGCCTGCTTCTGAAGCTGAAACCAAAAGAGTACTTCAAAGCCGATGAAGCCGCCAAAGTGGTACCACAGGTGAAATTCTGATGTCATACCCTGCTCAAAATCCGTTGCTCAAACCCGGTCAGAGGGTGGCGCTCTTTCTGCTGGTTGCACTCCTGCAACTGCTTACCATCAGCCCCCTCTTTGCCATTCCCGTACCTGCGCTGACAGGACGGGTCAACGATTACGGCTCCATGATATCCGCCCAGACCAGGGCGGATATCGAAGCCAAACTGCAGCAGCTCGAAACCCAGGAGTCCACACAGATTGTCATTCTGACCGTTCCCTCGCTTGAAGGCGACCCAATCGAAGACTTCTCGATAAAAGTAGCCGAAGCATGGAAAATAGGCCACAAAGGCTCCGACAACGGCGTGCTACTCATTGTCTCACGGGACGACCACAAGGCACGAATCGAGGTCGGCTACGGCCTTGAAGGCAAGCTGACCGACCTTCTTTCAGGACGCATTATCAACGACGAAATTTCACCCTCCTTTAAAGCCGGTAATTTTGATGAAGGTTTCACCAAAGGAGTGACAGCGCTTGTTGCAGCAGTCCACGGAGAATACACAGCCAAGCCGCAAGCCAAGAAAAAGGGTGGCAAACCCTCGATGCCCCTGCTCACCATTATTCTGCTTTTGATCTACTTCATAAGCCAGATATTCCGTGGACACAGAGGCGGCCCGATGGTTAACAGCGGAATGGGCGGAGGATTCTTTGGTGGTGGCGGAGGTTTCGGCGGAGGCGGAGGAGGCGGCTTCGGCGGCGGTGGTGGAGGATTTGGAGGCGGAGGAGCCTCGGGCGACTGGTAAAAGACGGCCATCCCACCTTCTTTCTTATGTTAAGCCCCAACCTTTCGGGGGATTTGTACAACAGGATTTTCTATGGGAAAACAGCTCGCATTATGATAAATCCGGCAGAAAAATTCCTTACAGCAACTGAACGCCAACAGATTGAGGCGCGAGTAGCGGAAGCAGAAAAGCGCACCTCAGGCGAAATCGTAGTCATGGTGGTTCCAACCAGTTACCACTACCCACTGGCAAGTATGCTCGGCA
This sequence comes from Chlorobium sp., assembly GCA_005843805.1. Taxonomy (GTDB): domain Bacteria; phylum Bacteroidota; class Chlorobiia; order Chlorobiales; family Chlorobiaceae; genus Chlorobium. The sequence continues at coordinate 28,710 of SZXY01000031.1, forward strand.
GTCTGCTCCTGGCGATGATCCTCGCCATAGCCGTGGCATTCTACTTCGAAACAATTATCGAAGAGACAATGTGGTTCTTTCCATCGGTATTCAGCATCCTCTTTATCCTGCTCCACGAGATCATCAAACGAACTCCTCTTCTCAAACGCCTCTTTGTTACCGCTTCAGACATGAAAGAAGAGGTAGAAGAAGCCGCCATCCAGTCATTTTATTACCGGGACCTCAACCAGACCATTGACCACACTGGCATCCTTCTCTACATCTCCCTTTTTGAGCGCAAAGTCCGCGTCATTGCCGACAAAGGCATTAACGACAAGGTAAGCAAGGATACCTGGCAGGAAATCGTCAACACCATCGTCGGAGGCATCAAGGGCAAAGAACCCGGCAAGGCCATTGCCACAGCCGTTG
>SZXY01000145.1 GCA_005843805.1 Chlorobium sp.
TACCGATATAGTCATGGCCCAACCGCAAAGCCTCTTCACGGCTGAGACGAATGACATCCTGTACTCTATTAGAAAAATTTCCTTCCATTCTATTTTGTATCGGTAAAATTATTGTGAATATCCTCTTTCATCATCTCCTGATACGCACACGGCAATAATGAGTGATTAAAAATAATTATTATAAAGATAGCGCGTTACTTCGCAATTCCATAAAAACAGAACTCTACAGGCCAATTAAAGGTTCTCCGCTCTCCACTCTCAACCATGAATGTTCAGCATATCCTTATCGACGACAACAACCCCCGGCACCGTGAACTCTCGATTTACCGTACCGGCAAAATAAACCGTGTAAAGCTTCAGGACAAAACTTACACAACATACTGCTCTTTTGAAATCGGAGCCCACGACTATGCTGCACTTTTTCACTACGGCATTGTCGAATCGCTCAACAAACTGCCCTTTATTTCAGAAAGCGGTAACGGACTTGACAGTTGGGATGAGTCCTTTCTGCATAACAGCCTCCTTTCAGCGATGACGGGCATTATCGACAACTACCTTGCAACGATTAATACCGAAAAAAATGAAATGACTTTGCTCGGCTGGCAGGATCAGCCGGTCGGCATCGCATACCTGCGCGACATTGACCCGAAAAGGTTTCTTGCCTTTCTGGGCGTGCTTCGAGAGTTTGTGGTTGAGTCGGAAACAGAAGGGTGTGATCTGGAGTTTATTTTGTAGCGGAGGAAGAGGGACAAGATATAAAGCACGATTTCTCTCGCTAACAGTTAATCTGAACTTGCTATATTTTCGTGGAAGGGGTGAGAAGTCATATCTTCAATCAAAAGGAGATACGAGAAATGACAGAAAGAGGCAAAGAGAGTCGCAGGAAGTTTATGGGGCATCGTGTCAACCCAACAATCGGTCATACTCCGCATGACTCCCGATCCAAAACCATTGAACACCATCAGGCACAGGGATACCGAGTGCTCTGTATTGCTTGCCAATACGTACGCTTCGGTACTGACCATTTTTCACAACGATGGATGAAACGTATCGTGCCGAAGGCGCTTGAAGTTTTCCCTGGCCATGTCCTGCACTGACTTCGGGAGGCTACAGAAGCAATCCCAATACCTGCGTGATGCATAGTGTTTCACATCTCCGTTGCCTTCCCGGCTTTGTATTCTGCAAGGGCTTCGGCGGCAAAGGAGTCAAGCTTTCCTGCCTGCGCATCCTGCTCGATCTGGCGATCCCAATCATCGGCATCCCATTCCAGAAACCAGTCACGAAACTCCTGCCGTTCAGTAGGAGTGAGTTGCTTGATTTGCTCTTCAAGGTATTGGATTGATGTCATGATAACACCTGCCTATTTGAGTTTTGTTGGTTTTAACTCTCTCTTATCGAACCATGTCGTCTTAAACAAAGAAAATAAAAAAAATAATAGAGCTATTTTCACACAGGTTTGCAGCCATACTTGAGCAAATCGACAGGGCTTTTTACACCCTGTCGAAACGTTCTTTATCCCTGCTGCGCTATAGGGTCGGGATGCAAAAAGCTGTAGTGCAGGGCGCTCACCAGCTTGTCACTGTTCACCAGTTTGAATGGAGCTGGTTCAGCGGATTCAGCCAGAGGGAGTTGGGGTACTCCTGCCAGGTCGGCAGCCCTGCCATAGTACTCCCGTCTCAGAGGATGAACCGGACTGCATGCGTTGAAAATCTCTCCCCACTGCTGCAGACGGATGATTTCCGAAATTATCTTTACACAATCATCACGGTGAATCAGATTCATGGGCTGATCGGGATTGGTAACTTCAGTCAAAGCTTCAAGATACTTTGCAGGGTTTCGGTCATAGCCAACCAGACCGCCAAAGCGTAATACGGTGGTCTGAAAGCCGCTCTCCTGCATCAGCATCTCCTCGACAAGAAGCAAAGCCTGTCCCGAAAGGCTGTCGGGTTCAACTGCATCCTCCTCCGTAACCTCGCGGTTGCGAGCCGGAAAAACCGATGTCGAGCTGACCAGCAGCACAGAACGCACTGTTGACTGGCCAAGCGCATCGATCAGCGAGGAAAACTGCTCGATATGGTACTCAACAATATCATCACGCCGTGCGGGCGGAATGTTGACAACAAGAATATCACTCTGGAGAAAATCGGTAATATCTTCACCACTCACCTCAGGGTCAAGCCGTACCAGATAAGGCTCAATACCTGCATCGCGCAACGTTTCAAGGTTTTCCTCCCTTGTGGTTGATCCCTTGACCGGATAACCTGCGCTGACAAAAGCTTGTGCAAGCGGCAATCCAAGCCAGCCACACCCGAGAATAGTTATAGTTTCCTTTTGCATGGCACCTCTTTTACTGGTTACTGTTTCAATGACCTAATGTACAGTACCAGAGACTGCATTTCAACTGAATTCACATCGAGTTTCGAACCTTTGAGCGGCCCGGCAATACAGTTGTTGACCTGTCCCTCAAGATTAGGGTTTTTCCAGGCCTTTTCAAGTCCCGCACCAGAGGGGTGGCAACTGGCACAGCTTGTTGCTGTTGCTGCTCCACCAAGCGAGAAAGAGTTGAACAACAGACGACCTTTTTCTGGAGAAGGCCCTTCGGCAGCAGAAGCTCCACCGGCAAAACATAAAACACTCGACAAAACAAAAAATGCGCTCAAAAACCGGTTTTTCATAAGGTAACTCCCTCTGAAATGTGT
>SZXY01000139.1 GCA_005843805.1 Chlorobium sp.
TGCGTGCAATAAGATAAGGAGACGGTCTATCGGGATAATTTGGGGTATAACCATGCCGTCGCAATCCGCTATGCGTGCAATAAGATAAGGAGGTGGTATTTCACCTGAAGAGGCGCTGCTTGAATTTGTCGCAATCCGCTATGCGTGCAATAAGATAAGGAGTGCTTGGTAAAAAAATAGACGATGATTCTCTGGAAAGGTCGCAATCCGCTATGCGTGCAATAAGATAAGGAGAGTACCTCTGGAAACCCGCACCGGACAAGGGCTGCTGGCGCGAAAACCGGAGGATCGGTATTTTTCAGTCATGTCAAGGCACAAAACACCTGTTTTCAATAGATCGGACATCTGTATCTTATCAAATAATTATGAGTTATGCAATAACCTGAGGATAATTTTTTGTCAAACATACCTTAACTTATTCTTTCATATCTCGTTACGCCACTTTTTCCCGATTTTCCGAACTGCCAAAAATTATCCTCAGGTTTTTCCACTCTGGGGCTGGTCTTTCAGAGCGGCATGGTGTTTCAAAAGTGTGTTTTGTCTGCTGCTTTTCACCTTTACCGGTTCCCGAATGAAACTTCCTGATGTTGGCGGTGACATCGGGTTTTCAGTAGCAACCGGGGGCCGTCACGAATCGACACCCCCGGATTGCACTGCAAAGCGAAGAGCTTGCATTCCCTGCCTTCACTCCTTCCCGTTCAGCGTTGTGCCAATACCGAGGCGGTCGGCGATGTTGGCTGCAGGGTCAATGACCGGCCTGATGAGCGGTGATGCACAGGTCAGAAGCGTGGTGACGCCCGGCCCGTGACCGGCTTCGAGGCAGTCGCTGTGGATGACGATGCCTATGGTGATGGCTCCCTTGCGGTACGCCCTGCCGTAGCGGTTGTCGTGGTCAAGGAGGGCGACGAAGTCTCCAAACCGGATTTTGTCGATGCCGTACTCTTTGACGGTGTCGGGGTCGCTGGTCATGATGTCGTAGTCCCCCTTGGCGACATGGGCTGAGCCGATGCCTGAGCCCATGCAGACGGCGGGCACAATGGTGGTGACTGGCACTTCGAGCACTCCGCCTTCGAGTTCCTGGATCTTCATGGCCTGAAGCAGTGCCGGGTCGAGGTTGAAGAGGGTGATGTCGGGGTGGTCGGTGAGCTTGAGGCCCTGCCCTTTGGCACGAATGATGATGGTGTCGGTGTAGAGCAGCTTTTCCTTGACCTCACGCTCAAAATCGACAATGACATGTTCCGATCCGCCGTGATGGCCAAGCACCCGGCCCTGGGCGCCTTTGGCTTCGCCGGTGGCGACGGTGGCGAAGTTGCCGACGCAGGAGTAGATCTGGAGACCGACGTTGGGGTGCTCGAAGGGTTTGTTGGTGTCGGCGGTGCAACTGACGCCGGGTTCGATATGGTCGCCCTGCCAGCCGAATGCGGGGTCTCCGACCTGGACGTTGAGGGTTATGCCGCCAATGGAGGGGAGCAGAAAGGGTGTGCCATGATGGTCAACTTCCCAGTTGCCTCTGGTTCTTGGTTGACCGGGCTGGCATTGGAGCAGAAATTCTACAAGGTGCGGTTCGTTGGTGTTGAGCATTGAGTGTGTGTTGATTGTGTTTGAAAAAAAACGGTCAGAGAATCTCTGCATCGAATCCTGGACGAATAAAGGATCGCGCAGCAGGAAAAACAACTTCGAGTGATCGACGTAGCCGGTCGAGGTGAAGCAGAATGGAGAGGGTGCTGTCCTCCTGTGAGGGATAGTCCGGGTAAAAGAGGCTCCACGCTGCAAGTGAGCGGTCTATGGCAATGAGAACAATTTTGGCGGTTCCGCTGGCGTCGCTTTCCGGTTCATTGCCTGCAGCATCCGGTTCAATCATGCGGCCTTCTACAGCGCGAACAATTTTCGGGTAGAGAAAGTACTGGTAGTGACGAATAACCTGAAGAGGCTCTTCAAGGTGTGGTGGTGGGTTGGTCAAAATCGAGTCACCCGATTCCGTCAGCTCGTCCATGGCGGCAAACCATTCGTTAACCATCCCTGCATAGACAAGTGCGGCAGTGGCCGAGGGGTGTTCACGTGCGTTGCGATGAAAACTCTCGGGCGGCTGGGAGAGAACGGTCTCTTTCTGCAGGTCATCTGGTTCAATACCCTCCCGGAGGGCCATTTCCCTGATAAAGCGCATTGCCTGCACCAGCGCTTCGCCCATCTCCTGCCAGAACTGCGCGTTGAGCGCATCAAACTCCTTCAGCGCCTCTCCGCTCTCTCTCTCTTCAGCTTCAATACGGAACTGGAGACAGCGGGAGGTGAACGGGCAGCGTTCGCACCAGCGATCACAATAGTTGTAGATGCCTGGAATCAGCTCTGGTTCAACCGTCATGTGTGACTCATTTTAGCGGTTTCTGACAGTTAGTGCAACATCTGGATAAAATAGTTTTCCAACTTAAAAATCACCCAATAATTGTATTAGCCAAGTACTAAAATTCTGATAGTAAGAACATAATGGTACATTGGAAGTTTATGAAATGCTCGATACCTTACGCGACACGAAACGAAATGATGAGTTATGATCGAACAAAATAAAATATCCCGGTTTGTGCTCAACCGGCTGGAACTCCTTAAAAAATCTTTTACTCCTTCGCTCTGGCTGCCGATCATTACTGGTGCACTCGTTCTCATCTTTACCACACTCTCTCTTTTACAGTCCAATCCCGGAAGCTTCAGTGATGAACTTGGCTTTACCGGTGACAATGATGTTGTGACCATTGAAGGGGGTGCTCCGCAAAAAACTCCGCTCGTTATGCGGGAAGAGGTCAGAGCTGGCCAGTCACTTTACACTATTCTTCTAACCAAAGGGCTCTCTCCCACAGATATTGACGGTATAACAAAACAGCTCAAGGGCAAGTTTTCAATTCGCGCTCTCCGGGCTGGCAACTTTTACGAAACGGCCAAAAAGAGTGATGGAACTCTCCAGCGGCTCTCTTTTGCTGTTGACCGGACAACAACCATACATATTGAAAAAGAAAACGGAAACTTCCATGTTCGCCGGGAAGTAGAGGGGTATGAGACAAAAGTTGCTTCTCTTGAGGGCAGCGTTACCAAAAGCCTTTCTCATACGCTTCAGTCCAGTAAACGATCTGCCCTTCTCAACCAGATTAAACCTCTCTTTTCGGAGAAGATTGATTTCAGGCACGATATAAGGCCTGGAACAAAATACAGGATTCTTTTTGAAGAAAAATGGCTGAAGAATGAATTTATCACAACAGGCAAAGTTCTTGCTGTTGAACTTTCTCTGCCAAACCGCATCTGCAGGGCTTACCTCTATACTGACAAGAATGGAAAGTCGGGTTATTTTGATGAAAATGGGAGCGGCCTCGAACGCACTGCTCTCTTTTCCTCGCCTTGCAACTATTCACATATTTCAAGTGGCTTCGGATACCGGATTCATCCACTGACGAGAACAATGCATTTTCACGGCGGGGTCGATATGGTGGCAACCACTGGTACCCCAGTTCGCGCTGTTGCCAGCGGGAATATCATTTTCAGGGGCAGAAAAGGTGAGGCGGGCAATATGATAACGCTGACCCATTCGGGTGGTTATTACAGCCAGTACCTGCATTTGAGCCGTTATGCCCCGAACATTGCCTCCAGCGCCAGAGTCCAGCAGGGTGAGATCATCGGTTATGTTGGTTCGACCGGCAGCTCGACTGGATCGCATCTCGATTTTCGCATCATCCATAACGGCAAACCTCTTAACCCGATTGGCGCACTCGCTTCTTCGACTTCAGGCTCCATTTCACGTTCAGAGATGGGCAATTTTATGGCGAGCATCAGCGCCATGAAAGCCCGGCTCGACAATAACCGGGTGCTTGTGGCTGGAAGAGATAAGAGATCGGGTGAAGCGATACTGTAAGACATGATGTTGAAACTCTCAACCTGAAAAAACCTGGCAACTGGCACACTCCTTGCTCTGGTCATTACAGGTCAACAGGCCCTCTGAGTGCCTTGACGGCTGAACGTTTTTCCTTGCTTTCAAGACGTCTCAGCCTTGAAGCACCGGTTGGTCTGGTTTTTCTGCGTTTTTCGGGCACAATGGCCGCCCTGTCAATAATCGTCTGAAGCCTCTCAAGTGCATCCTCACGGTTTTTCTCCTGCGTCCGGTAACGTTGCGCTTTGATGACAAGAATCCCCTCTTTTGTAATGCGCTGATCTTTCTGGTTGAGCAGACGTTCCTTGATCTCTTCTGGTAGTGAGGATGCCCTGATGTCAAAGCGGAGATGAACAGCGGTTTCAACCTTGTTGACATTCTGGCCGCCAGCTCCCTGAGAGCGCATCGGGTGAAGCTCGATCTGGTTTTCCGGAACGGTTATCTGCGGAATGTTCTTCTGGTCGTCACTCATTGCAGTGCTCTCCGATCATTTTGGGGTGCTGTGAGCGGGCAATGCCACAAACCGCTTCGACGATTCCTGGCCAGGAGTCAAAGAGAATGCTTTTTATACCGACTTCGGCTGCCGAAGTGCAGTTTTCGGGCTTGTCGTCGATCAAGAGAAACTCATGCGCCGGATATCCCGATGCGGAAAGAAGATGCAAAAAGGCTTCGGGAGAACTTTTCAGCAACCCGCTTTCACAGGAGAGAATGTAACGCTCCCTGTTTCTGAGAACAGGATAGTGCTCAAGGAGAAAGGTGAAGTGCATGGGATCTGTATCGCTCATGATCCAGAGCCTATGCTCACGACTGACAAGCTTCACCCCCTCTTCTGCCCCTTTCAGCGGAGTGAAGATATTCTGCCACAACTCAATGAGATCGGAGTCGGGCATTGTTCTGGTCATCGGATCACTGGCAATCATGGCGAGATAATCGTGCGGAGTGATCATGCCACAGTCAAGGCTCTTTTTCAGCTCTCCTTCACAATATTTCCGGTATAGCTCCTGCGACTCTGCCACGCCACCCTCCGCAACACCCTCACAAAAACGCATAAAATCAAACGAAACAACCACGTTGCCTATATCGAGTAAAATAATGCTCATAGTGCTGCTGAAAGATTTCTGTCACCCACCATAACCGGCCAAATGCTCTTCATTGTCATATCCCGAAGGAACTTTTCCAGGGTTCAGAGTGGCCTGCAAGATGTTTTTTTATGCTGTTTGCCCCGCAAAGATCAATATCATTGCCCTTCGCAGCAGAAATTACAAAATGCGAATGGTTAAAAGCGATTTTTTGCAAAAAAAATAACACTCCGGCTTCTATTGGAAAAGCCGGGTGCTTTCAAGCATGACTACCGCATTATTCAAAACAAGCGGAAAGTGCTTATGACTAACCCGGTGGGTTGCCACACGGATTAAAAATGGAGAGAAGAACCGCCCTGTGGTTTGGAATGAATTCAGATAGGGGTTACATCTTCAGCCTGAAGGCCTTTTGCTCCCTGAGTTACTTCCATCAAGACCTTCTGGCCTTCAACAAGAGTTTTGCGCCCGGTGCCGTTGATTGCACTGTGGTGCACAAACACATCCTTGCCGCCTTTCTGCTCGATGAAGCCGTAACCTTTTTCTTCGTTGAACCATTTGACAGTTCCTTCAACCTGATTACCCATATCTACCTCTTTTTATTTTTGCCAGTGAAACTTGGCGTTACTATGAGCGAACCTCGACATGAAGCGCCCAAAAACGAATTTATTTTTCGTAAAATTAATTTACTCACTTTAAGCTAATTCAAAAAGGAAGTTGTGCAGTTTACTTCTCTTTTTTATCATTGGCATAAAAAACCCGGAAACTCTCCAGAAGAGTTCCCGAGTATCGTAACTCCAATGGAATAAAGCTTCTACCTGATTGCCCAGAGCTTGATCTTGCGATCATCGCTTCCGCTGGCAATTATTTTTCCATCAGGAGAAATATCTACTGACTGCACTTCGAGCACGTGACCCCGATAACTGTGCAACTGTGTGCCGCTTTTTACATCCCAAAGTCTGACCGATTCGTCGTTGGCTGCACTTGCAACCTTGGTGCCATCGGGGCTGAAACAGACACTGCGAACGGCATCTTCATGACCTTCGAGTACCTTGAGGATCTCTCCCGTTGCAGCATCAAGAATCTTGACCTTCCGGTCACGCCCGCAAAGCGCAATGAGCTTGTCGTCGGGACTGAAGAGCACTGCATGTGAAAGATTATCACCGGTCTTTAAGTTAGCAATATTTTTACCGGTTTCCGCATCCCATATTTTTATGACGGGTTCTTCACCACAACTGACAATCTTTTTGCCATCATGACTATAGGCAAGACTTTCAATGTAGGATTTATGGCCAAGAATTCTTGACCTTTCTTTTCCGGTTTCAGCATCCCATAACCGGATAGTGGTATCGCGTGAACAACTTGCCACTGTTTTGCTGTCCGGACTGAACGCAACCATACGAACCGCAGTGTCATGTCCTTTGCAGACATGCAAACACTTGCCTGTCTCGGCATCCCATATTCTCACAGTGCTGTCGGTGCTCCCACTTGCAAGTTTCTTGCCATCACGACTGTAATCAATGCACTCTACCCATGTTTCGTGCCCTTTCATGGTCAGCAGGGCTTTGCCTGATTCAACATCCCACAGCATTACCTGTTCATCAAAACTGCCACTGACAAGTTTTTTGCCGTCCGCGCTGAATTTCACACCCAGTACCCTGTCAAGATGACCTTCCATCGTCTTGATCAGGTTGACGTCTTCAATAATCTTCGGAAGTTTCAGTTCAACTTCTTTTTTCCCGAATATTTTCGATAAGAAACCCATGGCAATTGTCTTGTTTGAATTGATACTCTTTTGCCCGCCCAACTCACTGGAACGGAAAAAACCTATGTTAAGTGCTGCAATTTAAAAAAATTTATCACCTTCCACGAATTCTTGTGCCATCATGAAAAATTGTACCGTCTCCCTTTCCATATTGCCCCTTTGCCAAATTTTATAATGAAGAAAGAGTTGAAGGCTATGGCAATCAACATAATCTGGGAAAAGAGGTTCAAAAGAGCAAAAAGAAGTGGCTGACGGAAAACCTTTGCAATAATGAGCCTGCTGAGAAGAGCGACCGAGATCTGCGAAAGCGGCAGCCAGAAAAGTGGGAGGCTGAACGTTCCGCTAAACATTGAACTGCAGAGAAAGCCGTATGGAGCAATGTAAAAGGCTGTGGATAAGAGTATAAACAGAAAAAAACCAGGGGAGCTGTAGCCAAGTCCTGCAAAAAGGTTTTTTGAAAACCCGTTCCATATATCCCTGAGGTTGCGGTACATCCGGCAACTGACCACATCGGTGCCGTTGAAAGCAACAACGCGTCCACCAGCTTTTTTCACAGCCTTGCAGAGCGAGACATCTTCAACAATGGCATCTTTGACCGCAGCATGACCTTCGATACGATCATAAAACTCACGCCGGAAAAGAATGAACTGGCCTATGGCAAAACAAAAAGCGGCCATCCTCGTTGTACGAACCAGGCGGATCGGCAAATAAGACATGAGGATAACATAAACCATCGGTATCACAAGCTTTTCCCAGAACGAGCGTAGCTCCTGACCCGGCGTCAGGGAGAGCATGTCAGCTCCTGAGGCAAGCATGGCCCCTACCGAGCGGCGAAGGGCATCAGGCTCATGCATGGTATCAGCATCGGTAAACAGTATCAACTCTCCCCTGGCCTGGCGCCCGAGCTGAAAACAGGCCCAGGCTTTGCCATGCCATCCGTCGGGCAACTGCTCTCCCTGAATGATCCTGATGCGCGGGACTGACTCGCTGGCAAGAGCACGCAAAATCTCCGGAGTTGCATCGGTCGAGCCGTCATCGAGAACAAGAATCTCGAATGCTCCGTAATCCTGCCGCAGGAGCGAACGCACACAGCGTTCAATGTTCTCTGCTTCATTGCGGGCCGGCACAAGAACTGAAACAAGTGGTTGAGCGTGAATGGAACGCCACGGCATAGCGGGAAGATCGATCAGATTTCTCAGCAAAATCCCTAAAAACACCAAGAGTGAGAAGAGTACCAGTATCTGATAGAAAAAGAGCATGGCGGCTATAAAAAAAGGCCGACGTCGCGGTCGGCCTGCAGTTTGATGAACAAGGCAGAAGCCTTTCAGTCAATAAGTTTGTTGATATTGTACTCGAAAATACCTTCAGCCCCTGCTCTTTTAAGCTCGGGAATGAGGTTGCGCACAATCTTCTCGGTAACGATCACTTCAAGCGCCACCCACTCCTCTTCTACAAGGTGAGATATGGTCGGCTGACGCAAGGCTGGAATAATGGCAATAATCTTTTCAAGGGAGGATTTCGGGGCGTTCATTTTAAGCCCGACTTTGCCATGGGCATTGATTGCCCCCTGCAGGAGCATTGCCATGTTTTCGATCTTCTCGCGTTTCCAGGGATCGTCCCATGAATTTTTGTTGGCGATCAACTTGGTGTTGGATTCCAGAATGGTATCGACAATCCTCAGCTTGTTGGCCCTCAACGAAGAACCGGTTTCGGTTACCTCAACAATGGCGTCGGCAAGATCAGGAGGCTTGACCTCTGTAGCTCCCCAACTGAACTCAACGGAGGCGTTGACCCCGTTCAGTGCAAGATATTTTTTTGTAATATTGACCACTTCGGTCGCAATATGCTTGCCTTCAAGATCCTTGACCGATTGAACCGGTGAGTTTTCGGGAACAGCCAGCACCCAGCGAACCGGCCTCATGGAGGCTTTAGAGTAGACCAGATCGGCAACTTCGACCACATCTGAATCGGTTTCGATAATCCAGTCTTTTCCGGTCAACCCAACATCAAAGGCACCCAGCTCGACATAATGGGCCATTTCCTGGGCCCTGATGAGTATGGCTTCCAGTTCATCGTCTTCTATAGAGGGAAAATAGGAACGGCTTTGTACAGAAAAACGAAATCCTGCATTTGCAAAAAGCTCGATGGTGGAATCCTGCAAACTTCCTTTCGGCAAACCAAGTTTCAGCACCCTGTTTACATTACTCATAGCAACAACTGTCTATAAAATTAATTAACGTTATAAATCCTTTAGTCGAAATACCCCATTGTTGAACTCCCCATAGGCAAGAGAGCCATCAATCCAGGTACCAAGATTGATGTAGTGAGCTGAACCTCCGGCAAGCTCCTTTATGCCCCTGACATGGTTATGACCACATAAAAAATAGTCAAACTCCTTTTCCAAAGCCAGCGATTCAGCAAATTCGAGCAAGCGGTCTATTTCAAAAATGCGGTCGGCGGGTTTATGGGCACGGCTGAGCTGTGAAAACCGTTTTATGAGCCAGACTGCAAAATCCTGGTGAAAGCCTGAAAGAAGGGCAAGATTGAAGCGGTTCCGTATATATCGAACAAAAAACTTGTACCCGATATCTCCTTTGCCAAGACCGTCGCCGTGTGCCATCACAAATTTCCGGCCTTCAAAAAGCAGTTCATGCATTCCATAGATCGTTTTCACTCCAAGCTCATCATCAAAATAGCGACCAAGATTAAAATCATGGTTTCCGGCAATATAAACGACCTCGATGTTGTGACGCACAAGGTCGGACAATAAACAAAAAAATCCGGAAAATCCCTTTGGAATGACATATCGGAACTCCATCCAGTAATCGAGAATATCACCAAGCATATAGAGCGAACGGCCTTCTGCCTTGATAATGGCAAAAAGCCGTTCGAGATTTTCAAGCTTCAACTGCTCGCTTTTTTTGTCCTGCAGTCCGAGATGAATGTCGCTGATAAAGTAAATGGCTGGCATCTCCCCCCTCATCATGCATTCATATCACAAAACCGAGGACGCGACAATGACCGCAAGAGGAATTGTAATATTATCAACCTCTTTGGGGCTTACCCCTTCAACGATAGTGGCAATGAGTGCTATGGCTATAATTTTTCCGGCTCCGAACGATCCTGGAACAATAAAATGAATAAAGAAAAGTCCGGCTCCTACAGCGCCCAGAAGAAAGGCAAGACTGCCTTCAACACTCTTGTCACTGAGGATATGGTACTTGATTCTGCCGAATCGGGTACCGATAATCGGAGCAAGTCCATCTCCCCATCCAAGCATGGCCATGGCAAGCACACCGGCAGGCTGCTTGTAATAAACAGTACCACAGATCATGGCGACAATGACAAAATAAAGAGTGCCCTTCAGCAGTTCACGTTTGTCACCGGTACGAGTCATGGTTTTGACCGCCTGGTCGTCATCGGCAGCAAATAGCCCTTTCTGGATCAGAAGCACGGTCCAGACAGCAAAAACGGTGATGTTGAGGTAGTGCGACCAGTCGCCAGCCACATCGACAAAAAGGGGAAGAAAAATAATGGCTGATCCGGCACAAATGTGGGTGATCTTTCGGCTTATATCTCTTGGCAGACCATGATTGGTCACCAGATAGTCCATGAGAGGTGGAACACTGAACACATAGACAAAGGTCAACAGAGTCACCAGTGCATTATGCCATACCACCGGGAGTGAAAAAAAAGTTGCCTGAAGAGTATCCATAGCATGACAATGATTAAAGGTTACGCAATTCCCGTATACAGGAATTATTCAAAACAGAGAGAACTCCAGAGATCCCAGAACAACTGTAAACCGCATTGCACAATACTTATGCACTTTTCATGATAACAACAATTCACTCAAATTACCAGTATTTCGAGCCAACCATTCCTGCAACAACGAGATTATTGATTAAAAACAGAATATTGTTTGCTACCTGAAAGCGGAGGAATGCATTGTGCTCCTGAACATCACTCTTGCCGATTGCATTACCGAACCCACCCCCAACCGCTCCGCTCATAAATGATATCCCGCCTTTGGGGTCATTCAAAAGCTGAACCTGGAGAACCAGATTAAAGGCGAGGCCAAGCAGGACAAATGCCGCAGGAATGATGAATCCCCATGTAAATGAAAGGTATGCAAGCACGGCAAAAACAATGTCAATAATCAGAAATGAGACCCGAAATGTATTTTTGGCGCCGATCATGACCGTCAGTGACTTGAGCCCGCTTTCCTTGTCTCCTTCCGCAGACTTGAAGTCGTTGAGAATGATCAGGGCAACAGCCATAAAAAAGTTTAATCCTGCAAGCCATAGAGCCTCGGGACGTATATCACCGAAGAGAGCGTTGGCCGATAAAAAGGAGACAAACCCATAGGAAAAACCTACGGCAGGAGCAGAGAAAAAAATATTGGTTTTCAGCTTGAAAGGCGGCGCAGAGTAGAGATAGGCAACAACAAGAGCTGAAAAAATGGAAACGAAAATAACGATGCCACGCATTCCACCAATATGCAGACCAAGAAAGAGTCCAAACCCGAGTGCAAGCAAGAGAACGATAATGCTGTTGCCGAGAGCCTCTTTCTCCGTGAGCCTTCCGGAAGGAATCGGACGGGTAGGTTCATTGACCCTGTCCAGTTCAAGATCGAAATAGTCATTGACCGACTGGCTGAATCCGGTGCCGAGAGGCCCGAACATGAGAAAAATGATGAGCAGCAACAAATAGTCGTGAAGGGTAGGTTGCATGACTCCTGAAGCCATGACACCTCCGGCAAGGCAGGGAAATACACTTATCCAGGTAACAGGATCGAGCAATTCAAGATGTGCTCTGACTTTATCGACAAACCCAACTCTTGCGGCAACTGGCATGCTTTACTTCTCTCCGGTACCCGGATTACGGGCTTGTTAAATAATGATAAGGACTCCTGAACAATAATTTACAAATACGACTCAAGATAAAAAAACATCGACGAGATAAAAGGTTTGTTCCTCGAAAACACCGCTGTAATCAGCTCTCTTCCGGCCTGCCAACCAGTGTGGCTGATGTGGCTGATGTGATGAGCACCTGAACCAGATCACCCGGCTGAAAGCCTTTACGATCAAACACAACAACACGATTGCCAGGCGTGCGACCCATCAGTTGCTCTGAAGAGCGACGGCTGTCGGATTCGGCAAGAACCTCTACCGATGAACCGATCGCCTGCTGATAGAGTTCAGCGGAAACGCTGTTCTGCAGGTCAATAATCTCCTGCAACCTTCGTTTTTTGACCACTTCCGGCACGTCATCCTCAAAAGTACGGGCAGCAAGCGTTCCTGGTCGGGTTGAATAAAAAAACATGAATGCGGAATCAAACCGGACATCGGCCAGCAGCTCAAGCGTCATCTTGTGATCCTCCTCCCGCTCACCGCAGAATCCGGCAATGATATCGGTTGAAAGTGCCACGCCGGAAATAACCGAGCGGATGAGCGCGATTTTTTCACGATACTCTTCGATAGTATGGCCCCGGTTCATCAGAGCGAGCATTCGTGAAGAGCCGGACTGTACCGGCAGATGAATATGATTGCAGATGTTCGGGCGGGCGGCAATGGCTTGCACAAGCGCTTCGGAGATATCTTTCGGATGAGATGTGGTAAAACGCACTCTGGCCTGGGGAGCTTCACGACTGACCGCATCAAGCAGGGCCGCAAAATCCCGTCCCTCTTCAGCGTCTCTGTAAGAGTTGACATTCTGGCCGAGCAGGGTAATCTCCCTGTAACCGGATGCGACCAGCTTGCGAACTTCACCGATAACCGAACTGAAGGGATGGCTTCGTTCGCGTCCACGGGTAAAGGGCACGACGCAAAAGGCGCACATGTTGTTGCACCCACGCATGACTGGCACAAAGGCGCTTATTGATCCCTCTCTCAATGGATCGATACCTTCATAGGTTTCCGCAGCGTTAAACTCCAGCGAGGCTTGCTTTGCTCCAGAGCGTACCTGTTCTATCAGCGATGGAAGGGAGCGGTAGGTATCGGGGCCGGCAAGAAAATCAATTGCCGGAGAGATCGAAAACATCTCTTCTTTCTGAAACTGTGGCACACAGCCGGCCACGCCGACAATGAGATCCTTGTTTCTTTTTTTCAGTCCCTGAAGATGCTGCAGATAATGCTCTATACGATCAACGGCATTTTCCCGGACCGCACAGGTGTTGAGCAGAATAATGCCAGCCGTCTCATCGCTTTCAGCGGGGCGGTAACCTTCCTGCTGCAGCAGCGCTGATATGATCCCTGAGTCTGCCTGGTTCATCTGGCAACCAAAGGTGTAAATAAAAAAACTGTCACTCCCGCCTGTTCTCATAATGAATATTCTCTCTGTCCTGTATTTTTTCTGAACGTTAAAAACTAACAACCAGCATCAAACCACTACCATCAGGCCGAAATTCTCCGGGCAACAAAAAGCGAAAAAAGAGCTGTTAACGAAAGCTGGAAAAGCGGAAAAAGCCCTATGCCGAACAGCGTCGGCATAGAGCTCCGGTATTGCCAGAGGTGCAACTCAAAAAGAGTGATATACTCAACAGCATAAGCCGCAACAAGGCCGGAAAGAAAAAAAAACAAACTGTTGCGCAACCCGCTCCAAAACCATCTGCGTGCCACAAGAGCCGTAAAACAGTATAGAGCAGTTATGCCCAAAGCATCCATAAGCGCCATGAAGAGCATCATCGGCACGTAGTCCGAGGCAGCCATTGCCGGATGAGCTTCATAGAGCAACCCGTGAATCGATTCCCAGCAGAAATTGAGAAAAAAAGCGGTCACTGCAAGAGCAATAAAAAACGATGCTTTTTTTCTGATCTCTGTGATCATGCACCGAAATGGATATGCTTGAATTTTTCAAGCAGCAGTTCAGCCTCATCCTTGCATTGACCACATACTGTGCCGAGCTTGGTTCTCTCCTGCAATTCAAAATAGGTTCGGGCTCCTTCAAGCACAGCATCCTCGATATCATGGTCGGTAATGTTCATGCACTGGCAGATAATCTTGACCTGCTCCTGCTTTACCTTGTCCTCCTGACCATTGCGGGTGTAATAGTTGTTGATGGCCGCCCTGAGTGCCTTGTCGCCAAGCACCGAGCAATGAATCTTGTGATCCGGCAGTCCTCCGAGCTCCATGGCAACCTCTTTGGGAGAGATATGAAACGCCTGGTCGAGTGTACGGCCCTTGACCATTTCGGAAAGAATGGAGGTACTGGCAATCGCGCTGGCACAGCCATAGGTTTTCCACTGACAATCGATGATTACCTCTTTTTCCTTGTCCACCTTTATGACAACCATCATCTGGTCACCGCACTGCAGGTTTCCTTCCATTCCAACACCGTCGAAATCATCTGTATTTTCTCCCTGCAGAATATTTTTCGGGTTCATGAAATGTTCTTTCAGTTTTTCGCTATATGCCCATTCACCTGCTTGCAGCATGTAATCCTCCTTTTATGTACGCCGTTGACATGTTTCTGATTTTTTGAATTGTTCGTGGTAAAACATCGAGCAGGTAGTCCACCTCCTGCATTGAACTTTCACGCCCCATACTGAAGCGGATCGAGCCATGAGCACGCTCGGCATCCACACCGGTTGCAAGAAGCACATGAGAAGGATCAAGAGAGCCTGAGGCACAGGCTGATCCGGTTGAAACAGCAATGCCTTCAAGATCGAGGTAGAGCAGAATCGCCTCACCTTCAACTCCGTCAAAAGAGACGTTAAGGGTGCTGGCAAGTGAATCGGTCGGATGTCCATTGAAAGAGATATCATCGATACGTTCCGCAATACCATCTTTAAGGGCCTGCTTGAGGGCAAGCATCCGCTCCTCCTCCTGGGGCATTTCGAGCGCTCTCATCTCAACCGCTCTTCCAAGACCGAGAATTCCGAGAGTGTTCTCCGTTCCTGCACGCCTTCCCCGCTCCTGGTGACCACCCCTGATGAGGGGGCAGTAGGGAATACCTTTCTTTACAAAAAGAGCGCCGACTCCTTTTGGCCCATATATCTTGTGGCCGGAAATTGTAAGGAAATCAACACCAAGCGTCCGGACATCTACCGGAACCTTGCCAACAGCCTGGACAGCATCGGTATGCATCAATGCACCGCTTTCATGCACCATTCGGCTGATTGTTTCAATATCCTGCAGGGTGCCAATCTCATTGTTGGCCATCATGACCGAAACAAGACCAACATCATTGCCAAGCATACCGGCAAGCTGATCAAGATCGATTTTGCCATACTGGTCTACATCGAGATATTTTACTCCCACACCACGATGTGCAAGACATTCAGAAGTTTCAAGCACACAGGGATGTTCGATCTTGGTTGTAATGATGGTGCTGCGCATCCTGCTGCCGGGTATACACTGACTCGAAGCACAGACAAAAAGTGAGAGCACGGTATTATTGGCTTCAGAGCCACTGCCAACAAAAATAATCTCGTGTTCGTGTGCACCGATAAAATCAGCTACCTTGCGGCGGGCATCCTCCACATTTGCCCTGGCTTCACGCCCGTAAGCGTGCATGCTGGAAGGATTGCCAAACACCTCCATCGCCGCTATCATCTCTTTCTTTACCTCGGGGTGCAGCGGCGTTGTGGCATTGTGATCAAAATAAACCTTCATGTCTGCCATAATACTTCAATATTCGTAGTTTCGGCTTAAGCCATTAATGTTTGATTTTTTTGCTTTACTGTTCGTCAAAAAGCCATGTGGAAAGATACCGTTCGCCACTGTCAGGCAGAAGCACAACAACTGTCTTTCCTTCCATCCCCTCCCGTTTTGCAACATCGAGCGCAACTTTGAGTGCCGCGCCGGAAGATATGCCACAAAGAATGCCCTCCCTGGCTGCAAGAGTCCGGGCCATGGCACCAGCATCTTCATGAGTGACCGCAATGACCTCGTCAATAATATCGCGGTTGAGAATATCCGGAACAAAACCAGCTCCTATACCCTGAATCTTGTGGGGACCAGGTTGAGCACCCGAAAGCACCGCAGAACCCTTCGGCTCAACGGCAATAACCCTGATATCGGGACGGTGCGCCTTGAGTACCTCTCCAACACCGGTTACAGTTCCACCGGTACCAACACCTGCAACGAAAACATCCACCACTCCGTCAGTATCATTCCAGATCTCCAGGGCGGTTGTTGACCTGTGAGCAGCCGGATTTGAAGGATTCTGAAACTGTTGCAGAATCAGGCTGTCGGGAATCGATGCTGCAAGCCGCTCCGCTTCAGCAATCGCGAGCTTCATCCCTCCGGAACCATCGGTCAGAACAAGTTCAGCCCCGAGAATCTGCATCAGCCTGCGGCGTTCCACACTCATGGTATCGGGCATCACAATCTTGAGCCGATACCCCTTGGCCGCACAGGCAAATGCAAGTGCAACACCGGTATTGCCGCTGGTTGGCTCAATAAGGGTTGTATTGGGGGTGATCCGACCCGCTTTTTCGGCATCTTCAATCATGGCAACCCCTATCCTGTCCTTGACACTCGACAGCGGGTTAAACGATTCAAGTTTGACAAGAACGGTCGCCCTGCACCCTTCTGCAAGACGCTGAAGTCTGACAAGAGGGGTATTGCCTACTGTCCGGGTAATTGAATCATAAATTTTCATACGAGAGTCTTGCCCATACTGTTAGAAAAAACAAATAATAGCCAATTAACTTTCTTTATCACAATAACTGCTCCACCAACTTCCGGGAACTCCCTGAAAGGGATCAATTAAAAGATACTCTCCTGAAATGAAGCTTTTTTCAGCAAAAGCCGAAAAGGACTATTACTGAAAAAGCGCTCTAAAGCTTTCAACTCCTCCACTGCCAATCTTTTCCTGCATTATAATTTCATGTTTAACCATGAATATGCATTAAGAAATGATTAAACAACACTATTAATTCCAACAACAGGACTTTTTTTATCCTGTTTTTATAAAATGCACAACATCACTCATAATAATTAGGTATGGCGCATGGAAAAAGGTTGATGGTAAACAAAAAGCAATCAGCCAGAAGTGATGTATTTTACCGATACTGACCCGGAATCATTCATAAATGCAATCCGGGTAGTGGAAGAAAAGAGTGCCGGGATCAGGCCACATGAAAAGCCAACATCGGTTAAAGAGTTGCGCTTCAAGAGTCTCGTGATGTTTTTTGGTCAGGAATTGCTTTTGAGGCGGGATATTTCATCCCTGAGTCTGGCTGCTTCTTCATAGTTCTCATTGCTTATCGCGCTGTTGAGTGCAGAGGTCAGTTCATCGAGCCGTGCATCGGGACTGAGAATAACTGCAGGTGGCTCTTCAGGTTCTATTGGCCTCTCCTCATCGCCCTCTTCATTCTGCTCTTCCTTGATACCAGCCTCATTCATGATCTCTTCGGTAACGAACAATGGAGCGTTGAAACGCACGGCAATGGCAATGGCATCACTGGGACGTGCATCGATTTCATGCACTTCACCGTTGACCTCACAGACAACCTTGGCATAAAAGGTCTCGTTGTGCAGTTCATCAATAATGATCTCATTGACATGCAGATGAAAGGCATCAGCAATATTTTTGAACAGATCGTGGGTAAAGGGCCGCGGCGGTTTGATATTTTCAAGCTTCAGGGCGATTGCCTGTGCTTCAAATCCACCGATAATGATCGGAAGTTTGCGTTTCCCCTCCAGTTCATACAGAATGAGGGCATAGGCTCCGTTGGTATGGGGGCTTGTCGAAAGCCCGAGAATATCTACCTGAAGTTTACGCATTGTCTAAAAAAAATTAACGTTACACCGGGTTATAACAAGTTGAATATCGTAACACTAAAGTACAGTTATTCATTTCCTCTTCAAAAATTCCTCTGCCTCAACAATCAGCTTCGGCAGAATATCATGCAGATCACCGACAATTCCGAAATCAGCAACATCAAAAATCGGAGCATACCGGTCACTGTTAATGGCAACCACCGTTCGGGCTGAACCAATGCCGGCAAGATGCTGAACTGCACCTGATATGCCACATGCAATATAAAGAAGCGGTGCCACGGTTTTTCCGGTCTGCCCGATCTGTTCGGCATGGGGACGCCATCCTTCGTCAACAACCGGACGACTCGCGCCAACAGCTCCACCAAGAAGAAGGGCAAGCTTTTCGATGAGCGCAAAACCTTCAGCACCTCCCACCCCTCTGCCCCCTGCAACAACTATGCCTGCCTCGGCAACATCCAGCCTCTCGTCACACATCACCATTCGACGAACCACTGCCGAAAGCTCCTCACTCTCAAGGTGGCGCAGTTCAAGAGCAATGAAGGTGATGTGACCTCCCAAAGAGATCACTGAATCCGCTTTACGTGCTGGCAACGTATAGATCCTCAGAGGACGCTGCG
The DNA here is from genome assembly GCA_005843805.1 of Chlorobium sp. Taxonomy (GTDB): domain Bacteria; phylum Bacteroidota; class Chlorobiia; order Chlorobiales; family Chlorobiaceae; genus Chlorobium. The sequence goes on from SZXY01000139.1 coordinate 18,096, forward strand.
CCACAAACGATGCAATGGCTGAAGCGGAATAAACCGGACGAGTGCAAGCCCCATCTTCACCGCCTGTTGCACTCAAATGGAGAGAGCCCGACAACAGTGAGGCCTGAAGGCGCAGAGAAAGTCTGGGAGCCAAGTCCCTGCTGAGTGAGGTATCGGCAAAAAACAGGGTGCTGCACGATTCCTTTTCAAAAATATCTGCAACGAGGCTGGCATAATATTCGGGATTGCAGAAGCTCACTCTCTCTTCCGGAGCATGATAAATAACTCCATCCCCGACCAGAAAGCCAGCCAGAGAGCCAATATCTGCCGATCCCGCAAGAATACCGAACACCGCAGAATCTTCCGATAATGCCGCAAGCTCCTGTACCCTGTTCCAGATGTCAATGGAAGCCTTTTTGACAACGCCTTCCCGCTGTTCAAGAAATACCAGAAAATTGTTCATGTATTGTCTCCTCGCCCGCTAAAAAAGAGCACGTTCATTGCCGAGAATACGAATCAGTTCTTTTTCGTCCTGCACAAAACGGCATATTTTTTTTCGTTCTGCGGCTTTTATTCCGCTCATAAGGACATAGGGAGGTTCATCAATGATCAGAGGCAAAAGATCAATCGGTTTTTTTCTGGCTTCCATGACTGCTTTGACCGATGTTTTACGGGGCACGTTTAAACCTTTTTCGGTGCTGAGCACTGCCGGACAGGTGACCTCAAGATATTCAATACCACCTTCGATTTCCCGTTCAAGCTTCAGGCACTCTCCTGAAAAAGTCAGCGCGGTAATGGCACTGACCGATGCTATACCAAGCAATTCTGCAAGCATTGGTGGAACCTGGCCATTTTGAAAGTCAGTTGACTGTTTGCCGCAAAAAACAAGATCGGGCAAAGCATCCACATAAAAAGAGGAAATCGCCCGCGAGAGAGCCAGTGCGATCTGATACGGATCCCATACCTCTGCCTCAACAAGAACAGCCCGATCTGCACCCATGGCAAGAGCTTTACGAAGCAGCTCTTTGGCTGACGGAGGAGCAACGCTGAAGACCGTTACCTGGCTGCCCTCATGCCGCTCTTTGCAACGCACTGCTTCCTCAAGGGCATATTCATCATAAGGGTTCATCACCTCAGTGACTCTCAAGCGATCTATTGTTCCGTCAACGAATCCTATAACCGAAGAGGTATCGGGTACCTGACAGAGACATACGGCAATGTGCATGAAGGTTTTTCCCATGTTGTTATGAAACAGCCGCTACCTGCATGTAATCTTTGCGGAAGCCACCGGGATTTCAAACCCAAAACTTATCAATAGTGTATGATGGAAGAAGCGATTATCCAATAAAATCTTTTTTGGGGCGAGTTTTTAACCACAGGTAAACACAAAAAAGTGTCATACAACCCTCTCAAAGGCAAAAAAAATTCTAATGGCGGCATTTATTCCTCTCGTGCCTGAAAGCACAAAAAAAAAGCCGCTGGGAAGCGGCTTTCAAAAAAACAAGTGCCCGAGAGGAGATTCGAACTCCTACACCTTTCGGCGCTACCCCCTCAAGATAGTGTGTCTACCAATTTCACCACTCGGGCTTGTTCAATATCAAAAAAACAATAATAAAATCCTGTGAGAATAGAAGGACTCGAACCTTCGACCCTCTGCTTAAAAGGCAGATGCTCTACCGACTGAGCTATATTCTCGACCCAATAAAGGTACAAAAGTACCGGAACTTACTTGTTCTGGTATCTCTGGCGCTTCTTGTGGCGATTCTTCCTGCGCATTTTTTTGCGCTTGTGGACTGCCATTTTATGGCGTTTTCTCTTTTTTCCGCAGGGCATAAGTAAGTGTCTTTCCTCTTGTTTTAAAGGCAGATAATATATGAATTTTTTTCAAAAACGCAAGCATTAATTCATTGCGATAGTGGAATTCCTTCAGATATCGTCATTTAATGGGTGCAAAAGCGTGCCTCAGGCATTCATGTATTTGAAGAACTCCTTGTTGTCTTTGGTGTCGGCCATTTTCTCTCGCATGAACTCCATGCATTCGATCGGGTTCTTGTCGGCCAGATATTTTCTGAGAAGCCATGTTCTGGAGAGCTCTTCCTGTGAAAAGAGAAGCTCCTCCTTGCGGGTACCGGAACGGAGAATATCGATAGATGGAAAGATCCGTCGTTCTGAAAGCCTTCGATCGAGCAGAAGCTCCATATTACCCGTACCTTTAAACTCTTCGAAGATGACATCATCCATACGTGAACCGGTATCGACAAGTGCGGTGGCAATAATGGTCAGACTTCCTCCCTCCTCGATATTGCGGGCTGCTCCAAAGAAACGTTTCGGCTTGGTAAGTGCATTGGCATCGATACCACCCGACAGAATTTTACCGGAGTGCGGAATGATAGTGTTGTGAGCCCTTGCAAGCCTGGTAATGGAATCAAGCAGGACCACCACATCCCTGCCAACTTCGACAAGCCGCTTGGCCTTTTCCAGTACCATGTCAGCCACAAGCACATGCCGCTCAGGATCTTCATCAAAGGTGGAACTTACAACCTCTGCCGGTACGCTCCTGGCCATGTCGGTCACCTCTTCAGGACGCTCATCAATAAGCAGAACAATGAGGTAGACTTCAGGGTGGTTTTTGATGATCGCATTGGCAATCATCTGCAGAAGCATGGTTTTACCGGTTTTCGGCTGTGCCACAATAAGACCTCTCTGTCCTTTGCCGATCGGAGTGAAAATATCCATGATACGCCCGCACGCTTCAGACTGCTTTGTTTCAAGCTTGAGACGTTCTCGAGGGAAAAGAGGAGTGAGGTTTTCAAAATAAGGTCTTTCACGGGTAATTTCAGGGTCGTTGCCGTCGATAGTGTTAATCTTGAGCAAAGCAAAAAAACGCTCACCCTCCTTTGGTGCCCTGACCTGGCCGGATACCGTATCTCCGGTACGCATGTTGAAGCGTTTGATCTGGGAGGGGGAGACATAAATATCGTCAGGAGAGGAGAGGTAGTTGTAATTGGCGGAACGCAAGAAACCGTAGCCTTCCGGTATGACCTGCAGAACACCGGTATTGACCATGACATTGCCGCTTTCAGAATCGGTATTCTTCTGGGACTGGGCTTCAATAATCTTGAAAATCAGCTCTTCCTTGCGTAAGCCCGCAGCAGTGACACCAATCTCTTTGGCTAAAGCATGCAACTCATACACTTTCTTTTTCTGGAGCATATTGATGTCCAGACCTTTAAAAACCGGATTGTTCGACATTGTAATTTGTATTCAACGCTTGTTAATGTAAAAAAGAACAGGAAAAGGCCGGATAACACGCCGCTGGTGCACGGGATACCCAACATCATGGTCAATGCCACGAATCATTAACGGATATTACCTTTAACGCTTTACCATGTAACATGAAAGCAGGAAACAGAAGATGACAGGGGAAGACTATCTATAATTGATAAAGGGATAAACACAAAAAGGAATCATGGACAGGGATGTTCCCTTAACATAAAAGGAGAATTTTGGTAGCTTGTTTCAAATATAAAATTTTTCCATAAAAAAGCGTACTTCAAAAAGAAGCTTTATCACAAAGCGGCTGCAATAATGTCGCCGGCAAGATAAAAAGAGCCCGTCACAAGTATCAGATCATCCTCACTGGCCTTTTCAAGCAGATATTGAAGCGCCTCTCTCCCGCTGCCCATCACTTTCGCCAGGGCTCCTTCCTGTTGACATAAAACGCCAAGTTCTTCGGCTGTCACACTGCGTTCGGAAGGAATATTGACCGTAACGAACGAACAATCAAGACGAAGAAGTTCACGGATAACCGCACGGGCATCCTTGTCCGACACCAGACCAAGAACAACATGGAGCTGACGATATGCCGACCGGAATGAGAGCAGGCTGTTGACGGTTTGACGCATTCCATCCGGATTGTGAGAAACATCGAGAAACAGTGCAGGATGTGAACTGATTTTTTCAAGTCTTGCCCTGTAGCCTGTCTGCAACAACCTTTCCAGCCCTGAGGATATATGCTCTGCAGCAATGCCTGCATCTTCGGCAACCATAACGGCCAGAGAGAGATTGGTGGCATGAAACAATCCTGTCAGCGGAGCTTTAAGCGCCGGGTAATGTTTTGATTGCGTCGTAACATCTACAACAAGCTCTCCGGCTTCAGCAGAAATGAGCTTGCAGTGAGAATCTCTGCCAGCAACAAAGAGCGGAGCGTCACACGATTCAGCCATTATCCGTATCGGCAGAAAAGATTCTGGTTCGGTGACAGCGGTAAATACCCTGCACCCTTTTTTAATAATGGCAGCTTTTTCAGCGGCAATCAGGGAAAGAGTCCCGCCCAGCCACTCTGTATGATCTTTGCCGATTGTCGGAATCACCGCATAGGCTGAATCGACAACATTGGTTGCATCGAGCCGCCCCCCCATTCCGGTTTCGAGAATGGAAACATCAACGCCTTCATCGCCAAACCAGGCAAATGCCATTGCAGTTGTAACCTCAAAAAAAGTTGCCGGGTGATTGATAACCGAATCCCTGAGAAGTGAGCAGTAGTGAACTACCTTCTGGCGCGAAATCTCTTTACCGTTGATACGCATTCTTTCGGTAAAATTCACCAGATGAGGAGAGGTGTAGAGGGCTGTCTTTTTCCCGCTGGCCTGAAATATGGAGGCCAGTGCAGCCGCAACAGTTCCTTTTCCGTTAGTACCTGCGATATGAACAACCAGTCCCAATCGTTTATGCGGTGAACCCAGAATATCGAGCAAACCATGTACACGCTCAAGACCGGGTTTAATACCAAACCGATGCAGGGGGTAGAGAAAATCGAGCGCGTCCTGGTAAGTCACCACGTTTCAGCTAACTGTTATGAATTGAAACCAGAGCCGACTTGACCACCTCTTCAACAGTTTGGTCGGGATGTTGTTCGATAATGCTGATAACTGCTTTTTGAGCGACAAGTCTTGAAAAACCGAGCGTTACAAGAGCATTGACAGCATCATCACGTAACCGTGAGGAGTGCATAGCAGCCGAAGAAGCCAGACCGACAACAGGGGGAAGTTTCAGGATTTTATCCCTCAGTTCAAGAATAATCCTTGCTGCAGTTTTCTTTCCGACACCGCTTATGCCATAGAGCCGTTCAGGAGCATTGGCGAGAATGGCTTCATGGACATCAGGAACCTGCAGTCCCGAAAGAACCGCCAGGGCGAGTTTTGGCCCTACACCCGAAGTAAGCAGGAGCAGCCGGAACAATTGGCGTTCTTCTTCCTTTGAAAACCCGTAAAGCTGCAGGGCATCCTCCCTGACATAAAGATGAGAAAAGAGAAGCACTTCACTGCCCGGCTCGGGCAACTGACGACAGGTATTTGCGGAAATGAGGAAGCGGTAGGCTATACCAGCCACCTCGACAAGCGCTTCTTCCGGTAAGACGGAAACCAGCTTGCCACGAAAATATGCAAACATGACAGAAAGTATGGAAACCCGGTCTGAAAATGCGCAAAATCATCTCAGCAACTTTTTCAGACCGAATGTCAGACAATTAAGATCAGTCTATTGGTCGGTATCAGCTCTTTTTCCGCTCTTACTCTGCCTTCACGTAACTGCTTAACAGCCGTGTCAACTGAGACTTTTTGCGGGATGCTTTATTGGGATGAATGTAACTCTTGACCCCGAGACGATCGAGCTTCTGTACCGCTGAACGGTAGGCAACTTCCACTTCTGCCTTGTCTGCACGGGTATCAATCAGTTTCTGCATGGTTTTGACAAGAACTTTCAGCTCTTTTTTCCTTGCTCTGTTTCTGGCATTTCTTCTTTCTGACTGCCTCAGTCTCTTTTCAGCCGATTTGTGTAAAGGCATATACGGTCGCTGTTAGGATAAAAAATTGTTCAATAAGCAAAAGGCATTTAATATAGAAGAAACAAGCAACAATTCAAAAGGCATTCGAGAAAAACCGCAAGAGCCTGTCTGATTTGAAGCTAAAGGATGCCAACATGGCAAGACGACCTTTTCTATCAATTACGCAATGGCGGCAGGATTGACATCTCCCCTTTTTGTTATATTGGGCCAACCTGTTCAATAAACTGGAACTCCGTACGTATTATGAGCCTGATGATAAGCGTTTCCGGCATAAGGGGAATTGTCGGTGAAAGCCTGACCCCGAAAAATCTCACTGCATTTGCGATGGCTTTTGCCTCCTGGACTCTTCAGAAAAAAAAGGAACGTCAAAAGGAGCTGCCGGGAGAGAAGCCAAGAATAGTCATTGGCCGCGATACCCGGCCCACCGGCAAGGCGGTCGGAGATCTGGTCAGCAATACCCTGCTGCTTTGCGGATGTGATGTTACCGATCTTGGAATAGCCACAACACCAACTGTTGAAATTGCCGTTGCAGATGAGCATGCCGATGGTGGACTGATCATTACCGCCTCACACAATCCGGTTGCATGGAATGCCCTGAAAATGCTCAACCACCGGGGCGAATTTTTAAGCGCTGCCGACGTTGATGAACTGCTCGACATTGCTGAAAAAGAGCTTTTTTACCCTGCACGCTGGGACGCTATCGGCTCCATCACGCACAATGACCGGTATGACCAGGTTCATATCGACAAGATCCTCAAACTACCCTTTATTGACACCGCAGCGATTGCTGCTGAGCACTTCCGGATTCTGGTTGACTGTGTTGAAGGTGCCGGATCGTCAATTGTCCCGCAGCTTTGCCAGCAGCTCGGCGTCGAAAGCATCGTTGAGGTTGCCTGTGGCGGAAGCGGTCTCTTTCCCCGGAACCCGGAACCAATCGAGGAAAATCTTGCCGACACCATCGCTACCCTCAAGAAGAGCGGATGCGATTTTGCCCTTGTCGTTGACCCTGATGTTGACCGGCTGGCCATTATCTCTGAAGATGGATCACTCTTCGGCGAAGAGTACACGCTTGTCGCCTGTGCAGATTTTTACCTGAAAAAGAATATCGGGCCAGTAGCAAACAACCTCTCCAGCAGCCGTGCCCTGAGAGATATTGCCAATCGCTACGGGGTGAACTGTTACAGCGCAAAGGTGGGAGAAATCAACGTCACAGAAGTGATGAAAGAGCAGGGAGCGGTCATCGGTGGAGAAGGCAACGGCGGAGTTATCCTGCCTGAGCTGCACTACGGACGGGATGCCCTTGTTGGTATAGCACTTTTCCTTCAGGCATTCACCCTCTGGCGCAGCAGCAACAAGGGCGGCACAATGTCTCAGTTCAGACGCCAGTTTCCCGACTATTTCATGTCAAAGCAGAAGATTATCCTCGGCAAAACCGGACGAACAGGACTTGAAACAATATTTACCGATATTGCCTGTGAGTACGATAGTGCCGAAGCAAACCGCCTTGACGGACTGAAACTCGATTTTGCCAATAGCTGGGTACATTTGCGTCCATCAAATACCGAACCTATTGTACGAATCTATTCCGAAGCGCCGTCAAAGATAGAGGCTGAAAGGCTGGCTGACGAGCTGAAACTTCAAATAGAGCAAAGAACCTCCGGGAAGTGACTGACCGGCAGCAAGGCATCTGATCTTTTCTGAAAATCCATGAGCAACAATCCGACCACAAAAAGCTTCCGCACGCAGCAGGATGAAACACTTCAAAAAAAGAGAAAGGGATCGGTTGATCGCTACATTGTCTCCCGCCTTTTAGCTTATATCAAGCCCTATAGCAACCTTGTCGTCGCCGCTGTTGCGCTAACCATAGCCGGTTCCTTTCTTGGCCCTCTGAGACCTTACCTGACGAAAATTGCCATAGACGATCATATCGCCAAAGGTGATCTCAAGGGCCTGGCAATCATCAGCATTTTTCTTGCTGCAGCCATTCTGCTCGACGGCATCAAGCAGTTTATCACTACCTGGATGACACAGGTTATCGGCCAGAAAGCGGTTTTCGATATCCGGATGGATATTTTTTCCCACCTGCAGAAACTCCCCGCAAGGTTTTATGACCGAAACCCCATAGGAAGGCTGATCACACGCACAACCAGTGATGTCGAATCGCTCAACGAGATGCTTTCAAGCGGCATAATCACCATTCTTGGCGACATCCTGCAGCTTTTTTTCATTGTAGTGCTGATGGTATGGATCGACTGGCAACTGACCCTTATTGTGCTCTCCATTCTCCCCCTGATGATCTATGCAACCATAACCTTCAAAAACAGGGTGAGGGTGGCGTTCCAGGATGTTCTCACCCATCTTGCCCGGCTCAATACCTTTTTCCAGGAGCACCTTACCGGCATGACCATAGTGCAGCTCTTTAACCGTGAAAAGCGGGAGTTCGGCAAATATTCCTCCATCAACGCAGACCACCGGGATGCCAATATCCGCACGGTCTTTTACTTCTCTATCTATTATCCCCTTATCGAGGTTCTGAGCTCGGCAGCAGCAGGACTTGTCATCTGGTACAGTGGCGTCCGCCTGCTCAAGGCTGATCTCACCATTGGCGTGGTCATCTCGTTTGTTCAATATATCTGGCTTTTTTTCCGACCGCTGCAGCATCTCTCCGACCGCTTCAACGTCATTCAGAATGCCATTACAAGCTCCGACCGCATTATTAAACTGCTCGACGAGCACGAAGGCATAGAAACCCAGGCAGGATCGCACCATCTTGCAACCTTCAGGGAGAAGATCAAATTCAACAATGTCTGGTTTGCCTACGACGGCGAAAACTGGGTATTGAAAGATATCTCACTTGAAATCCGGCACGGGGAAAAAATTGCCATTGTCGGCGCAACCGGAAGCGGCAAAACCACCATTATCAATATTCTCTCAAGGCTGTACCCTTACACAAAAGGATCGGTAACCATTGACGGTATCAGCCTGAAAGAGATACCGGAACTCTCACTGAGAAAACTTGTCGGCGTTGTCATGCAGGATGTCTTTCTCTTTTCCGGCACCATTCGTGACAACCTTGCCTTTGGAAATCCTGACGCCAGTGAGGAGACCATAAGGGAAGCGGCCAAAATTGTCGGAGCTGACCAGTTCATCGAAAAGCTTCCCGGCGGCTACCAGTACAAGGTGCTTGAAAACGGCACTGGGCTCTCTTCCGGCCAGAAACAGTTGATCGCCTTTGTGCGGGCACTCCTTTACAATCCGGAAATTCTGGTGCTCGATGAAGCCACGAGCTCGGTTGACACTGAAACCGAAACCCTTATCGATGCAGCAACAGCAAAGCTGATGAGCGATCGCACCTCCATCATTATCGCCCACAGGCTCTCAAGTGTGCAGAAAGCTGACAGGATCATTGTCTTACACAAGGGTGTTATCAGGGAGACAGGAAACCACCAGGAGCTGCTTGCAAAAAGAGGACTCTACTACAAGCTCTACCTCCTGCAGCACCCGGAGGCCAACCAATCCAACGAAAACAACTAAAAAAACCTGCGAATCCCTTCTTTTGTCCACTGTGTCCATTTCGTCCACTTCGTCCTTTCCTTTCTTCACAGACTGCTGTCCCTCAGCACTCCGACCGGCTCAAGCCGCGCAGCCCTGGCAGAAGGAAGAATAGCAGCAAGCGTACTGATAAGAACAGTGACACCGATGACCACAAGAAAATAGATGGGGTTATAGGACATGCTGAACCCGGTTTTGGTCAAAGGCCCCTGCGAGCTCTCTATTGGAAGACTGGCAAAAATATTTATCGCGCCAATAGCCAGCACCCCTCCGGCAAGCGCTCCGGCAAGCCCAACCATAAACCCTTCGAGCACAAACATGCTGACCAGTTGGAGAGCAGAAAAGCCAAACGACTTCATGATGGCAATATCCCGGCTCTTTTCAAACACGGTCGTAACGAGAATATTGGCCACCCCAAAACCCGAAACAACTCCGACAAATGCCACCAGTGAAAAAACGATATAGCCAATACGTGTAAAAAGAGAGAGAATACTTGCATTCTCCTCCTGCCAGGTCATGCAGCGGTACCCGGTAATGCGCTCAAGCTCCCTTGCAAGACCGGAATTGTTCAGCGGATCAATCACTTTCAGCGCAATACCCGACACCTTGTTTGAGGGCAACCCTTCAATGATCTGACCAAACTTCAGTGAGACAAAAACACTGTTATCGACCGCATTGATACCCGAAAAGAATATTCCCGCCACCTTGCACTGCCGACTTGCGCCTGAAGAGGGAATGATGATGATATCGTCATTCAGCTTGAGGTTCATATCCCTTGCCACGGTTCGCCCGACAAGGAGTGCGTTGGACGTTTTGGCAAACGAGGCTATATCACCTTCGAGCAGTTTCTTCTGGATACCGCTGATGGCATCCTCCTTCTCGATCTGTACCCCCTTGAGCAGAAGCGGCTGGTTGCGGCTGCCCTTGACCGCCATCACCTGTGAGACCACATAGGGTGAGGCGACAACAACCTGTTTTTGATATTGCCTGGAACTGAAAACTTCAAGAATCTGGCGATAATTGCGCACCTCTTCCCGATCGAGTTTCTGGATATTATCATCAACAAAAGCAACTTCAGAGTTCCCCTCTCTCTCAAAAAGATTGACTGGCATAGGATTCATCTTTTCGCCCTTGAGTGTTATATGGGGCGCCACATTGACAATGGTCTCGACAAAGGAATCCAGCAGTCCACGGGTCAGGGAGTTGGTGGTAATCAGCACCATCGTACTGACCGCTACCCCAAAAATAGTGGTCAGTGTCTGTCGGCGCCGCCCAAGCAGATGCCGCACAGCAATATCAAACAACGTTTTCAGCATGACGAAGCCATAATAAATTTTGGCAAAAAGTTATGGGGAGTCTTGATAAACGAACAATAACGAATTCCCTTAAACCTTTAGCCATCTCAACACTTGAAAAAGTTATCTTGTCAACTGATAATCATGAATCAATAAATCAGCAGAAAGATTCAATTTCGGGGTCAATTTTCTGATCATCTCAACAGTCAATTTACGTTTACGTCCAAGAACTTCCGAAACCCTGCTTTTGCCACCGATTGCATCAACAAGGTCACTTTGAGTTAATTGCATTTCTTCCATTCGAATCTTGATCGCTTCAATCGGATCTGGAGCTTCTACAAAATAATGCTTTTTCTCATATTCATCAATCATTAATCCAAGTATATCAGCTTCATCACTTTCTTCTGTTCCCACTATTGCATCAAAAATAACCTCTAATCTTTTTAATGCCATTTGGTAATCATCTTCTGTTTTTATCGGTTTAATATTCATAGCTCTTGACATTTAAATTATATTTGCATCAATTTCATTATATTCCTGATGAGTTCCAATGAATCGGATAAAAATCCATTGTTTTTCAAAATTAAATTTTGCAACTATTCTATACGAGTTTTCTTTTATGTTAAAAATAATCCGGTTATCTTTCAGGATACTGGCATTAGCATAAGTCTGCTTAACCTCATTAGGAGATTTCCAGTCAGAATTCATTACTGTATCATACCATGTCTTCAAATGCTGCTCAACATCAGGATGCTTCTCCCAATATTTTCTTAATGTACTCTTTGCAAATATCCTGCACATTTAAATCAAAATCAGATTTATTATATATTGCATTGATACTATGACGCATTAATAAAATATTTTCTGACTGATAACCATGACTTTAGAGTCCCGGCAGATATCCAATAAAAACTTTAGATACTCCCTCCAATATTGGCTTATACTTCAGAAGTATAGAACCTGTTTCATCGACCTTAAAATAACAAGATAAAATATCAGCATCGACAAGCACTCTATTCATCAATTCTTCTCCTGTTTCTTTGACGATTGCTTATCAATTTAGTTGTAAATTCATTAAATACAGTATCGTCAATATTTTGCCATGCTCCAGCAAATGATAAGGTTTTAGATTTTTTTATATTTCCTTCTTTCAAGTTTAGATAAAAAGTCATCTAACTCTTTCAATTTATCAGCAGGAATTTGATTAATTTTCCTTACTATTTGGCTTCTTCTCTGTGTATCAGTAATCATCACAGTAGTGATAATTTTTATAGCAATCTATAAAACAGATTGTAACCCTCGTTGGGATAAGGATTATCTCGCATTTATCTTTGGTGATTTTTTCAAAACCACTCTTTTAACCACTTTCTTTTTTTGCAATTTTCTGGCTCGAATAAACTCACTTATCTCTTTCCTTTCCTTGTCATTCAATGGCGGACTTTGTATGATAAGATCAACGCCGTCCTGTTCTTTTATTAAACCCATTATCATTTAATCACTATTTCAGCTTGCGCATCAATTCTGAAACCAGTTCTTTGAAAAAAAGCTTTTTTCTCTGCTGCATCAATAACCGTAAAACCGGGATGCCTTTTGTTGCAAGCACAAGCCTTCTTGTACCTGAACCCTTCAAGATTGTGGTTCGCACGAAGCAGCTTGACTGTATTTTCTAATTGCTTTTTTGCATCAGGGAGCCAACCGCCTGTGCCTTGCTTTTTCAGTTCAACCAAAAAGAGAGTATCAGAAAATGAAAGCAGGCCGTCACAAGTGCTTTCCTTATCCTTTGTGCCATCCTTAAAGACAATTACGCAATAGTCAATCGCTGTGAAGGAAATAGCAACCTGATTACAATTTATAACTTTTGCATTCCACCTGGCACTATCAGTAGCATTGGTATAAGCCTTTGTTCCATTCTCATCATCGCATATTCCAAAAAGCTCGTCACTCCTTGAAGGCTCCCTGCACTCTGTGTCAAAAAAATTCACCCTCATAGCTCTTGCTCAATTTCAAGAAGTGAATCAAAAAGATGATTTCCTTCGGCAAGCATATCATTCAAATAATTTCTGTCAGAAGGTATTCCTTCAACAGAATCCAGTTTTTTAATAGTGCCATCCTTTTCGTTCAATTGAAATACGATGACACTATCATCTGAAAGCAAAACTTTTTCAGGAATAAGCTTATACAACTTCGGCAGCATCAGCAGCTTTCTTTCTGATTTTTTTATCTGGCCTTCCAGATATTTTCCTTGAATTGCTACGCTTAAATAGTTGATAATGTAAGGGCTATGGGTAGTCATTATCAATTTGTTACCTGTATTCATACCATTAAACTTCAGGAGGCTCTGAAGCACCTGCCATTGAGAGTTTGGAAACAAATTCTGTTCTGGTTCTTCAACAATATTGATAAAAGCTGTTTTATTGAATCTGGATGAAAGCACAGTGATAGCAACTCTCTATTGTTCATCTGTTAAACTTTCATTACTCCAGATTTCTTCAAAACCTTTTTTAAAGCGCTGCATCTCTTCACTGCTCATTGGTTCTTTACTGGATTCGCTCTGCTTTTTAACAGAGTTTGCCAAATATCCTGAAACCATATACAATGGAACAAGTGACTGAAATCCACTCGAAACATCAGTTAGCTTTACCTTGTAACCATCTCCTTTTAAATTGAGCGTATCGTTGAGTTTGTCGTATTCAATATCAACGTCGTTGACAGGAAGTTTTTCCAATCCTTTCATTTCATTCTTTGCATTATCAAACTCGGTCAGGAACTCCTTCAATGATGCAGATGAAAGCTTTAACTCTTTTGGTGTTTTAACATAGGCAATAAAGTTTCGTTCCGCAGGCACATACATTATCTGAGGCAGTGGATACGGTTTGCTAGAAACTTCATTAATGATCAACCTGCCATTGTCATACTTGACAGAATAGGCGTCACCTTCATATTCAATGGCGCTGTTATCTTTGCCATTGGTTTTAAGGTAGCTTTCTATACGATGGTAATTCAGGAACTGATTTTTAAGTTTGTTCTTCTTCTCGAACCATTTTTTATTGTAATCACCCCTTACCAAGGCTTTTTCAATCCAGGTAAAGGTTGATATCAACTTTGCTACCGTGCTTTTTCCCGAACCCTGATTACCGATAAAAACGGTAACCTTTTGGACATCAATCCAGCCATCATTCTCCTCATACCCTTTTTTTATAGGGCCGAAATTCTGTATCTTAATTCTGCTCATTTTATATCACACCCAGAAAATTCATCATCATGATACTCACCTCTTGTTGCTTCTAACTTCCGAAACAGTTCGCACAGTTGATGCTGTACCTCCGTGGCCGTCATGAAAAAAAGCCAAAACGTATCACAGCGTTTCTGTTTTTGACAGATACTTTCAGAAAAGCTTTTGATAAGGACACTGTGTCAGTCAAAGAAATGTACGTATTTCACAGGAAAGCAAAAAGCAAGAACTCAAAAGCTGGATGGTTCTTTGCAGCGCCTCTTGTTGACCAGTTCAGCAAGCTTGGTAAAGCTGTCTCCAAATTTTTTCGGGAAATTGAACAACACCTCTCCATAAAAGAGATGACGCCTGGTTTTCTCTGCGGCTGGAAGTGCATTATCTTCATCTTCAAAGAACATGGTCATGTTCAGGATTTGATGAAAACTTCTTCCATCGGAATAGCTTCAAGCAGACCTTCCCTGTAGCTTTTGAGACGTTTCTCTGCCTCTTCAACCCATAGTTCATTAATTTTCGGGTCGGGCTCATCAAGGCTTCGCAGTAATCCATCGATAATAATCAGTCGATAGACCGGCTTGAGGGCCATTGCCTGCTCAAGTATCTCTTTTGTATTCATCATCGCCTCCTCATTTGCAGAGTCATAGTGTTTGATCTTTTACCAATGCGATATACCTTTCAATATACCATGAAATCAGGTGTCACGGAGTTGGGGCAGATAAAATGAAAGCCGATGACAAGGGAAAAGCAGGCACCAGGCTCTTGCGATTCAACAAATAAAGGGGTTGCGGAGCCTCTTCTGTTATTACGGGTTCATGAATATGGGATATTTTTATTAAGTTGTACATTTTACAATTCCTGCAAGGAACTTATCCGGGACGGCATGAGCGACAGAACAGGTAACAGAACAATCGAGCGGAAGCAAAGCCATGTGGATATCTGCCTGCATGGTGAGGTGGCCTTCAGCGGAAAAACCACAGGGTTTGAGAAGCTTGAGTTTGAGCATAATGCCTTGCCGGAAATTGCTTTTTCGGAGGTTGACCTTTCGACGACCTTTCTTGGCAGAAAGATCAATGCACCGCTGATGATCTCTTCCATGACGGGCGGGTACAGCGAAGCGGCAACCCTGAACCAGCGTCTTGCAGAGGCTGCTGAACGGTTTGGTATTCCGCTTGGTGTTGGCAGCATGCGCCAGGCACTTGAAAATTCGTCGTATCGGGAAAGTTTTGCCATAGTAAGAAAATATGCCCCGTCCGTGCAGATTTTTGCCAATATCGGTGCGCCGGAAGTTGCCAAAGGGTTAACCGACAATGAGATCGCGATCATGCTCGATCTTCTGGAAGCTGACGGGCTTATCGTTCATCTCAATGCGGCACAGGAGCTTTTTCAGCCTGAAGGGAATACTGATTTCAGCCATTTTCTTGATCGACTCGCCATCATCACGGCAAAAATTTCCGTTCCGGTGATTGCAAAAGAGGTGGGATGCGGCATTTCGGCTGCTGCTGCCCTCAAGCTTCTTGAGGCTGGCGTTAAAGTGATTGATGTGGCTGGTGCTGGTGGCATCAGTTGGCAGAAGGTTGAGGAGATCCGCTATACAAGAGAGTTTGGACAGGAAAAACGGTTCAGCTTGCCAGCTCTCGATGAGCTGTTGAACTGGGGAGTTCCTACAGCTCAATGCTTGTTTGATATCAGTGAGCTTAAAAATAAGTATCCTGATTTTTCTGAAATTGAAATTATCGCTTCGGGTGGAATCCACAGCGGCATAGATATTGCTAAATCATTGGCGCTTGGTGCGCAACTTGCCGCTTCGGCGAGGTATATTCTCAAGGCCCTTCATGAAGGCGCGCTTGAAGAGACTATTGAAACCTGGCTGAACGATCTCCGGGCAGTGATGTTCCTGACTGGTTCTGCTAAAACAGAAGAACTTCGCTGCAAACGCCTAATCATTAAACCATGACCGACCTCATAATGACGATGCCTATAACACAGGAACTTGTTGACAAAAAGTACCGTCAGTACCACTCAAGGATCAATGATGCTCTCGGAACCTGTTTCGACAAGGAGAGTCCATGCACCCTTTATGCTCCTGCGAGGTATATTCTTGAAGGGAAGGGAAAGAGAATCCGGCCGTTTCTTACACTGCTGGCTTCAGAAGCTGTTTGTGGTTCTTCGGAGCACGCTCTTGAAGTAGCTCTGGCTGTTGAAATCCTGCATAACTTTACCCTGATTCATGACGATATCATGGACCAGGCTGATCTCCGTCACGGCAGACCTACGGTTCACAAGGAGTGGAATGTCAATGCCGCTATCCTGACGGGTGACATGATGATTGCCTACGCTTATGAGCTTGCCCTGCAGGCGAAAAGCGACCGTCACGCTGAACTTATTCATATTCTCAACGATGCCAATATCACAATTTGTGAGGGGCAGGCGCTCGACATGGAACTGGAAGAGAAAAAAGATACCACGATTGAGGACTACCTCGACATGATTGCAAAGAAGACCGGACGCCTTATTTCAGCCGCTCTTGAGGCTGGCGGCGTTGCTGGCAATGCAACGGATGAACAACTCCGGAATCTGGTGCTGTTTGGTGAAAAAATCGGAAGGGCGTTCCAGATACAGGATGATTACCTCGACATCATGGCTGATAATGGCAAGTCAGGCAAAATGGCTGGCGGCGATGTCATCAATGGCAAAAAAACCTACCTTCTGCTCCGCTCTATCGAGTTGAGTTCAGGAAAAGATCGTGATCTCCTTCACTCAATCATCCAGAATAAAGGAATCGGGGCCGAAAGGGTGCCTGAAGTGAAAGCTGTCTTTGAACGATGCGGCGTTTTGAAGGAAACTGCTGCACTGATAAACACACACACCGAAGAGGCTCTTTCGGCAATCGAGCAGCTTCCCCATGCTGAAGGAAGAGAGTACCTGAAAGGGTTTGCAAACATTCTCATGAAAAGGAATTTCTGAGTTTTTCGGTGCATCATGTCAACCACCCCGGTAATGGAAAACAAGGTGCTGCTGCTGGTGCTGACCCTGATTCCGGGTATTGGTCCAGCAAGAATCAAGGCAATCACAGCTCATCTCGATAACCTTTCAGATGTACTCTATCTGGATGTGGATGAGCTTATGAAGGTTCCTGGAATTGGAAAACCTCTGGCACTGGATATCTATAATTTTCTTCACAATAGTTCGACACGCCATGCAGCAGAACAATCGGCGGGAAAGCAGATTGCGCTGCTGCAGCGTTACAAGGCAAGCATTGTAACCATTCTTGACACTGATTACCCTCCCCTGTTAAAGGAAATTTATGATCCACCTCCCTGCCTCTTTGTCCGGGGCACACTTCCTCTTGCCGATACTCCCACTCTTGCGGTTGTTGGTACCAGACAGGCTTCGCAGTATGGCAAGCAATGTGTGGCAAAGCTCTGCCGTGATCTTGTCAGGAGTGGAGTGGTCATCTTCAGCGGACTGGCTTACGGTATCGATAGTGCAGCTCACAGCGCTACATTGGAGAATGGAGGAAGAACTGTTGCCGTTCTTGCAAGCGGCGTTGAAACCATCTATACTGATCCGAAAGGAAAGCTGTGGCCGAAAATCATTGAAGAGGGTGCTCTCGTTTCCGAGGAGTGGATTGGCTCTGAACTTTCACCCGGAAAATTCCCAAAACGTAATCGCATCATATCGGGATTCTCTTCGGGAACCCTCGTCGTGGAATCTGATCTGAAGGGCGGATCGCTGATTACGGCTGCAACCGCCCTTGAGCAGAACCGGGAGGTTTTTGCCGTTCCCGGAAGCATTTTTTCACCTGCCTCTCGTGGAACAAACAAGCTTATCCAGCAGGGAGTGGCAAAGCCAGTCATGAGCGCTGAGGATATCCTGACTGAACTTGGGCCTCAATTTAGAAAGGCTTGTTCCACCAAAGCAGAAATAGCATATAGCGCTCCTCCTGCCAACAGGTTCAGTCCGGAGGAAGAGCATATCCTGCGTTGCATGAGTTCAGAGCCTGTTCATATTGATGTACTTGCCATAGCATCAGGCTTCGATCTCTCATCCCTTCTGGTTCACCTGTTTGAACTTGAATTGAAAGCGGCAGTCTTGCAACAACCAGGACAGTTTTTCCTGAACAATATCAAGCGATAAGAATCCCGCAAAACACCTCTCAATACCAGCAATCATGACCTCCCCAGTCTCGGCGAAAAAAATCTTCATTTCTCCTGTCAATGTCGGTTTAACTCTTTAAACGTAAAGGCTGTTGAGCTTTTCATAGTTTTTTACCTGGGAATTATTACCTTTGAATGTATTAATAGTGGCAACATGGCCATTATGCATTAGCAACTCATTAAAATGATAACCTTAACCATTGATTTGATGAATCATTCAAGAGAATTTATAGCGTTTTCCCGCCGTGTCGTAATGGCTGTTACCGTGAGCCTTTTGCTCGGTTCTCCTCTTTCGTTTGCCGCACAACAGGATAGTGGAAAGGTCGGTGTCGTTGATTTCCCTAAAATCCAGCAAATGTTGCCTGAAACCAAACAGGCTGCCTCCACTCTGCAGGCAACAGTGGCTCCAATACAAAAAGAGCTTGCACGTCTTGAACTGGCTTTCCAGAAAGCCACTGCTGAATACAGGCAACTGCCACCATCTACCAAGCCTGCAGTAAAAGCACAAAAAGAGAATGAGGTAAAGCTTAAAGCCCAGGCTGCCCAGAATTATCAGCAGGAGCAAAACGCTCTTCTTCAGAAAAAAGAACAGGATCTGACGACTCCGATCCGTGATAAAATCGTCGCTGCAATCAAGGTAATTGCTCAACAGGAAGGGTTCTCGGTCGTTGTTGAAAAAAACGCATCCTGGTACACAACTCCTGAGCATGACCTTACTGCCAAGGTGATAAACCAGTTAAATATTCAGCAGTAATTATTCTTCCGCCTTGAAAAAGTTTATCGTTCTTTTTCTGCATCTTATGCTGATAGTTGCCATGGGGTGCGGCAATCCACGGAAGGAGCGCCGCACTCCGGAAACAAGCTTTGTGGGGATCAATCATCCCCTTCAGGAGAGCTGGGCTGTCACACTTGCCATTACAGAATCAGGTATCAAACGTGGAGTCATTGAAGCAGGGCACGGCGCTGAATTCAAAATCAACACCGGTAGTGAACATCATCTTGACAGGGGAATCAAGGTTACCCTCTTTGACGCCAACGGCCATACCTCGACAACCATAACGGCCGAAGAGGCTGTTATTCATGATAATCAGGATATTGAAGCTATTGGTAACGTTGTCATTACTTCCGGAGGCACAACTGTCATAAAAACCGGGTATGCAAAACGGACAGCCAAAGACAACATGATTCGTTCAGACAGGTTTGTTACCATTTCCAAGCCTGCTGAAACCGTGAGGGGTTATGGATTTGAAAGTGACCAGGAGTTGAAAAGGTATCGGATTTTCAGGGGAAGCGGTGAAGCATTTATAAAACAATAATGAAAGTTTGTCAGTTCAATGAAATTACACGTATTGAAATCAAAAATCCACAACGCTATTGTGACAAGTGGTGACCTTGAATATGAAGGCAGCATCACTATCGACAATGAGCTTCTTGAAATGGTCGATATGATTCCCAATGAAAAAGTCCTTGTTGTCAACAACAACAATGGCGAGCGGTTTGAAACCTACATTATCAAAGGCGCTCAGGGATCAAGGGAAATTCAGCTCAATGGTGCTGCCGCACGTTGTGCGCTGGTTGGAGATGAGATTATTATCATGACCTTTGCCGTGATGGAAGAGGCAGAAGCTCGAAACTACAAACCGATGGTGCTGATTGTCGACAGGCATAACAACCCGAAGCGGCGTCACCGTGTAGGCGAGGAAGATGAAGAGTTATCGTAATGTTGTGCTCCTCTCCCGGCTAACACAAAAATTATAAAGAATCCATGGCCCTTGCTGTAATCATCATGGCTGCCGGAAAAGGTACACGAATGCAGTCAGAGCTGCCAAAAGTGCTGCACCCTGCCAACGGACGTCCATTAATCGAATATGTGCTCGATACAGCCTCCCTTCTTGATCCCGAAAAAATAGTTCTCATTATCGGACACCAGGCGGAACTGGTCAAGAAGGCTGTTGCAGCGTACCCTGTAACCACCGCACTGCAGGAACCGCAACTTGGAACCGGTCATGCTATCATGCAAGCAGAAGCTAATCTCGGCAATTTTGAAGGTGAGGTACTCATTCTGTCTGGAGACGCGCCTTTGGTCAAAGCCAGTACACTGCAAAAACTGATTGCATTTCACCGATCTGCCAATGCCACAGCCACAGTCCTGACCGCAGAGCTGGGTGATCCAACCGGGTACGGCAGAGTTATCAGGGAGAAACAGAGTGACAGTGTCCTGAAAATTGTGGAACAAAAGGATGCTTCAGAGGAAGAGCGTGCAGTTCGTGAGATTAATTCCGGTGTTTATGCGTTCAATGCATCCTTGCTTTTCAAGGCTCTGAGGCAGATCGGGACAAACAATGCCCAGAAAGAGTACTATCTGACCGATGTTTTCGGTATCTGTTTCCAGAACGGCCAGAAGGTATGCGCCTTCAGGACTGACAATCCGGATGAAATCATCGGCATCAATACCCCGGAACAACTCATTGAAGCCGAACGGCTGCTCCTGGAGCAATAAAGATATCCAAGCCACGCCGGATTGAAAATCCGGCTGTTGAAAAAGAGATACACTACTGGTTTATTTTCTGGAACGACGGCTTTTTTTGACTTCCGCACTATCGCTCTCTTCTGCTATTTTCGGACGGTTGGGAGCAACGTGAACGTTCGGTGAGGAGATATCGATATCGGCGCTATCGTTATTTATACCTGTATCACGCATGGAGTAGAATTCAACGAGATTACCGTCGGGATCCATGACAAAAAAGGCTCTGCCTTCACGGCGATGAGCTGGACGGGTAACAAGATGCACCCCTCTGTCGTCCAGATAAACTGCGGCGGCATCCACTTCGGCATCTGAAGAGAGCCTGAACCCGAAGTGATCGACCCTGATATCCCTTGCTTCAGGAGAACCGCGTGTTTCAGCCTTCACCAGCACCAGCATGTCCGAATTTATGCGCAGATAAGTAATATTTGCACCAACCCTGTGGTCAAGCTTGAGGCCAAGAATGCCTCCGTAAAATTCTTCGGCCATGCGCAGGTCATTGACACGAAGGGTAATCTGGTTAATCCCCGTCAGTTTCATCATCTTCTTCAACTTGAATGACCTTTTTCTCTACGGTTTTTTCCAGGGTATAATCGTATTTGCGATCAAAGTACTCGGCAACAGCCTTGTGCGATGCCTTTTCACGGATTTCAAATTCAAGGCTGATGGCTATCTGTTCGGGAAACACCTTGTCCGACTCGGATTCGCTGCTCGGATTGCGAATCATCTCCTTGTAGGGCAGAAGCTTCTCTTCAAGTTCAGCCCTCTCTTCATCATGTATTCTTTTTGCTTTTTTGGAAATTGCGACCACTGTCTCGTACAAATTCGAGTGCGCACTTCTCAACTTGTTCAGGTCAACCGGTTTAACCGACATTGCACTTATTTTTACGTGTTATAAAGAAATTTGCTGATTATTGCCGTAACACTCTCAACCGTCCGGTCAAGATTGTCGTTGACTATTACCTCATCAAACTTGTCTGCATATTCCAGCTCCAGCCGGGCACGCTCAAGACGGAGTTTCAGCCCCTCTTCATCTTCACTGCCCCGCCCTTGAAGTCTCTGTTTCAGGATCTCCATACTGGGTGGCTTGAAAAAGAGCAGTAATGAATTTTCGGGAAAGAGACGTTTAAGATTCAGTGCACCCTTGACATCGAGATCAAGCAGAATATGGGCACCAGCATCAATAACTTCCTGTGTTTTATCAAGCAGGGTACCGTAATGGTTGTCAAAAAAGAATTCATGTTCAATGAAGCCTCCATTCCGGATCTTTTGCTCAAACTCTTCCTTGCAAAGAAAATAATAGTTGACGCCCTCTTCCTCGCCTGCTCTTTTCTGTCGGGTCGTGGCCGATACTGAAAACCGGAGATTCTCAATACGATCGAGCACCAGCCGGGCAATTGTTGATTTTCCCGTCCCCGATGGAGCTGAAAAAACAATAAGTTTCCCTCGCTGTTGCCTCTCTTGAACCATATTATTACTCTATATTTTGTAATTGTTCCCTGATTTTCTCCAGATCTTCCTTGATCTGAACAATTTTCTGGGAAATTTCAGCATTCTGGGATTTTGATGCAATGGTGTTTGCTTCACGCAACTGCTCCTGTAGCAGAAAATTCAGTTTTCTGCCGGTTCCGCTCTCATCGTTGCGCAACTCTTCAAGAAAAAACTTGTTATGACTGGCAAACCGTATTAACTCCTCTGTAATATCGAGTTTATCGGCAGCAAGCACCAGTTCCATTTCAAGACGATCCCGGCTGTAGACCAGATCTTTTCCGGCAACAGCCTCTACTTTTGCAGCAAGTCGTTTTCTTACCGCTTCAAGATTATCGGCAGCAAGGGTCGCAATAAGCTGAAGGGTTTTTTCGATTTCAGTAATTCTTTCACTGAAATCCACCGAAAGCTCCTCACCTTCCCTGCGTCTCATAGCCTTGAGACGAGCAATCGCGTCCTGTAAAAGATTTTTGACGATTGGCCAAAGCTTGTCTGCGTTGTCCACCGAGGAAGAACCGTTATCCAATATTTCCGGAAACCGGAGCAAATGCTCAAGGAGGACGGGAGCATCAAGAGCTGCTTCTCTCTTGATCGTGTCAAGTAACTCTTTATAGGCTTTTACTTTCGAAACATTGACACTGACAGAGAGAGGATGTTCCTCATCAAGCTGAATTTGAATAAAAGCTGCAATTTTCCCGCGCTGAAAATGCGCCCGGATCATTTCCCTTACTTCAAGTTCAAAAGAAAGCAACTGACGAGGAAGCTTCACACTGATCTCAGCGAACCGGTTATTTACCGAACGCAACTCTACAAGAGTCCGAACACCGCTTTCAACTGACTCCGCACTGCCATATCCGGTCATACTTTCCAACATAGTTTCCCCTGTTGCGTTCTTTGTTAAAAAGACAACCTGCAGGGTGTGAGCCTGCAGAGATCGGGCAAAAAGAGTTCAAATAGTCGGGTTACTTGCGAAGATCAAGTTCGGCAATCACCTTGCGGTAACGGTCGATATCGACATTTTTCAGATAATTCAGGATTTTCTTGCGCTTGGCTACCAGCATCAAGAGTCCACGACGGGAATGCTTGTCCTTGAGGTGCAACTGCAAATGACCGGTAAGATCTGTGATTCTGCGGGTGTATAACGCCACCTGAACCTCGGATTTTCCGGTATTCAGGTCTGAACCACCGAACTGCTTGATAACTTCCGCTTTATGTTCTTTTGTCAGGCTCATATCTCTTCTTATGTTATGTTAAATCGGTTGACCTTTAATATAATATTATTAACAATACAACTCTACCGCTTTTTTATCTTTTTCAAGCTGGATTTTCAGCTCTTCAAATGAGGAAAATTTTTTCTCCTCCCGGATGAAGCTGAGCAGATTGAAGCAGAGAAAGCTTCCGTACAAGTTTCCGCTATAGCGCAAAATATGGGCTTCAACTGTTTTAATGCCGTCAGACGAAACTGTCGGACGTACACCGACATTCATCATGGCCATAAAAGAGCTCCCGTTTACCTCCGTACGGGCCAGGTAAACACCTGCACGCGGGAGCAACTTGTCTGGATCGGAGAGTTGAAGATTCACTGTCGGAAATCCGATTTCCCGTCCACGCTGCTCTCCCTCAATGACAGTACCACTGATCATGTAGGGAGAACCAAGAAATTCATTGGCTTCCGCGATCATACCGTTTTCAAGCAGTTTTCTTATCCTTGTACTTGAAAAATGTTCATGGCCGATCAGTACCTCATCAATCACCTCAACGTCAAAACCAAGTTCGCCCCCCAAAGACTCGAGTGTCTTGCCGCTCCCGCTCCGGTTACGACCGAAGCCATGATCATATCCTACAATGATGCTTTTTGCTCCAAGCAACCTGACAAGAACATTTCTGATAAAATCTTCCGAGCTGCGTGAGGCAAATTCCTCGGTAAAACGCACAACAAACAGAAGATCAACCCTTTCTCCTCTTAGAAGATCAATTTTTTCATCAAGGGTGGTCAACAGTCCGGGAGAAGCTGAGAGTGAAGCATTGAGAACTCTTCTTGGATGTGGCTCAAAGGTCACCACAACACTTCTCAGACTGCGGCTTTCTGCGCGGGCAACCATACGAGCAATAATCATGCGATGCCCTTTATGCACACCATCAAAGGAACCTATCGTTACCACTGAAGCGACAGAAGCAAAATCGACCGGTGTAAGGGAGCCATAGCTATAGACATTGTGATTGTCATACTCAACAATACGCATAGTTCCTTTTCTCTCCCTTCATGGATCAATGGTTGACGAGTGCTGGAGAATATCTTCAATGACCTCGGATACCGTTCTGGCAGAACTCAAAAGATAGCTGCCGATAGCAACTCTCCTGAGGACAGTCAGGTAGCCTCCAACACCAAGGGCCTGGCCGAAATCATGCGCAATAACCCTGATATAGGCACCTTTGGAAACATGAAGGGTAAAATAAATCATCGGAAGCTCAATACGATCAATCGTAAATCGATGGATAACGATTTCCTTTGCTTTTCTCTCCTTGATCACCTCTCCCTTTCTGGCATGTTCATAGAGGCGCTTTCCGTTGTGCCATGAAGCCGAATGCATGGGTGGCTGCTGCTGGTGAACGCCAACCAGGGCTGAAGCTGCCGCCCTGATCTCTGTATCCGTCAAATGTTCCACGCTGCACTGAGCGTACTCGGCAGTTTCAGTATCATGACTTTCCGTCATGACACCGAGCTTTATAACGCCATCATACACCTTGTCAAGCGTTTCAAGAGTGGCAATTTCTTTGGTTTTCCTGCCTGAAGCAAGAATCAAAAGGCCTGTGGCTTTGGGATCAAGAGTTCCGCAATGGCCAACCTTGCACTTCTGTCCGCTCCGCTTGAAGGTATTCCTGATTTTGGCAACAACATCAAACGATGTCCAGTCCAAAGGCTTGTCAATCAGGAGAAAATCATCTCCACAACGAAGATGCTCTCTGTTAGGCTGTTCATCCATGGACGCTGACAAAAAACTCTCTGTTAACCGTTTTCAACGGAACCTTTTCTCACCTCGTTCAAAAGCTGCTCGATCCTGTTTGCCCGCTCATAGAGGCGATCCTCATGGAATTCAAGTTCCGGAATACGCCGGAAATGATGCCGAATCCTTGCTGAAAGGATTTTTCTGATACTCTTTGTCTCTTCCTTCAGTAATGCAATGGCTTCGGCCTGCTCTTTCGGCGTACCGATAATGGAAACATAAATCCGTGCGATACCCAGGTCAGCCGTTACCTTCACTTCGACAACAGTAATGATCGGTCCACTTCGGGGCAGCTCCTTTTGAAGGATTGCCCCGAGTTCCTGCTGAAGCAGTGATGCAACTTTCTCCGTACGTATCGACATAGATCAACAATAATATGT
Organism: Chlorobium sp.; assembly: GCA_005843805.1. Taxonomy (GTDB): domain Bacteria; phylum Bacteroidota; class Chlorobiia; order Chlorobiales; family Chlorobiaceae; genus Chlorobium. The sequence goes on from SZXY01000139.1 coordinate 43,550, forward strand.
TCACAGTTTCCGTTTTTTCTCGACAATCTTGTAAGCCTCAACAATGTCGCCAACCTTTATATCATCATAATTCTTGAGACTCAGACCGCATTCATAACCTGCATCGACCTCTTTGACATCATCCTTGAACCGCCTGAGCGCTTCAAGCTGTCCTTCGTATATCTGAACTCCGTCCCGGAGCAGACGTACCTTGGAGTCACGGAAAATCTTGCCTTCAAGCATATAACATCCTGCGACGTTGCCAACCTTGGGCACTTTAAAGACCTGGCGGATTTCAAGAGAACCAAGACTCTCTTCATGGAGTTCAGGAGAGAGCATGCCCTCAAGCGCCTTCTCGACATCTTCAAGCACATGATAAATGACACTGTAGAAGCGAACATCGAGATCTTCCTTTTCTGCAAGCTTTTTGGCGTTGACATTTGGTCGAACCCTGAAACCGATAATAATGGCATCGGAAGCTGCAGCAAGAAGCACGTCAGTTTCCGTAATCTGACCAACTCCCTGATGAATAATCTGTACCTTGACCTCTTCGTTCTGGATTTTCATGAGACCGTCTGCCAGAGCCTGAATGGAGCCGTCAGTATCAGCCTTGATAATGACGCTCAGCTCTTTCATCAGCCCCTCCTTGATCTGGCGAGCAATACTGTCAAGCTTGACTCGCGTACTGCGACGGAAGTCATGCTCGCGGCGAATAACCTGCCGTTTCTGGGCAAGGTCACGTGCCTCCCTGTCGGTTATCATAACCGTCAGGGCGTCGCCTGATTGCGGAAGATCTTCAAATCCAAGCACCCTGACCGGCTGTGAAGGGCTGGCAAAAGGAATTCTCTTGCCGCGTTCATCCATAAGGGCACGAACCTTGCCCATGGTATTGCCGGCAACAAAGGGATCGCCAACCTTGAGTAATCCTCTCTGGACAAGAACCGTTGAAATAACGCCTTTGCCTTTGTCAAGCTCTGACTCGACAATAATTCCACTGGCCATGACATCGGGAGAATAATTACCCCTGAGCTCACGCATTTCAGCTTCTGTCAAAACTTTTTCCATCAGTTCGGCAATACCGATACCTTTTTTGGCAGAAATTTCCTGGCACTGGTACTCTCCGCCCCACTCTTCAACAAGCACACCGGCTTCAGAAAGCTGGGTTTTGATTTTCTCGGGATTGGCCTCGACCTTGTCAATTTTATTGAGCGCGACAACAATCGGTACTCCAGCAGCCTTTGCATGATTGATTGCCTCGATGGTCTGGGGCATCACACTGTCATCAGCCGCAACGACAAGGATGACGATATCGGTTACCTGCGCACCCCTGGCTCGCATGGCCGTAAAGGCTTCATGACCCGGAGTGTCGAGAAAGGTTATTTTCCTGTTGCCTTCAACCGTCACTTCGTAAGCGCCAATATGCTGGGTAATACCACCCGACTCACCAGCAACGACCTTGCTGCTTCGGATATAATCAAGTAATGAAGTCTTGCCGTGATCAACATGACCCATGATGGTAACGACCGGAGGACGTGTCTGCAAATCAGCTTCAGCATCATCCTCTACATGAACTGCTGTTGCCTCTACCTCGGATATAAACTCTGCCTCGAAACCAAACTCAAGGGCAATCAGTTCAATCGATTCGCGGTCAAGCCGCTGATTGATGGTAACAAACTTGCCAAGCGAAAAACACTTCTGAATAATGTCCTTTGCCGTAACCCCCATAAGCTCTGCCAGTTCATGCGGCGAAGCATACTCGGTAACCCGGACAATCATGCGCTGGGACTCACGGAAAGCTTCTGCCTCTTCATGCTCGCGCTCACGGTCTATACGGCGCATCCTGCGGAATTTCTGGCGTGAACCTGAACCGGTGCCATCTTCCATACCGCTGATGGTTGTGCGAATGTTGGCCGAAATTACCTTGTCATCAACTTCAGGCTTCTTTTTCTTCTTCCCTTTTTTCTTTTTGACGGCACTATCCTGTACCACTGCTTTCGGCTTTTCGTCACCGGCAGCTTTGAGCGGTTTCTTTGCAACGACCACTTTCTCTTCTGCCCGGACTTCCTCCGTTACCTTCGGCTCAAACTCATCCTTGAGGGCATCTGCCTGCTCCTTGAAATTCTTTTTGCGGTTTTTCTTGTTCCGGTCGGTATACATATCGAGGGTACCAACAACGG
>SZXY01000056.1 GCA_005843805.1 Chlorobium sp.
CTCTGCCGGGGAGAATATTTCTTACGGATACGATGATGCGCGAAAAATTGTTGTTTCACTGCTCATCGATGACGGTGTACCCTCTCGTGGCCACAGGAGAAATCTGCTGAACAAGAGCTTTAATTTCGTTGGAGTTGATGTCGGGCCGCATCGCCTCTACCAGAATATGGCGGTCATGGACTTTGCTGGTGCCTATACATCACAATAAGAATTGATGTTATACAACGTGAGGATTTACAACTCCTGACGAGTCGGGGAGTGGCGATTCCAAGGTAAAATCACACCGATTGCTCTTTTGATGTAACGTCAATCTTTTTAAGTAGTTCTGAGTAACGCTCAATCAACAGGGCCGGGGTTTTGTCCATTCCGGAAGGGTGGTGGAGCAGAAGTTTTATTTTTTTGTCCATTTTGAATCCTGGTTTGTACTCCTCCATCCAGGGTTCCTGAACTGCAACAAGCAGGTAGTGGAAGAACTCCCTGTTGGCAACATTTTCATCATGCTGGTCGGGCAGGAAGAGTGTCACGCTTTGTGGCTGGATGTCGATCTTTTCAAGACCGAGAGCTGAACCGATAAGTTTGAGTTTGGAGAGCAGCAGCAGGTTTGAAACCTCTTCCGGAAGGGCGCCGAACCGGTCTTTGAGTTCATCGGAAAGATCTTCGAGATTCTGTTCAGATGGAGCTTTCGAGATTTTTTCATAGAACGCAAACCGTTCCTGGGTCGCATTGAGATAGTATTCGGGAATGAGCGCATCAAAGAAGAAGAGAATGTCACAGGCTTTTGATGGTTTTGCTGGAGCTTTGCCTTCACCAGAAAAGAGGTGACTGAACTCGGTTGATTTTAGTTCTGCCACGGTCTCTTCAAGCATTTTCTGGTAGAGATCGAAGCCGAGTTCATGGATATACCCAGATTGTTCGGCTCCAAGCAGGTTGCCTGCTCCACGGATATCGAGATCGCGCAGGGCGATGTTGAAACCTGATCCCAGTTCCGTAAAACTTTCAATGACAGCAAGCCGCTGTATCGCTTCTCGCTTGAGAGTGTTCAGAGGCGGAGCGATCAGGTAACAATAAGCTTTTCTGTCACTTCTTCCCACCCTTCCCCGCAACTGGTAGAGATCGGAGAGTCCGAACATGTCCGCCCGGTTGATGATGATGGTATTGGCATTGGAGATGTCGAGTCCGGAGCCGATGATGGTGGTGGAGATGAGTACATCGATCTCTTTTTGTATGAAGTCCATCATGATCTTTTCCAGCTCTTTTGCCGGCAACTGTCCATGAGCGAAAACAATCCGGGCAGAGGGGACAAGTTCCCGCAGTGTTTTGAGGATATCGTCCAGTGCTGAAATACGGTTGTGCAGGAAAAAAACCTGCCCTTCACGCTGAATCTCCCTGCGGATCGCCGACTGAATAAGGGAGGGGTCAAAATCGGTAATGAGCGTTTCAACCGGCTGGCGATTTTTTGGCGGAGTTGAGACAATGGAGAGGTCACGGGCGCCAAGCATTGAAAACTGTAAGGTTCTTGGAATGGGAGTTGCCGACATGGTCAGGGTATCGACACCAGGGAACTGTTCGCGCAGCTTCTCTTTGACCTCAACGCCAAAGTGCTGCTCTTCATCGATGACAAGCAGGCCAAGATCCTTGAACTGTACATCTTTCGATACAAGCCTGTGGGTGCCAATGACAATATCGATCTTTCCTTCCGAGATTTTTTTCAGAATTTCCAATTGATCCTTGCGTACCACAAAACGGCTGAGCACGGCAATAGAAATCGGGAAGTTTTCAAATCTTCTGGTAAACGATTCAGCATGCTGGTGTGCAAGAATGGTTGTGGGCGTCAGTATGGCAACCTGCTTGTTTGACTCCACAGCCTTGAATGCCGCTCTCATGGCAATCTCGGTTTTTCCAAAACCCGCGTCACCGCATATCAGCCGGTCCATTGGGTGAGCCTCCTGCATGTCCTTTTTAACCTCTTCAATAGCCTTGAACTGGTCGGGAGTCTCATCAAAAATAAACGCAGCCTCGAATTCACGCATGAAAATGGAGTCGGGCCCAAAGGCAAAACCGGGCTGCATTTTGCGCTGGGCGTATATCTTGATCAGGTTGATGGCAATATCGCGAAGCTTCTTGCGGACTTTATCCTTTTTGGCAGCCCATTTTGAACTTCCAAGTTTCGAGAGGGAGGGCAGGGAGCTTTCAGAAGCGGTATATTTCGAGAGAAGATTGATATTCTGCACATTGACAAACAACTGGTCTCCACCTTGATACTCGACCAGCACAGACTCCTGCTCGGAGTTTCCAACCGTTATGGTTTCCAGGGATTTGAAAATCCCGATCCCGTAATCCTCATGGACAACATAGTCGCCCACTTTGAGTTTCTGGAGATCCTTGAGTGAGATTCCCCGTATTTTTCGTTTCCGGCGCTTGTGTGAGTGCAGTTTGCCGAAAATGTCTGATTCGGTATAGAGGTCAAGAGTGCCAAACGTAAAGCCGGTATGAAGGTTGACCGGAACCCAGCTTGCTTCGGGGAGTCCTGCATTGCCAGAGCGGGTCATTTCTTCGGCAAGAAAATCGGTCAACTCCTCAATCTCCCTGCGGGAACCGGTTGCAAACACCGGCATTCTGTTTTCCGCACTTTTCTGTTGAAGCATGGTGGCAAGAATGCGGAAATTGCCACTGAGTTTTTTTTGTGCAGTAGAGTTGAACTCAATTGCCGAAGGAGAGAGGGCGGTTATTCTGATACAGCGGAACCGTGAAAGTGCATTCAGGAGGGCATCATGGTCACTTCTTGAAGCAAGTTCCATTGTGTCGTCAACGATGACGACGGTTGATGGATCGAGATAGTCCAGAATGGTTGTGAGTGACCCGGCAGAGGCGGTGTTATCCTCTGTAAAACTGGCTGTCAGCTCAGCTTTCGGCACTGTTTTTCCAGAAAGCTGGCTGTTGATGTCGAAAACACGCAGAGAGGTGACCGTATCGCCGAAAAATTCTATTCGCAACGGTTCTCTTGCTCCAAACGGGAAAACGTCGATGATCGAGCCCCTCACAGAGAACTCTCCCTCATCTTCTACAAACTCCCTCTGTTCGAAGTTATGTGCCGAAAGAAAGCGTTTCAGGGCTTCGTACCCGGCATCCTGGTCGGTTTTCAGCCTGAAAATCCTGTTCTCTGCTTCGCCTGGCTTGCAGAGGGGAAGATCGAGATCATCAAAAAAGGAGAGTATGACAGATTTTTTACCCGTCGTCAGTGTACCGATGGAAAGGGAAAGTTCATCCGAGGTATTGCAGAGCTTCTCTTCAGGCAGGAGAAGATCAAAATCATTTTCGTACAATTCAAAGCTGTTCTGTCCGCACACGACCATAAGTGATGAGTCGATGTCGGCAAAAAGTCCTGTTGCAAGAATCGAAGGCAGCGATCCCTGCAGTCCGGTGATATCGATCGGGCTGTCAGGCTGACTCTCAAGCAGGGCCTGTTTCAGCAGGATGAATGGATTTGATTTTCTGACGGTCTCTATAAGAAAAGCGGGATTTCTTTTGGTGACAGCAGCGCTTTGGAACTCCGAATCTGATAACGTTTTCATATATAGCTTACAAAACATATTTTCATGCTTGATCCCGACACAACGAACGAACGAACGTATAACCTTGAAACCAGCGCGTGCGGGAAAGATTGCTAAATATGGAAAAAATTCTTGAACTGAAAAATCTCCGCACCTATTACTCAACCGACAATGGTGTTGCAAAAGCGGTTGATGGTGTAAGCTTTTCCCTCGGGCGGAACTCTACGCTGGGGATTGTCGGAGAGTCCGGCTGCGGAAAATCGGTGACAGCACTCTCTGTCATGCGTCTTGTCCCCACTCCACCGGGATATTTTGCGGGAGGTGAGATTTTCTGGAAAGGAAGCGACCTGCTGAAGCTTTCTGAAGACAAAATGCGTCGCTTGCGAGGCAACGAGATAGCCATGATCTTTCAGGAACCGATGAGTTCGCTCAATCCGGTCTTTACCTGCGGCAGCCAGATCATGGAACAGATTCTCATTCATCAGGATATCAATAATAGTGAAGCGAAAAAACGCTCTGTTGAACTGCTTCATCTTGTTGGCATTCCAAACCCGGCAGAACGGTTTGGCTCCTATCCCCATGAACTTTCGGGAGGTATGCGACAGCGGGTCATGATTGCAATGGCTCTCTCCTGCAATCCAGCCCTGCTGATTGCCGATGAACCTACCACTGCGCTCGATGTAACCGTTCAGGCGCAGATTCTTGATCTTATCGGCAAGCTCAAGTCCGACACCGGGATGAGTGTGATGCTCATTACCCATGATTTCGGGGTTGTGGCTGAACTTTGCCAGGAGGTTATCGTCATGTATGCATCAAGAGTGGTCGAAAAAGGTTCGGTTCAGCAGCTTTTCAGCAATCCATTGCACCCCTATACCAGCGGGTTGTTGAAATCCATTCCCCGACTTGGTTCTTCGAAAGAGAGGCTCTATATGATTGAAGGCAACGTACCGAGTGCGGTCAATCTGCCCGAAGGGTGCCGGTTTGCCGGAAGATGCCCCCAGGCCGATGCTCATTGTCGACAGGAACAGCCTGAACTTGTAGCTTTTGAGCCTGGCCATGAGGCCGCCTGCTGGAAAGCGGGAAGATGAATGGCAGAGTCTCATCTTTCCCCACAAAAGCCTGAACCTCAACAATTCAAACCAGGGAATACTGTGTCAGATCCACTGCTTCTTGTTATCGAGGATGACCTTAACCTCGCAAAACTTCTCGAATATAATCTCGAACGGGCAGGCTACAAGTGTCATCTTGCCGGAACTGGTGAAGATGCACTCGACCAGCTTGCACGGCGAAGTTTCGACCTTGTCCTGCTCGACATCATGCTGCCGGGAATAGACGGCTTCGAAGTGTGCCGGAAAATAAGGCAGCACCAGCTCTACAAGGATCTTCCCATTATCATGCTTACCGCAAGAGGTGAAGAGATCGACAGGATTCTTGGCTTTGAACTTGGTATTGACGACTATGTTGTCAAGCCATTCAGTCCTCGTGAACTGAACCTCCGTGTGCGGGCAATCCTCAAGCGTGATCGCCGCCAGGGTCAGAGGACGCAGGAGTTGCTCACCTCCGGTGCTCTTGAGGTCGATCTCACCCGTCACATCGTGACGATAGAGAAAAGAGAGCTTGTGCTTACCCTGATGGAGTTCAAACTTCTTGTCGCCCTGCTCAAAAGAAAGGGAGAAGCCCAGTCACGGGAGATGCTGCTCAGTGATGTCTGGGATGTAGACAAAACCATCAACACCCGAACCATTGACACTCACATTACCAGGCTCCGCGAAAAACTTGGTGACACAGGAAGAATGATTAAAACAGTCCGTGGACTTGGCTACAAGTTTGAGGAAAAAGAGGGTGAAGCTCATGCACACTAAGGTTTCTTTCAGGCTTGGTGTTGCAATAGGGATGATTATTTTTTTTACAGTACTCATCAGCTATCTCTCACTTGGTCGTCAGTTGACCGAACTGCTGACAACGGCAACGAAAAGCGAGCTGAGGCGTGATCTTCTTTTCAACAAACAGATGCTCGAACAGCAGCCCGCAGGGTGGCAGAGCGACACCACTGCCGAAGCATGGGCTCAGAGGGTCGGTCGTGCGCTTGAACTTCGCGTTACCCTTATTGATCCTGAAGGACTGGTTATTGGCGACTCATATATTCCCTCAGCCAAACTATCCCTTGTAGAGAACCACTCGAACAGGTTGGAAGTAAAGGGTGCACGGGAAAAAGGCTATGGGGAGGACACGCGCTACAGTCAAACCGTGCATGAGCAGATGCTTTATATGGCTGTTTCAGTTGTCAAACCTGACGGTCGGTTCATTCTGAGATTTGCCAAGCCCCTCTCCGATACAGGTATTTTCGAAGCAGTCATTCGCAAGGAGATAGAGAAAGGAGTCTTTCTTGCGCTCTTCTTTTCCCTTGTTTCGGGTGTCTTGACCGCCAGGTTTCTTGCCCGACCACTCCGGAAACTTGCTGAAACTGCCCAAAAAAGGATTCATGGAGACTTCTCAGGCTCCATTCCGGTCTCTCGCAGTGATGAGATTGGCATGCTTGCTCGTGCATTTAACGGTATGTCGGATGAAATTACAGCAATGCGACGCAGAGAAGAGTGGTACCTTGCGGTTTTTTCAGGTATTCGGGAGGCTATCATCGTTACCGATGCCGCAGGCGACATCATTCTCGTCAATCCTGCAGCATCGCGGACATTCAGGATCGAAGGCGCCATGTTCAAATCCCGTCCGATCAGACAGCTCTCAGACAGCAAGCTCCAGGAACTCTTCACGAGGGTTCACAGCAACCGCACAGCGCTGCTCAAGGAGGAAATGTCGCTCATGACCTCCAAAGGAGTGCGCATTATGCAGGTCAGTTCCATGCCGATCATGAAAGAGAACCGATTTGAAGGAACCGTCTTTGTCCTCAACGATATCACAAAGCTCCGCAACCTCGAACGGGTACGGCGCGATTTTGTTTCCAGCGTTTCGCACGAACTGCGCACCCCGCTTACCAGCATCAAGGGCTATACCGAAACCCTGCTCGAAGGAGCCATACATGATCCCGAGCACGCCACAGCCTTCCTGCAGATTATCCTTCAGGAGAGCGAACAACTCACCGCTCTTGTCAACGACGTGCTCGATCTCTCCAGAATCGAGTCAGGCCGCATTGAATACAACTTCACGGCGGTCGATGTCAGCTCCGTTGTTGCAAAATCAGTAGACCTTCTCAGGCAGTCACTCGACAAAAAGCAGATCCGCCTTGACCAGCATATTTCCGGAAACCTGCCACAGGTCTATGCCGACTCGGGATATATGGAAATTGTGGTACGCAACCTGCTTGAAAATGCCATCAAATATGTTGACGAACGCAACGGCAAGATCAGGATTTCCGCATTCCGAAGTGGTGACTATGTGCGCCTTGAAGTCGAAGACAACGGCATTGGCATAGCGAAGCAGGATCTTGGTCGTATCTTTGAGCGCTTCTACCGGGTAGACAAGGCCCGTTCCCGCAAATACGGAGGAACCGGGCTCGGACTCTCCATAGTCAAGCATATTGTGCTGGCCCATAAAGGCAATGTCGAAGTACGTTCCAAGGTCAACCAAGGCTCTGTCTTCAGTGTGATTTTTCCTGTTGTTCCAGAGGCAGAATGTTCGAAATAATTCTATGGTACTCCATCTGGCCGCTCACCGGACGCCTTCGTGCAATGCAGCATCCATGATGATTTTTCGATGAAGAGGGATACGCACTTCTGGAATGAGGTGGGGTGGATAAAAACCAGCTTCGAAAAGCTCGTGGTTGATTCTGAGGGTGTCATCGTCAACCAAAACCCGGTAAGCAATCACAAGCAGTGAGCCATACATCTCGACCTCCCGGTGATAGAGTCCAATCAGGCGATCAACTTTTCCCGAAAGCGAGGTCTCTTCCATCAGCTCACGCAAGCATCCCTCGTGCGGCTCTTCACCCGCTTCAAGAAAACCTCCCGGAAGAGCCCATTCGTTGAGTGCCGGTTCATGCGCCCTGCGTACCACTAGAATCTCGTCATGTTTATTGACAGTATAGGCAACCGCAACTGGAAGAGGATTGATGTAATGCACCCATGAACAAGAGGGACAGAACATTCTCTGGCGACCATCGATCATGGCCTGGTCAAGTTTTTCGGCACATACCGGGCAGAATGAATAAGGCTTCATGGTGCAGTAAAGAAACTTTTAGTTACGCTGTTTGATTTACAAGGGAAAACGCTTTTATAACCAGAATAAGTTTCATCTATGTCAATACTTAAAGAGGGTGTTACAGCACCCGCCATTTCCGCAAAAGACCAGGATGGAAAGCTGGTTTCACTTGAAGAGTACCGTGGCCGGAAGGTAGTGCTTTATTTCTACCCAAAGGATGATACACCCGGATGTACAAAGGAAGCTTGTGCTTTTCGTGATAATTTGCCTAAATTTAAAACATGTGGTGTAGAAGTTCTTGGAGTAAGTGTCGATGATGAGAAAAAGCATAAAAAGTTTGCCGAAAAGTTTGATCTGCCCTTCAGGCTTGTTTCAGACCCTGAAAAGCAAATTGTTGAAGCTTATGGCGTCTGGGGACAGAAAAAATTTATGGGAAAAGAGTATATGGGTACAAGTCGGGTGACATACCTGATCGATGAGCAGGGAGTGATTGAAAAAGTGTGGCCGAAAGTCAAGCCTGAAGAACATGCTGAAGAATTGCTCAACTATTTGCAGCAAAAAACCTGATTGAAAAGAATGGTAAACGAATTTGACAAGCTAAAAGCCGGAAAACTTCTGCTTGCCTCAGCCAACATGCTTGAATCGAGTTTCAAGAGGACTGTTTTGATTATGTGTGAGCATAATGAGAAAGGTTCTTTGGGTTTTATTTTGAACCGTCCTATGGAGTTCAAGGTTTGTGAAGCCATAGCTGGATTTGAGGAGATAGAAGAAGTTCTGCACATGGGCGGACCTGTCCAGGTTGATACCGTGCATTTTCTTCATTCGAGGGGTGATCTCATTGAAGACTCACTTGAGATTCTTCCCGGGCTTTTCTGGGGAGGGGACAAGAACGAGCTGAGTTTTCTGCTCAATACCGGCGTCATGTTGCCGTCGGAGATCCGCTTTTTCCTTGGTTATGCAGGATGGACTGCCGGTCAACTCGAAGCAGAGTTTGAAGAGGGAGCCTGGTACACGGCTGACGCCTCGAAGCAGATTGTTTTCAGTGACGCTTATGAAAGAATGTGGAGTCGTTCGGTGCGTTCAAAGGGAGGAGAGTACCAGCTTGTAGCGAACTCTCCCGAACTTCCGGGTCTTAACTGATTCTGGGATCAAGGTTATGAGCTGAAATAAACTCTGCCGCCTTGGGGTAGGTATTTTTTTTGTTTTTTTACTTTATCAGGGAATTATGAGCACTCAATTCATGTTGTTCTATTCACTGAAAAAGTATATATAAGAGTGCTTTTCTTGTTGGTATGTTTTTTGTCAATAATGGGGATGACAGGCTTTCGACAGGGCAGGTGTGAGGTGGAGTTGCACTCCGAGTTTCAGCATGGATGGACTCGTTAAAGAAGTCTATGCAAACAATACATGCAGACGATTATTCGTATGCAATGGCTGCCTGATTAGCACAAGTTAATTAATCAGCCATCGTCCGATGGGGGATGCGCTTACTCTGAAGCCACCGGATGGCATAACCCGCGCTTGAGCTTCGGTTCGCGCAAGTAAGCCCCGAATGTTTTTGCCTGAAAAAACAGGAGGGTGATATAAAAGAGGGATAGTGAACCGAACTTTACAGGTGTAGCACCGGTTCATGAAACACTGAACACCTGCGATGAGTGTGGTGACTTTATTGAGCAGTGTTCTGGACGCGGGTTCGACTCCCGCCATCTCCACAATAAGCCCGTTCCGAAATGCCGGAACGGGCTTTTTTGTTTTGCAGAAATGCGATCCCCCAGCAGAAATCCACATATTTTTCCACTCGAACTGCGCATAACAACGATGCGTGAACACACAGGGCATGCCGGATTGACAAACAGCCCTGTTTTTCCTGCAATGGAAAAGAGTGTTTATTTTACAAACCACCTGCCTCATTCGACTATCTTGCCCACTGCTTTTTGTGTCCGGTTAAGTGAATTCCGGGAACATTTTGGCAAGACCATGAGGGGAGCGGAGGCCGGACAGCGAGGCATCGTTGCAAAAAAGTTATATGACGTTTTTCCATAACCGGTTTGTGCCGGGGAACCGCAATAATGCGCTGTTTCAGCTTGCCTGCTGGATGCGTGATGATGGCGTTGTTGAACTTGAGCCGTTGTTGAGGGAGATGAACAGCGGGTCAGGGTGCCCGCTTGAGGAAGAGGAGGTGCAAAGGATTCTCCGACGGATGCAGTAAGGTGGAGCGGGTTATTGGCCGACTCTTTTTTTGAGGGTGTCGAGAAGTTTGTTGAGTTCGAGGAGTTGTTTGTTCATGTCGAGCGCGGCGGTTTGAAGCTGCTGGATTTT
>SZXY01000037.1 GCA_005843805.1 Chlorobium sp.
GCCTCGTCAACAAGACTATGAAGCAATTAACACTGTATCCCGGAAGCGGCAAGCCCGGGCGAGTTTATGGCACAAGAGAGTTGTTCTTTTCGGATATCCCCTGGCTGATTGTTTATACTGCAGATGCCACAACGGTAACAATTATCACGGTGTTTCATACCGCCCAAAACTACCATTCGTAGTGGCAAGTTACCATCAAACCGGGTAAAGTTTGACATTAAAGCCGCGGTGAATGAGAGTTATAATTGGTGTGCTTTCACCGGAATGGTGATCGAGTTCATTGCTTTTTTTGGCATCAACAGATTTCGAGAAGAGTGACGTTTTAGTGTTTTATTGTACCGACATCAGGTGTGGCCTATCATTTCATGTCGAAGCTTCAAGGAGAAGTGCCGAGCTGGGGCTCGGCGTTCCCAGGGTATATACAGGTTTCAGAGTGCAAACACTGATGGATTCGAGGGCTGCAAGTTCAGTTCGTTTCAAATCGGCCCGGAAAGGCAGGGTACGGAACAGGTTTACACCGTCAGGATTTATGTCACGAATGGGTTGCTTGTCGCAGTACCTGCTCAGCCTATCGGTTAAGACTTTGTCCGGTGTGCGCGGCGGCTTTGAGTGCTGCGGCATGGACTACGGGATTAACTCGCAGCATGAGACGACCGGACGCTGGTTTTTCGGGTGCCTGTCCCAACTTCTCGCAGGCCGACAGGTAATCATCTATCGCTTCATGGAATGCCTGGGTAAACTCAGCCACTGAATCACCATGGAAGCTTATCAGGTCATCTATACCGAGTACTCGCCCAACCAGAATATTATCGTCAGAGTCAAATTCCAAGCTGGCCTTATAGCCACGGTAAGCCATCGTGTTTTTCATGGGGTGATCTCCAGTTTTATCAAAAACTCTCCCGGCCACCTTGACGCGATAGATAAGTGCCTCGCGCTGAGGATGCGGGCGGTGAAAATGGGGGCATTCACTCCTCTATAATGCGACTGGCGACAACTATCAAATATATTGAATGATGGGAAGAGTTTGTGTTGTTTTTTTTAATTTCCATCAGATGGCAGCGCCAAAGAGGGAGTTCTGTTCGAAACGGGGTTTGATGCTATCATCCCCGCTCAGCCGTTGGAATGAAGTCGCCCTGAATTCGCTCAGCCTCTCTCATCGGCAATCCTGCTGCTTTAGCAAATTCGGGCCAGCGTTTGATGGCGGCAGTTACACTCTTGATAATTCCTTTGTAGTCGGGTACCAGAAAGCGATCCCCAACAGCATAATAATCGTTGCGGTTAATGTTGCGGAATTTGCATAGGGGAAGTGCCGAGCTGTCGTGAGAAGTCAAGACCACAACATATCAATCGCGATTTCCATACAGGGAGTGCCGGGGCTTTTCTCAACCGTGATCGATTTACCATGCAGATGATAGCTCAGTTGGCTGTGCGGTCTTGGATTGGAGAGAACATTGGGGTTCAGCACTGCATAATTTATTCCTCCCTCATGTCGAGTGGAGAAGGTGAGCAGACCGGGATGACCTTCCCGATGGATTCTCGATCCGATGGATTGCGTGAAGGTGTAATCGGTTTTATGAAGGAGATTTGGATAGATTTCAGCGGACTGGCGAAAATCGAGAAGAGCTGCATCACATTTTACGGTGTAGAGTTGGCGCTGAGTAACGACCTCTTCTTTTTCAAAGTTAGCGTCGCAGAGTAACCCCCGAACCCAGTGGCAGGCTGATTCATGGACGGATGTTTCGAGCCTGTCGCTGCCATACCAGACACCGAATGAACCGTCTGAAAATCGGCTTGCCTGCCGGTTTTTAAATGGCCAGGTTATTGCTTTGTACCATACGGCATCTTCAAAGGGACGATGAATTTCCGGGGTGTGCGACTGATAGTGGCTCGGTTTTGCATCGGATTCTGCCTGACGAGCCACTTCCCACTCTTCCGGGTTGCTACTCAAATCGTCGAACAGGTTCTCTGATTCACCCAGGTGGACAATGTTGCGCAGCAACTCCTGATGAATGTCTGCTACAGTGAGATGGGTGAATAACTTTTCCATTGGTGCGACTTGTTATATTGCAAGTGCACGGTCGAGATAGAATCGCACCATCAAGAGACCGGCAAATCCCCACTCTTTGATGACTTCTACCGGGGTAAGGTTATCGAAAGCCTTGTTCCGCGTGGATATCCAGCGATAAACGAGATCACGGTTTTTCGGAAACAGCAGACGCAGATTTTTGTGGATGGCCAGCAAATGACCGACCCGTTCATACTGGTCTCGACTGGTGCCGATGGGTTCGCCTTTGCGGTAACGTGTCAAGGCGGCCCTGTTGGCTGGCGCAAGTCCTAAAAGGATAGCCTGATCTTCTGTCGTTAGTTTCCACTGGTCGAACAGCGTCATTACCATTTTGGCTAATGCTCCACGATCTTTTGATGTGATGGTTTGACGCTCAAGTACGGTGTCCATTGTTTGCTCCAATTGTGGTGAAGTCTATTAAAAATATAGGCAATAGTTTTTATTGGAACAAAAAATGTTTTAATAGTATTATATGTGCGCTGTGTAAAGCACTCTTCTCCCAGCTTAATTCATCTGTCGAATATTATGAACTCTTGCTTTCATTGACGCTCTCAGGCACCACCGATTGGCATTCGACAGCTATCTTTTCCCGACCTTCCTTAACGGGAAAATGCCAGAATCATCCCTGACTTTTTTATTCCCTGAACCGGCTCAACTTTATGTAATTTTACTATGTTTGGTTTCAGCGCGATGCTTGTGAAGAGGCATCTGTTTCTGACGGGTGGTTTATTAATGATCTCAATGCCGTAAGGGCTTGTAGAATTAGAGTGTACCAATGAATAGCGTGAGTCTGAAAAAGCTGGAATTTGACCGGGTTGCTGATTATGCTTCGCATTTTTGCCTTTCGGCGATGGGGCGCGACAGGCTTCTGGCGGCGGAGCCGCAGGTGGAGCGGGGGGCGCTTGTGGCGGAGCTTGAGCGTGTGCTGGAGTTGAGGAATCTGCTCGATGAGGGGCTTGCGCTTCCGTTTTCTTTTTTGCCTGACACTCGACCGCTCCTGAAGAAGCTGGAGCTGCTGGGGAGTTATCTTGAGCCGGAGGAGTTGCAGGATATCCATCATCTGCTCTTTTCGTCGGTGCAGTTGCGCAAGTTCATGTACCTCAATCGTGAGGTTTATCCTCTTCTCAATGAGTTTACCATAAGGCTCTGGCTTGAGAAGAGCCTTCAGACCTCGATTCGCCGTGTTATCGATGAGCAGTCGCGGGTGCGGGATACGGCCAGCGATGCTCTCCTTTTGCTGCGGCAGGAGTTGAGAAATAGTCGTGACCTGATTCGGCGGAAAATGGAGCGTCTTCTTCGCCGCTGCCAGGAGAGCGGGTGGCTGATGGAGGACACCGTGGCGATCAAGAACGGGCGGTTGACCCTTGGCCTGAGGGTGGAGTACAAGTACAAGATTGCGGGTTATATACAGGATTATTCGGGGAGCGGGCAGACGGTTTTTATCGAGCCCGCCGAGACGCTCGAGATCAGCAATCGCATTCAGGATCTGGAGATAAGCGAGCGACGGGAGATCGAGCGTATTCTCAAGGCGGTGTCGGATGAGCTGCGGGGTGAGCTTGAAAATCTTCGTCATAATGAAGGTATTCTTGGTGAGTTTGATTCATTGTATGCTCGTGCGCGCTTTGCTGTTGAAACCAGAGCGGTGCTTCCTGGTATTTCCGAGGGGCAGATGCTTCGCATTGTCAGGGGGTTTCATCCCTGGTTGCTGATTTCGCACCGTGAGCGGGAGGTTGTGCCGCTCGATCTCGAACTGGATGAGCGGGAGCAGGTAGTGGTGATTTCAGGGCCCAATGCCGGTGGCAAGTCGGTGGCGATGAAGACCGCTGGTCTGCTCTGCTGTATGCTGGGGCATGGGTATCTCTTGCCTTGCAGTGAGAGTTCGGTCTTTCCGCTCTTCAGCGATATTTTTATAGAGATCGGTGACGACCAGTCTATCGAGAACGATCTTTCAACCTTCAGTTCTCATCTTGGTGAAATCCGCAAGATTATGGATGTTGCCGGGGCGCGGGATCTGGTGCTGATCGATGAGCTTTGTGCGGGTACGGATGTCGAGGAGGGTGGAGCTATCGCCCGTGCCGTGATTGAGGAGCTGCTGAGTCGGGGTACCAAGACCATTGTGACGACGCATCTCGGGGAGCTGAAGGCTTATGCGCATGATCGAGATGGGGTTGTCAACGGTGCCATGGAGTTCAACCGGGCAGGGCTGGTGCCTACTTTCCGATTTGTCAAGGGGTTGCCAGGCAGCAGTTTTGCCTTTGCCATGATGCAGCGGATGGGTTTTTCGAGAGAGATGGTTGAGCGGGCAAAGGGATTCATGCAGGATGAGCGGATTGGGCTTGATCGCATGCTCGACAAGCTGAGCCGGTTGCTTGAAGAGAATCGGGTTTTGAAGCGGCAGCTCAGAGAGGAAAAAGAGGCGATAGAGGAGAGGGAACGATTGCTGCGTATTGAAGAGGCGAGGCTTGAGCGTAAGAAGCGTGATCTTAAGCTTGGCGCTTCAAGGGAGCTGCAGAAAGAGGTGGAACATGCCCGAAAGGAGATCAGGGAGATTGTGCAGGAGGTGAAAAGCGCTCCTTCTGACGACAAGAGGGTGCAGGAGGCGCGGAAAAAACTTGGTGCAAAAAAGCAGGAAGCCGAAAAAAGCGAGTCTCTGCTTCTTGCTGAAACAGCGGTCAAGGGTGACGTAACTATACGTGAGGGAGATCTGGTGAGGATTCTCGATACAAGTACTTCCGGTGAGGTTGAGAGTATCAATGCCGGAGGGAGTGTTGTGGTGCGGTGTGGTAATTTTCGCTTGACCACCTCACTGAAAAACCTCGAGAAGACTTCTAAAACCCAGGTCAAGAAGATTGTTCGTGAGCCTGAAGCGCACCAGCCAAAAGCTTCATGGTCGGCCATTACCGGAGATATCGAGTCAACACGGGTTGATTTACGGGGTATGACCGGTGATGAGGCTATCATGGCAATTGAGCGTTTTATCGATACCATGCGGTTGAACCGTATTGAGTCAGCCACCATTGTGCATGGCAAGGGAACCGGCTCTTTACGACAGCGAACAGCGGAGTTTTTGCAGCAGCACCGCCATGTGAGGAGTTTCCGACTTGGCGAGTGGGGAGAGGGCGGTGCGGGAGTGACGATTGTTGAGCTGGACTAAAAGGTAAATATTGTTCTGTGTCGTGCAGATACATTGAAAAACAGCTTTCAATACTGTATCTTGAGCCGAAGGGCCATCGCTTTGGTGGCGTGTATTATTTGGGGTATTTAACCATAAAATCCACCAGGGTTTGAAAGAGCAGAACGAATCATATCTGACCATACCCAATCAGTTGACTGCGTTGAGGATTCTGCTTGTTCCGGTTTTTGTGGTGCTTCTTTTGCAGGTTGATCCCTACTACAAGCTGGTTGGGGTAATTGTATTTGCGGTAGCATCACTTACCGATCTCTATGACGGTTATCATGCAAGAAAATACGGTGTGACCACCCGACTTGGTGCTTTTCTCGATCCGCTGGCCGATAAATTGCTGATTTCAGCCGCTTTTCTGCTCTATGTCTGGATGGGCTATCTTGTTCTCTGGATGGTGGTGCTTGTTGTTGTCAGGGATGTTGTGGTCACCGCTCTCAGGATTTATGCCGAAGTCAAGGACAGGCCTGTAGTGACAAGCATGGAGGCGAAGTACAAGACTCTGGCGCAAAATGTTTTTGTCTATGTCATCATGGTTCTTATCCTGCTCAAGGAGGCATCGTTTTTCGGCAAGGATGTTTCGCTTACGATCAACAGTTTTCTCCTTTCCGGTTATCTCGACTATATCATGCTTGCGGTGACGGTTTTTACGGTCTATACCGGCATATCCTATCTGGTGAGCAACTGGCGGATCTATCTTCAGAGCCGCCCCTGAGATGAAGCTACTCGCAGCCAGAATCCTTTCGACCTGTTTGGGGCTGGGATTTTTTCCTGTAGCTCCCGGTACGGTTACAAGTGTTGCGGCGGTTCTGCTCTATCTCTTTTTTCCGGCGCTTCACGACATGACTGTGCTGCTCTCTCTTGTCTTTCTGACAGCAGTTGCCGGTGTATGGTCTGGTACACTGATGGAGAAGGAGCATGGCGATGACCCGTCAATCGTGACGATTGACGAGCTTTCAGGTCAGTGGCTGGCGCTGGTGGCTCTGCCCGGAGGACTTTTTCCGGCGCTGCTCTCTCTTCTCTTTTTCCGTTATTTCGATATTGCAAAGCCCGGCCCGGTCGATGCCGCGCAGCGACTTCCGGGTGGATGGGGGATCATGACTGATGACCTGCTTGCAGGTTTATTTGCAAATCTTTCTGTGCACGCTCTGCTTGCCCTGCTTTCCTTCTTTCACCTCTCAGTCTCCCTGTAAAACCGCTTGATCTTTTCTGTCATGGCAGGGGTATCGAAACCTATTTCACGATAAAGGTCGTCGATATGTCCATGCGTTACAAAAGCATCGGGCAGGGCGATTTTCAGCACGGGACGGTTAAGTCCGGCGCTGTTGAGGTGGTCGATTACGGCGCTGCCGAGTCCGCCGATCAGACTGTTCTCCTCAATGACGGCAAAATGGGTGGTGTTTGATGCAAGCTCATCAATCAGACCTGTGTCGAGTGGTTTGAGAAAACGCATGTTGACAACAGTAGTGTCGATTCCCTCTTCTTGCAGCACAGCGGCAACCTCGAGGGCTTTTCCGACGAGAGGGCCCATGGCGAGAAGCGCCAGACCGTTGCCACTTCTCACGATCTCACCTTTTCCAATGGGAATTGAACTGAAGTTTTTGCGCAGGGTGATGCCTGTGCCGTTGCCTCTTGGATATCTTATGGCAACCGGGCCGTTGATGTCGTTGAGGGCGGTGTAGAGCATATCGCGCAATTCCTGCTCGTTGGCAGGGGCCATGATGACAAGGCCAGGTACGGCATGCAGCCAGGAGAGATCGAATGCGCCGTGATGGGTAGGGCCGTCCTCTCCGACCAGACCGGCTCGGTCAATGGCAAAGACAACGTGCAGCTTTTGCTGTGCGACATCGTGCATCAACTGGTCAAAGGCGCGTTGCAGGAAGGTGGAGTAGATGGCGCAGACCGGTTTGTAGCCCTGTGCGGCCTGTCCGGCGGCAAAGGTT
The DNA here is from genome assembly GCA_005843805.1 of Chlorobium sp. Classification (GTDB taxonomy): domain Bacteria; phylum Bacteroidota; class Chlorobiia; order Chlorobiales; family Chlorobiaceae; genus Chlorobium. The sequence goes on from SZXY01000037.1 coordinate 7,190, forward strand.
ACGGCATGTGGTTCTGCTATGCCGACATCATAGAAACGGTTCGGCAAAGCGTTCTGGAAGAGGTCAAGTGATGTGCCGCTTGGCATGGCCGCAGTAATGGCTGTGATTTTGCTGTCTTTCAGGGCAAGCTCCACCAGCGCTTCACCAAAAACCTCCTGGTACTTGGGCGGGAGCGAGGTGTCGGCTGCTTTCAGCGACTTTCCGGTGACGGTATCAAAGCCGCCGCTGTGTGCGTGCCACTTGCTCTGGTTCTCTTCTGCCGGTTTGAACCCTTTTCCTTTTGTGGTGATGATATGGAGCAGCTTGGGGTGGGGAAGTGACTGCATCTCCTTGAGCGCCTTGACAAGCTGTTCCATGTTGTGTCCATCGATCGGTCCGAAATATCTCAGGCCGAGCGCCTCGAAAAATGCGCCGGGGGTGAGAGCGGCCTTGAATCCCTCCTCGATTTTTCGGACAGCAGTTTTGGCGGTCTTGCCCAGGTCATTGTTGAAGAGCGAGATCGATTGCCAGATAAATTTTCGTGCCTTGTTGTAGGTCTTGTTGAGGGTTATGTTGACAAGATGGGTTTTCAGCCCCCCTGTGCTGGGTGAAATAGCCATCTGGTTGTCGTTGAGGATGACGAGCACATCGCTTTTCAGGTCTCCAAGGTGGTTCATTGCCTCGAAGGCCATACCTCCGGTCATGCTGCCATCACCAATGACGGCGATGACCTTTTCATTGGTGCCTGCCAGGTCTCTTGCTGCTGCCATGCCTGCCGCAGCGGAAATAGAGGTTGAAGCGTGCCCGGTTCCGAATGCGTCATGCGGACTTTCCGATATTCTTGGAAACCCGGCAAGTCCACCGTACTGGCGGTTGGTCTGCATCCGTTCTTTTCTGCCAGTCAGGATTTTATGGACATAAGCCTGGTGGCCGACATCCCAGATGATTTTGTCACGCGGAGTGCTGTAAACATGATGCAGCGCAACAGTCAGTTCTACAACCCCGAGGGTTGATGCAAAATGGCCGCCATTTTCCGATACCAGTTTTATTACCTCTTTTCGGCACTCATCCGCAACTGTCTGAAGTTCAGGGATAGTGAGGTTTTTCAGGTCTTCAGGTGAACGGATTTCAGAGAGGGTGGTTATATGTTTTGTGTGGTGAACCGGTATGGAATCGGGCATCTGTTTCAGGGCTTCATGTTATTATCATAATCCTTTAACAAGTGACAACCATGCAGAAGGCTTTGCAGTTCCTCTGGTCATCCGATACACCTTTGCTGGCTTTTAAATGCCGCTTATCTGGAGAAGGACGCTTCGCTTTTCGCGGGCTCCGTCAAGTTCCACAAAAAAGAGTGACTGCCACGTTCCAAGCAGGAGTTTTCCTCCACTGAAGGGAATTGTTTCGGAACTGTTCATGAAGAGCCCGAGAAGATGGGAGTGGGCGTTGTGACGGCCATCGAGCGGATCGAGATTGTGCAGGTAGTTGCCATCTTTCGGGACAAGGCGTTTCAGCCAGGTTTCCATATCCTCAAGCAACCGTTCCTCTTTTTCATTGATATTGACAAAGGCGGTTGTGTGCTGGCTTATGACGGTCACGGTACCGCAGTCGAGCCCGGAATTGGATAGTGCTGTTACAACTTCGGCTGTTATATCGATTATTTCAACGGGCTTTGTGGTGCAAAGCGTAATGGTTTTTGTAATGCATTTCATGGCATGAAGCTGTCAAAGGTTGTTTTCACCAGGGTTAAAACCCCAGAGTGAATAGGAATACTTTTTTCTGGCCCTTGAGTCATTACTTGACGGCTCTCTTTCTGAAGGTTATGACTATGCCTTCATGAGGAGCGAGACTTACCTGGATTGCGTTCTCCGTAAACTCAATATCGTCGTTCTTGTTGTCGGATGCAGTTGTGAGCAGCTCCAGCGTATCGACTGCGACGAGATCAAGCGAAGGGTGGTAAAACTCTATGGCAATGCCTGTTGCGTTGAAGTTGGCAAGTACATAGGCGTGTTCATCTTCGGTAAAGCGGTGGAATCCGAAACAGTGCGAGTTGCTCACTCCGTTCAGATCCAGCTTTTCGATTTGGCCGTTCTGAAAGAGCTGGCTTTTCTGCAACCGGAAGAGTGTTTTGTAAAGCTTTTCCAGTTCTCCATCTTCAGGTTCTGGAGCCTGTTTGAGCAGTTGTACAGGAATTTTCAGCCGGTATCCTTCCATCTGATCCTGATGGACAAGATGCATGCCTGGAGCTGTAAGAAGTACAAGAGCGGCAGCTTTGTTGTTCAAACCGATATTTTCGGCAGCCCTCGGCTCGTCGTGGTTTTCAATAAACCGGCAGAGATGTTTCTGGTACTCCCACTGGGCCATCATGTGGCCTGTCAGTTTTTCAACATTGACGGGGGCACTGCTGAGATAGTCGTAAAAGGGTTTGTCGTAGGTAAAGTCAAATCCCTGCTGCTGGAGTTCCCACTCCTTGTTCCAGTATGATTCCGCCAAAAAGAGAAAGCCGGGGTGACGATGCTTAACGGATGCGATTGCCCTTGGCCAGAACTCTTCCTGCATGGGGCCTCCCAGGTTGCTCCAGGTAGTATTGAAAACGCTTTTGAGAATCAGCATGGCGACGTCGCATCTGACGGCATCACAGAGTGCACTTATCCTGAAAAGGTTCTCTGTCATCATTTTGTGCGTGCCCTTTTCAGCGTAGTTGAGCTGTAGCGTGTCTGTCCATGGGGCAAAGTAAGGGTCTTTGCCATAAGCAAGGTATTTTCCCCGGGTGTATTCAAAGCCGGATTCGGGATCCTGGCTCTGTTCCTCACTTGAAACAGGAATGAAAAACTCCGGGTGTTCCGGCAGCCATTCGTTGTCAAGCGCAAGGTGGTTTGGTACAAAGTCAAGCATCAGTTTTATGCCGCATGCGTTGAGTTTCTGGCGGAACAGAATGAGTTCCTGTTCTCCGCCAAGTGCTTCGTTGACGGTATATGAGGGAATGGAATAGGGCGACGCGGCTATATCGGCGGGCTGAACCAGGGCAGTGTGTTCGAGGAATGAGCTTCTGAGGCCCTGGTGCGCAGTTGCAATTGCCTTGCTGTACTGGCTGGGTTGCCATACACCCATCAGCCATACGAGGTCAAAGCAGCAGCTTGAAAAAAAGGTGAACTCCTCTTCGGGAATGTTACCAAGCGTTATGGTACGGTTATACTTTCTGCTCAGTTTCAGCAGCCATATCCTGGTATTGATTTCGTAAACGAGAGGAAACATTGATCGAATTGTTAGGGTGTATGCAATTTTTTTGCCGTAAATATAGCAACTCTTCGAGCAAAAGTGAGCGATCAGGCGTTAAAAAAACAAATATACCGGAAAGGTTGTCTGAAAGGGTGCCTGAATGAGCTTTTTACTGGAAAATGGTTGACAGGTTATGGATTGAATCGTGGCGCAGGGCTTCGGTCTCTCCGTGCCTCGGGGAAAGGATTTGTAAAAAGGGTAAAGTTATACGAAATTCAACTGAAGATTCTGGCGCTGTCCGGGCCATGAGAGGGCAGGGAGTGCTATAACTGTTAACAGGTGTTCAGAAGTTTTGACGGATTTTTTAAATGATCTCAATGAAGTACAGCGCAGTGCCGTAAGCGCTACACTCGGGCCTGTCATGGTGCTGGCGGGTGCCGGATCCGGCAAGACCAGGGTTATTACATACCGTATTGCATATCTTATCAGAAATGAGGGGGTGGCTCCCCGGAATATTCTCGCATTGACCTTTACCAACAAGGCTGCAGGTGAGATGCGTCACCGTGTTGACACCCTGTTGCATAGAGGCAGTTCAAGCGGTTTGTGGATTGGAACCTTTCACTCGGTGTTTGCCCGTCTTCTGCGTGAATACATTCACCTGATAGGCTACGACCGGAACTTTTCGATTTTCGATTCAGAGGACAGTAAAAGCCTTATGCGGCAGTCAATGAGTGAACTGGACATCTCCCAGGAATCGGTGCCGGTCAATACGATTCAGGGGATGATCAGCAGGGCAAAAAACAGCTTTATTCTGCCTGCCGAGTTTCACTCGAAAGCCTCTGACTATAACCAGCAGAAAGCTTCACAGGTCTACGAACTCTACACCCGAAAACTCAGGGAGAACAACGCCCTTGATTTTGATGACCTGCTTATCAAGCCGATTGAACTCTTCAATGCCCGACCAGAGGTACTTTCGGAGTTGCAGGAGATGTTTCGCTATATCATGATTGACGAGTACCAGGATACCAACCGGGCGCAATACCTTGTGGCAAAAATGCTCGGAGCCCGTCACCGCAATATTTTTGTTGTGGGTGATGATGCCCAGTCAATCTATTCCTGGCGAGGTGCCGATATATCCAATATCCTGAACTTTCAGGATGATTATAACGATGCTCTCACCTTCAAGCTTGTAGAAAATTATCGCAGTACCGGAAATATCCTCAAGGCGGCCAACAGCGTCATCAGCCGCAATCAGCGACAGATCAAGAAAGAGTTGATTTCCCACCGGGACGAAGGGGAGCCACTGACGCTTATCGAGGCATTCAATGAGCGGAACGAGGCGGAAAAAATAGGCAACTACATCCATTCGCTCCGTTCGAAACAAGGCTATGAGTACCGAAGTTTCGCTGTTTTTTACCGCACCAACGCCCAGTCGCGGGTGCTTGAGGATCTCATGCGCCAGCAGAAAATTCCCTATCGCATTTTTGGAAGCGTTTCATTCTACAAGCGCAAGGAGATCAAGGATGCTGTTGCCTATCTTCGTTTTATTCTTAATGAGCGTGACAGTGAATCACTCTTGAGAATTATCAATTTCCCTCCCCGAAAAATCGGCGAAGTCAGTATCAACAAGCTTAAGGAGTTTGCTGAAAAAGAGGATATAACTCTTTATGAAGCCATTCGGGGAGCTGCAGAGGGAGGATTTCCTGCTCGGTTGCTCAATGCCCTCAACTCTTTCAGCAGTGTCATCGAGGCGCTTAAGGTGCTCAGAGAGAGTGGAACTGTCTTCGACGTTTTGACGGAGCTTTTCAGCCTTACCTCCATTCCATTGCTGCTGCAGGCAGAAAATACTCCTGAATCACTGGCGCGTCACGAAAACCTTCAGGAACTGCTCTCCATGGCAAGGGATTTTTCTGACCATAATCCCGATACAGGTTCGCTTTCTGATTTTCTGGAGAATATCTCTCTTGCATCAGATTATGAAGAGACGCAGGATTCCGATAATTTTGTTTCTCTCATGACGGTTCATGCAGCCAAAGGTCTTGAGTATCCGGTGGTATTTGTCACCGGCCTTGAAGAGAGGCTCTTTCCCCTCAACTGTTATGAGCCTGAAGAGCTTGAGGAGGAGCGCAGACTTTTTTATGTTGCGGTTACAAGGGCGCAGGAAAAGATATTTCTTTCATGGGCGCAGAGTCGTTACCAGTATGGTCAGCAGCATTATTGCATTAAATCGGTTTTTATCAGTGAAATCGACTCTACGATAGTTCAGACCGAGAGTGGTACGCTTCTTTCAGATCGTCTTGTGAAAGAAAAATCTGAATCAGGGTTTTCTTCCCAGTCTGGACGATATCAATCGAAAATGGCCACGCCATCTCCTGCTGCGGCAACTTCCGGAGGTCAGCCAAAGCCTGCACGTTCAGGACTTCGTCAGGGGACAATGGTGCATCATGCCTTGTTTGGTCCCGGAACCGTCCTTGATGTCCAGGGAAGCGGGGCAAAGCAGAAAGTCAGGATAAGTTTTCGCAGTGCAGGGGAGAAGACGCTGATGGTGCAGTATGCCAATCTCAAAATTCAGCAGTAAGGCGATGATAAACCCAGTGCGCTTCAAGCAAAAATGTGCAGCAGTATGAAGATTCTTTTCGGTGTTCAGGGGACGGGAAATGGCCATATAAGCCGCAGCCGGGAGCTTGTTCGCAAGCTCAAGGCTGACGGCCATGATGTTGATGTTATTGTCAGCGGAAGAAAAGCTGAGGAGTTGAAGGAAATAGAGATATTTGAACCTTACCGGGTGATGAAGGGCATGACGCTTGTCACCTTCAAGGGAAAGCTCAACTATATCGACACCATGTTTCAGCTTGACCTTAGCAGTCTGGTCTCTGATATTATGATGCTCGAAACCAAAGGAACAGATCTCATCATTACCGATTTTGATCCGATTACCTCAATGGCGGCAAGGTTAAGAAATATTCCCTGCATGGGTTTCGGTCATCAATATGCTTTTCGTTATAACATTCCCTTTGCCAAAGGAAATATTTTTGAAAAATATACCCTGCTGAATTTTGCTCCTGCCCGCTACAATGCCGGGCTTCACTGGAACCATTTCAATCAGCCGATTTTTCCCCCTGTCATTCCCTCGACGCTCTATACCGAGGCTCTCAGGCCTGTTATCAAGGAGAAGATTCTTGTCTACCTGCCTTTTGAGGAGGTGGAAGATGTTTCGGCCTTTGTTACTCCTTTTGATGGATACGAGTTTTTTATTTACGGTAAGGTGACTGAGGACAGCGATGAGGGACATCTGCATTTCAGGGGGTACTCCCGTGAAGGTTTTCTCTGCGACCTCATGGAGTGCAGCGGAGTTGTCTGTAATGCGGGCTTCGAGCTTCCAGGCGAGGCGCTTCATCTTGGCAAAAAGCTGCTGCTCAGGCCTCTTGATGGTCAGATCGAGCAGGAATCCAATGCCCTGGCCATGGATCAGCTTGGATATGGCATGGTGATGCACTCCCTGCAAAGCCCGGTTCTTGCCGAGTGGCTGCAACATCCCTGCAGGGAGCCGTTGCACTATGCAAGAACGGTGGATTATATTGCCGAGTGGATAGGCAGTGGTCACTGGGGAGAGTTGGCTAAATATACCGAAGCTGCCTGGCTGGAAAAGTCTTGACACCGTTCATTATGCTGTTCAGGGAGCTTGTAACGCAAAGCAGGAGTTGTCGGAGATTTGATGCAACTTTTCCGGTTACCGAAGATGAGGTGCGTAACCTTGTTGAGCTTGCCTGTTATGTGCCGTCCGCAAAAAACCTTCAGCCGCTGAAATTTATTTTGGTTTGTGATCCACCTGCAGTGTCGGCTCTTTTTCCTCTTCTTTCATGGGCAGGATATCTTTCAGACTGGTCTGGTCCAGAGGAAGATGAACGTCCAAGGGCCTTTATCATCATGCTTGGCGACCAGCGGATAAGCCAGGACTTTGCCTGTGACAGTGGAATCGCTGCCCAGACCATTCTTCTTGGAGCGACAGCTTCAGGTCTTGGAGGGTGTATTGTTGCCTCTCTTGATCGTGCAAAAATAAGGGAGTTGTTCAATATTCCGGAGAGTTTTTCAATTCTCATGGTCATTGCACTCGGAAAGCCTGCTGAGACTATTGTCATTGACCAGATGGAGGCTGATGCTTCAGTTCGCTACTTCCGGGATGCTCACGGTATTCACCATGTTCCAAAAAGGGTGCTTGAAGAGCTTCTTGTGAAGTTTCATTAATCTGCATTTTTTGTGAAGAGAGATGATTCGTATCGATGAACTGCTCAGGGCCTATCATCAGGGATTTTTTCCAATGTCTGACCCCTCAGATCGCAAAGTCTACTGGTGTCAGCCATACAACAGGGCGGTTTTTTTTCTCGAATCCTACCGGCCTTCGCGGGATGTTTTGCGTCTGCAGAGAAAAAAAGAGTTCAGAGTGACAATTGACAAGGATTTTGAGGGGGTGATTCGCGGCTGTGCGGCTCCTCGAAAAAATGATAATGAAACCTGGATTTCCGGGGAGATTATCGAAGCTTACCTCAAGCTTCACCATCTTGGACTGGCTCACAGCTTTGAATGCTGGTATCAGGGTGAACTTGCCGGAGGGTTGTATGGTATCGCAATGGGAGGTGCTTTTTTTGGAGAGTCAATGTTTTCGAAGCGTTCTTATGCATCCCAAATAGCTTTTGACCGTCTGGTGTTCCATCTGAAAATGAAAGGCTATCTTCTGCTCGATGCCCAGATCATCAATCCCCATCTTACAAAACTTGGTGCGGTTGAAATCACTCATGCGGAGTATATGGAGCTTCTTGGCAATGCGTTGAAGAAAAAGATTATTTTTCTCTAAGCAGGGGAAAAAATGGTACCTTATTTGTCGATGGTTTTTCCCTCCCTTCGAGGGAAGACCTTTTGTGATTATTGACCTTTAACCGGGGGAGTGTTTATGTTGTCGAGGGACTTAACGGAAAACCAGTCAGAGACCAGGGTTATCATTTATTCAGGAAAAGGGGGCACGGGGAAAACCACCATTTCATCATCGACCGCCGTGGCCTTGGCACGGCAGAACAAGAAGGTGCTCATCATGTCATCCGATCCGGCCCATTCGCTTTCGGATGTGTTCAATACCCGCATAAGCCGCAACGATCCCCAGAAGATCGAACACAATCTCTACGGGCTCGAAGTCGATACGATTTACGAGCTTAAAAAGAACATGTCCGGGTTTCAGAAGTTTGTCTCTTCTTCCTATAAAAACAAGGGGATTGACAGTGGTATGGCAACAGAGCTGACCACCCAGCCCGGCCTTGATGAAATTTTTGCCCTGAGTCGCCTGCTTGATGAGGCGCAGTCAGGAAAATGGGATGTCGTTGTGCTCGATACCTCTCCGACCGGCAATACTCTTCGTCTCCTTGCCTATCCGGAGATCATTATCGGTGGCAATATGGGCAAGCAGTTTTTCAAGCTCTATAAAAGCATGTCATCGCTGGCTCGTCCGCTCAGTGGCAACTCCATTCCCGACGATGACTTTTTTAACGAGGTCAATGTACTGCTCAAGCAGATGGAGGATATCAACAAGTTCATTCTCAGTCCCGAAGTTACCTTCCGCCTGGTATTGAACCCTGAAAAGCTCTCAATACTTGAGACAAAACGAGCATACACCTTTGTGCATCTCTACGGAATCAATGTTGACGGTATTGTCATCAACAAGATTCTGCCCACTTCAAAAACGGTTGGTGAGTATTTTGAATTCTGGGCAGATCTGCACAGCAAATATCTGATGGAGATCGACAACTCTTTCTATCCCACTCCTGTTTTCCGCTGTCATCTGCAGAGAACCGAGCCGATAGGGACGGATGCACTCTACGAAATCAGCAAACTGGTTTTTGGTGAGCAGAAGCCTGACAAGACTTTTTATTCCGGAAAGAATTTCTGGATTGAAAGCAAGGTTAATGCTGCAACTGAAGACCATCGGGAAATTCTCTGTATCAAAATACCTTTTCTCAAGGATGCTGAAGAGGTTGTTGTTGACAGGATGGGCACCGATATTGTCGTTACCGTGGACAGGGCCCAGAGGATCATTACCTTGCCGAGAGCACTCTACAGCCTTGAAATGGAAAAGTATATCAGGGAGGATAATCTTTTGCGGGTAGTATTCAGGGAAATCCCTGTTGAAAAGGAAGATGCGGAGCTGAGCGTGAACAAAAATATGCTCGACAAGCTCCGTTCGATGAGGCGATTGAAGATATAGCAGAAGCAGTTAACACTGCGGTGAAACTGCAGTGTGCGAAAATTCCGGTGAAAGAGTTTAAGTTTTCAACGGATTCTTGTATCTTCAAGGTTTAAAATGTTGAGTTAAAGGGAATTTATCCCAATCTTTGTTAAAGAATCAGCTTGTATCATGTCCGAGAAAGCGCATTATGGTTTGTTGAAAGGGAAGAAGGGAATTGTTTTCGGCCCGCTTGATGAAAGCAGTATCGGCTGGCAGATAGCGCTTCATGCCCACAGGGAAGGTGCAGAAATCGCTATTTCAAATGTTGCAGCCGCTTTGCGCTTCGGTAATATCGAAGAACTTTCGGCCTCATGTGGCAACGCACCGATGATTGTCTGTGACGCATCCAAAAACGAAGATGTCGACAATTGTTTCAAGGAGTTGAAAGAAAAACTCGGCCCTGTCGATTTTATTGTTCACTCTATCGGAATGTCACAGAACATCCGCAAGCAGTTGCCTTATGAAGAGCTTAATTACGAGTGGTTTATGAAAACCCTCGATGTTTCGGGATTGTCACTGCATCGTCTTGTCTCTTATGCCCTGAAGAATGAAGCTCTCAATGATGGAGGCAGCATTCTGGCTCTTTCCTATATTGCATCACAGAGAAATTACTGGACCTATTCTGATATGGGAGACGCGAAGTCCCTTCTTGAATCCATTGTCCGCAGTTACGGGCCAAGGCTTGCAAGGCACGGTATTCGTATCAACACCATATCACAAAGTCCAACCTATACGAAGGCCGGAAGCGGCATCCCCGGGTTTGAGAAAATGTACGAATACAGCGATCTCATGTCTCCATTGGGTAATGCCTCTGCAGAGGAGTGTGCTGAATATTCAATGACCATCCTCAGCGATCTTTCCCGGAAGGTAACCATGCAGAACCTCTTCCATGATGGCGGTTACAGCTCTATGGGAGCTACCATTCCCATGATCAAGCTCGCCCATGAGGTTCTTAACGACAAGGAGCTTGCAGAACGGGTAGGTCTCGATGAATTTGCTCCTTCGAGGAAGTGCCCATAGAACGAATTTGCAACAGCTTCTCTTGTTTTTAACTGAAAAATAATATCCAGTCCGCTACAGAAAAAGAGCGCACGTTGACTTATGGCGCTTTCTGTAAAGGGCTGGAGATGGTGATCAGTAATTGAATTTTTTTTATCTGGCTCGATCATCACACTCTTCCCTTGGCAACATTATTGTTGTTATGGTGAAGGTAATCGCTATATTCCATGCTTGATATTCCGGCAGTAGCAGAGAACGCCTTGCAATAGGCGAGCTGTTGGGGTCAAGAGTCGGGACTCTTTTTTGCATAGTCGTCAGCCAGGCACATCTAACGGCAAAGCCTGTTTGTGTTATGCTTGCTGTTTCACTGTATCTTATCATTACACTATAGTTGTTTTCGTTCTGGCCGGGAGAGCCCCAGTCGTGAGCGATTGCATGGGAGCTTCTTTTCTGGAGTATCTTTTTTAAATTATTTTACAAATACTTAAAACGACAATTGATGATGGCAAAAGCAGCAACAATCATTTATACCAAAATTGATGAGGCCCCGGCACTGGCGACCTACTCCCTTCTTCCCATTCTCAAGGCGTATGCCAGGGGTACCGGCGTTGACATTGAATCCAGAGACATCTCTCTTGCCGGAAGAATTATTGCAAACTTTCCGGAAAACCTCACTCCTGCACAGAGAATACCCGATTATCTTGCTGAATTAGGTGCTTTGGCACTTACCCCGGAAGCCAATATCATCAAGCTGCCAAATATCAGTGCTTCGATTCCACAGCTTAAAGCTGCAATAAAAGAGTTGCAGGATCATGGTTACAATATTCCTGATTATCCTGAGTCTCCTGCCAATGATGCAGAAAAAGAGCTTCAGACAAGATTTGCAAAGGTTCTTGGCAGTGCTGTCAACCCTGTGCTTCGCGAAGGAAATTCAGATCGCAGGGCTCCACTGTCGGTAAAAAGGTTTGCCCAGAAGAACCCGCACAAAATGGGTGCATGGAGCAGCGACTCAAAGTCACATGTTGCCTTTATGAGTGGCGGTGATTTCTATGGCAGTGAAAAATCTCTTACGGTTAAAGAGCCTACAACGGCAAGAATCGAATATGTTGATGCTGCAGGTGTCGTTACCGTTCTTAAAGACAAGACTCCATTACTTGCTGGCGAGATTATCGATGCTTCAGTAATGAATGTTCGTTCTCTCCGCAAGTTCTATGCAGACCAGATTGACGATGCCAAACAAAGTGGCGTTCTTCTCTCGCTTCATCTGAAAGCAACCATGATGAAGGTTTCTGACCCGATCATGTTCGGTCATGCCGTCACTGTTTTCTATAAGGATGTCTTTGAAAAACATGCTGCGCTCATTAAAGAGCTTGGTGTCAATGTCAACAACGGTCTTGGTGACCTCTATGCAAAAATCCAGAAACTGCCCGAAGAGAAACGTGCAGAAATAGAAGCCGATATTCAGGCGGTCTATGCAAACCGTCCCGCGCTGGCGATGGTTGATTCAGACAAGGGTATCACCAACCTTCATGTGCCCAATGACATCATTGTCGATGCATCCATGCCTGTTGTCGTTCGCGATTCCGGCAAAATGTGGGGGCCGGACGGAAAGCTGCACGATACCAAAGCAATGATTCCCGACCGCTGCTATGCGACCATGTACCAGGCAATCATCGAGGATTGCAAACAGAATGGTGCTTTCAACCCGTCAACCATTGGAAGCGTTCCGAACGTAGGTCTTATGGCCCAGCAGGCTGAAGAGTACGGTTCACACAACAAGACATTCACCGCACCAGGAACCGGAACAATCCGTGTTGTTGATCCCTCCGGTGCGACGCTGCTTGAGCAGAAAGTCGAAGAGGGCGATATATTCAGAATGTGCCAGGTCAAGGATGCACCCATCAAGGATTGGGTTAAACTTGCCGTCAACCGTTCAAGAATCACCGGCGCACCTGCAGTTTTCTGGCTTGACAAGAACAGGGCTCATGACTCACAGATCATTAATAAAGTCATAACCTATCTTCAGGATCACGACACAACCGGTCTCGATCTCCAGATACTGACTCCAGTCGAAGCAATGCGCTTCTCGCTCACAAGGTTCAGGGCTGGTCAGGATACCATTTCAGTTACCGGAAACGTGCTTCGTGACTACCTCACCGACCTTTTTCCGATCATAGAACTTGGCACCAGCGCAAAGATGCTCTCGGTCGTGCCTCTCATGAACGGTGGTGGTTTGTTTGAAACAGGTGCTGGCGGATCAGCTCCAAAACATGTACAGCAGTTCCAGAAAGAGGGCTACCTGAGATGGGACTCCCTTGGTGAATTCTCCGCGCTGGCAGCATCATTCGAGCACCTTGCCCAGACCTTTGGCAACGACAAGGCCCGTGTTCTTGCTGTGACGCTCGACCAGGCTATCGGCAAATTCCTCGATAACGACAAGTCCCCAGCCCGCAAGGTTGGCCAGATTGATAACCGTGGCAGTCACTTCTATCTTGCCCTCTACTGGGCAGAAGCGCTCTCCCAGCAGACAGAAGAGCAGGAACTTCAGGCACGTTTTTCCAAAGTTGCCCAGCAGCTTCTTGAGAGCGAAGCTACAATCAATGAAGAACTGATTGCCGCCCAGGGAAAACCGGTTGACATGGGAGGGTACTACAATCCCGATGAAGAGCTGACCACAAAAGCCATGCGCCCAAGCTCAACATTCAACGCCATCATCGACGCACTCTGAGCGGTCAGGTGGTAAAGTTAAACAGCAAAAGCCCGGATCTCCTCCGGGCTTTTGCGTTACCTGCTTTCGAAAAAAATCAAGTCATTTATTGTGTTTATTGTTGTTTTTACCGTTTTTTTAAGATTAAATCAGCTCTTTTTTAAGGCATAAGCAATACCTTAGAAAAAATACTTTTCAATTAATGGTGAAAATATTGCTGGGTTCGCTTTGAAATATTGATATTTACCACAGAGTTTCATTCTCTTTTCGTCTGATTAAACGGAATAAGAACGTGTGCAGCTCGTTCCCTAACCGAAAAAATGGGGTTACTTCTTGATCAACACAAGCTTTTGGAGCAAAAAGCATGGCATGGGAGAACAGGTGTGACCAACAGAAAATAAAGTATGGATTTTGAGGTGACTTATGCTGAAAGCTGAATTATTTGAAATTGTCGCCAATGGCGAGAATTCCGGTGTTGAATTTAAACGGGATGATATCCGCTCTGAGCAGTTGGCCAAAGAGATTGTTGCCTTTGCAAATGTTCAGGGGGGGCGGATTTTCCTTGGCGTTGAGGATAATGGTGAGTTTACCGGCCTTCAGAGAGCCCATGCCCAGGAATGGGTTCTGAATGCGTTCAGAGACAAGGTACACCCTCAAATCATTCCATTCTACGAGGAGATAGAGCTTGAAAAGGGTTTGAGAATCGGTGTCATAACGATTGCTGCAGGAATATCAAAACCCTACGTGATGCGACATAACAACCGGGAAGAAGTTTTCATCCGGATGGGTGACCGATCTGAACTGGCATCAAGGGAACAGCAGCTTCGCCTGTTTGAAAGTGGTGGCTTGCTTCATGTTGAGGTGCTGCCGGTTGCGGGAACGTCATTGTCCACTCTTGACAAAAGCAGGCTTTCTTATTATCTGCAAGACATTATCAAGGATCCTGAGATTCCACAAACTGATGGTGAATGGGTTGAGCGCCTTTTGGGCCTTGGCTTGATGGCCGATGATGGTATGGGTAACAGGGTATGCTCGATAGCAGGATTGATCTGCTTTGGCATAAAGCCCCGGCGTTTTCTCCGTCAGGCCGGATTGCGGGTGATGGCTTTTCAGGGGGATGATAAAGCGTATCAGGCACAGCTTGATGTTGTACTGGACGGCCCGTTGGTCGGGCGATGGCAACTCTCAGCATCAGGGCAAAAAGAGTTGGTTGATGAAGGTCTGATTGAAAAATTTTCATCCATGATTGAACCCTTTGTTACTCAGGAAGCATCCGGGATTGATGAAAATATGCGAAGAGAAAAAAGCTGGTATTATCCTTGGGAAGCCATCCGCGAAACCGTCATCAATGCCCTTGCTCATCGTGACTGGACAAGGTCGGTCGATATTGAGGTGACAAATTACTCCGATCGTCTGGAAGTTATCAGCCCGGGGAAACTCCAGAATGCCATGACTGTCAGCAAAATGGTTGCCGGACAACGTTCTCCACGAAATACCCTGATCATGGAAATCCTGCGTGACTATGGGTATGTCGATGCGAGAGGAATGGGAGTGCGAACCAAGGTTATTCCTCTGATGCGGAAGTTCAATCAGGCAGAACCGGTATTTGAGGCAACAGAGGATTATTTGAAAACTATACTCTACCGCAAGAGAGCTTTTACTTCCGTTTGATAAAGCTGCCGTTATGGTACTCATCAAAAGCCGTTTGCAGTTCGGCCTCGGTGTTCATGACAATGGGGCCCTGCCATGCGACAGGCTCATTGAGTGGTTTACCGGAGATGAGCAGAAATCGTAGTGCTTCTTCTTTGGTGCTGACGGTTATGGTGTCGCCGTCCTGAAACAGGATGAGCGTTTCATTGCCAAGCAGTTCGTTTTTCTCTTCGGAGAAGATTCCTTGGCCTCCAATGATGTAAGCCAGGGCAGTGTACCCTTTGCGGACGGGATGCGTAAAGGAGACACCTGCTGGTACCGTAATGTCGAGATAGTCAGGATCGATGGCAATGTCATTGACTGGGCCTGCTGTCTCTCCGACATGGCCGCAGATGATATGGATTTCAACACCATTTTCAAGCAGGATTACAGGGATCTCGGCGGCAGTGATGTCGCGATAGCGCGGCGCACTCATCTTCTCTGATGCGGGCAGGTTGGCCCAGAGCTGGAACCCTCCCATGACCCCGTCTTTATCACCAAAGGGCATCTCCTGATGGATGATTCCGCTGCCAGCAGTCATCCATTGAACCGATCCGGCGCTGATGACTCCACGGTTGCCCAGGCTGTCACCATGCTCGACATTGCCCTGCAGCACGTAGGTGATGGTTTCGATACCCCGATGCGGGTGCCACGGAAACCCTTTGAGGTAGTCCGCCGTGTTGTTTGAGCGGAAATCGTCGAGAAGCAGAAATGGGTCAAAAAGCGGAAGCTCGTTGAATCCGAAAGCACGTTTGAGCTTTACCCCGGCACCCTCTCTCACCGGTTTGCTTTTGAAAACCTTTTTAATTTTTCTCGTACTGCTCATGGCCAAAACATCTGAATGGTTTACCGATCTGTTATTCTATAAACGTTTCGCAGCTCTCTACAAGTTCATTTTTCAGGAGAGGTAGCCTTGCGCAAATAAGATTGTTCATTGTGCAAGCTAATGAGTAAATTCACGACACTCAATTTTCAAGTAACAAGAATACGTCAAGGAAAAGGTATGGCTCAAAAAACCCTGAACGTCATGTTCATCGGTGATGTTGTCGGAACTCCCGGTCTGCAGATGGTGGATCGGATGCTGAAAAGTTTTATCAGCAAGTACCGTGTAGATTTTGTGATATGTAACGGCGAGAATGCCCATCACGGCAAGGGGATGAGCCTTGAAGCGCTCAACCAGCTTATTGGGGCTGGCGTCAATGTGGTAACCGGGGGCAACCATACCTGGAGCAACTTCAACTTTTTCGATACACTGAAAACGCATCCCCAGGTGTTGCGCCCTCTCAACTATCCCAAGGGTACCTACGGCAAAGGGTACGGAATCTACAAGCTGCCGGGTGGACTTGGCGATATAGCTGTGGTCAACCTCCAGGGCAGAACCTTCATGTACTCCATCGACTGCCCCTTCAGAACCGCTGACTGGGTCATCAAGCAGATCAAGGAGCAGGTCAAGGAGCCTGTCCGCTTTATTTTTGTCGATATCCATGCAGAGGCGACTGCCGAAAAGATAGCGCTTGGCTGGTACCTTGACGGAAAGGTCTCCGCCGTGATTGGCACCCACACCCATGTGCCGACTGCTGATGAGCGTATTCTGCCCAAAGGGACCGGCTACTGCACCGACGCGGGGATGACCGGCCCGCACAACTCAGTCATTGGTATGCAGATCAAGTCAGCAACCGACCGGATGCTCTACCAGACACCCCACAAGTATGAGTGTGCCGAGGATGATGTGCATTTTTCAGGAGTGCTTCTCTCTCTCGACGTTGCAAGCGGCAAAACCGTTGGAATCGAGAGGATTTTCTACCCGCAGTTTGATCGTGGAGAGGTGAAGTGATAAAGGATGATCGAAATAACAGATAATCATTAATGCCCTAACCTTCGTAAGGGCTTGCCGTGGCAAGCCCCTACAGGGTACCACAAAAACTACTCTTACCTCAATCCCTGCTCGAACTCTTCCGCAACGATAACATCCTCTTCGCTGCCGATATAGAGCGGTGTGCGCTGATGCAGTTCGAGAGGCTGGATATCGAGAATGCGGTCTTTACCGTTTGTTGCCCGTCCACCAGCCTGTTCGCAGATAAAGGCAAGCGGGTTGGCTTCGTACATGAGACGGAGTTTTCCGTTGGCATGTTTGGTGGTTGGAGGATAAACAAAGACACCGCCGGTCAGAAGGTTGCGGTGGAAGTCAGCCACCAGCGAGCCGATGTAACGGGTGCTGTAAGGGCGACCTGTTTCAGGGTCTTCTTCCTTGATGTAGTCGAGATATTTTTTTGTCCCTTCATTGAACTGCGCATAAGAACCCTCGTTGATCGAGTAGTACTTGCCGCTTTTCGGGGTGATGATGTTTTCGTGTGAAAGCAGGAACTCTCCGATGGTAGGGTCGTAGGTAAAGCCATGAACTCCGTGGCCGGTGGTGTAGACCATGACGACCGATGAACCGTAGATGACATAACCGGCTGCTACCTGCTCATACCCGTGTTGCAGGCAGTCGCTGATACTTGCTTTGCCGGGGTCACTTCCCTTAAGCTTGTAGATGGAGAAGATGGTTCCGACGCTGACGTTGACATCGATGTTCGATGAGCCATCAAGCGGATCAAACAGGAGTGCATAACTTCCGCTTTCGTTTTTCGGAGGGATGATGATTCCCTCGTTTTCTTCAGAACCCATAATGGCAAATCGTCCGTGCTGGCCGATAGCGGAAATGATCTTTTCATTGGCGAACAGATCAAGTTTTTTGACCTCTTCACCCTGCACATTGGTGCTTCCTGCAAAACCGAGGATGTCTACCAGTCCTGCCCGCACAACCTCTCTCCTTACCAGTTTAGCGGCAAAGGCAACGTCGTTGAGAAGGTCTGTAAGTTCCCCGTTGGCTTCAGGGAAATATTTCTGCTGTTCGAGAATGTGGCGTTCAATGGTGATCAACTGACTCATGCTTCTTCTTCCTGATGGTTAGTGTGCGTTGATTGACTGGTAGCAAATAACTATGCTTTTTAATGTAGGCATATTCAGCTTTTCTTTCAAATAGAGATGCTTGCTTCTCTTTGCTCAAACTGTTTTTGTTAACAAATGCCGAAGTTGTTATATACAGTGAGATTTTTTAGTGTAAGCCTTCCATTTTTTCATGAAACGATACCGCTGGAATTTTCTCGCTCCTGATGAACAGGCTGTGCTGGCTCTTTCAGAGGCTATCAATGTCACTCTGCCTGTTGCAAAGGCTTTGTTGAACCGCGATATCACTACCTTTGATGAGGCAAAAAACTTTTTCCGAACTTCGATAGAGAATCTTTCATCTCCTTTTCTTTTGCAGGATATGCAGCGTGCGGTTGATCGTGTGTCGCTTGCACTCGGCAGTCGTGAAAAAATAATGTTGTATGGCGACTATGATGTTGACGGGACAACCGGGACGGCTATGCTCTATCTTTTTCTCAAAGAGCTGGGTGCAGAGGTATCCTATTATATCAATGATCGCTTTACGGAAGGCTATGGCCTTTCGGTGGAAGGCATCGATTCTGCCATTGAGCAGAAGATCACTCTGGTTATTA
>SZXY01000030.1 GCA_005843805.1 Chlorobium sp.
AGATCAGCCGCTGGTAATTCATGGGTTTTATGGTCACAAAGCGAAGGACGTTGGGATGGCGAGGGAGAACTGATCGAGTGGCTCCGCTATGAAGATACTGGCGAAGTGCCAACAGGAGAACCCGGCTGGGTTCCCCGCCACTGGCTTGCCGCCGATCTGCCGGAGTTGCGCGGTCTCTCGCTCTTGCCGTTGTAGGGGCATGGCGCGCCGTGCCCCTACAACGGCAGAACTAATCAGTGTACCGGTTTGGGGGTCAATCCCGACGGTTATTCGTTCATTCAAATCGGCTGTGACCAAAGGTATCAATGATACGTCTCAATCGTCCGCAAGATGTGTTGTGTGGCAACGAAATTATTGGGAACACCTGATCCGTGATGAAGGCGAATTGCAACGAATCCAGGAATACATCCGCAACAATCCTTTTCATTGGTCAACCGATCAATTGTATTCGTCGGGGTGCGTCGCGTAGGGGCACGGATCGTAGGGGCACGGCATGCCGTGCCCCTACAGGGATATCGCAATCGCCGAAATTCGTTCCCGCAGGGCGCGGTGCTGGAGGAGGTTTTCCTGCCGGTTTCCTTTCACCTCAATAACAATGCTCCGGTTGCTGCTGCAGGCAGCGCGGTAGACCTCACTGAATTCCCGGTTGGTTTGCGGGCAGGCGTAGTCAAGAGCAAATGTTTCGGTAGCAGAGCGGACGCTGTAGTTCTGGGGGGTGGCGAAGTGGGTTTCAAAGACGTCGTTGTATTCTGAAATCGGAAGGAAAGAGAATATCGCACCACCGTTGTTGTTCAGGACGATGATCTGCATGGGGACAGGGAGCGAGCCGAGCAGCGAGAGGGCGTTGAGGTCGTGCAGGAAGGCAATGTCGCCAATCATCAGTGTTCCCGGCTTCTGGTGTCCATTGGCAAACCCGGCAGCGGTGGAGATGATACCGTCAATGCCGCTTACTCCACGGTTGATGGCTGTTGGAATGCCTCCTGCATGGCTGCTGTTGGCGTAGTTGTCCATATCCCTGACCGGCATGCTGTTTGACACAAAAAGTACCTGTTGCCCGGTGATAAGCTCTGAAACCAGTCGGGCAGCGGAAATGTCGGTGACCGGTTTGTCGGGCAGAAGTTCGGTTTGAATCTCTTCGGATGCTTTCCTGATAAAGTTGTCAACGGCGTTGATGCCGAGTTGTGGCAGGGTGGCGCGGCACCCTTTGAGCATTTCGGCGGTCAGTGCAATCGATGCTTCAAGACGGCAGGTGACGTTGTGGTCAGGGGAAAAGCGGCTGGGTTGTGGTTTGATGACAATATGGTGTTCCGGCTGCCACTCTTTCAGCGCGGTTGAGGGGTGTTTTGCAATGAAGTTGCCGCCAAAGTGCAGGACAAGATCACACTGCAAGGATTTTCGGAATTCAGGTGTCTGGAGCAGGAGTTGCCAGGGATGGACGGAGGCAACCATTCTCAGACCTGATGAAAAATCCGCATAGAGCGGAATGTTGAGGTCGCTCGACAGTTCACTGACAGCCAGTGCGTCCGCCCTGCTGGTCATGCTGCCGGCAATGATTATCGGTCGCTCTGCTGCTGCGAGCAGTTGACGGAGCATGGCGATGGTTGTGCTGTCAGGTACTTTTTCGGGGACTATCGAGCTGCTGAATGGTTTGTCATCTTCAAGCCAGTGCTGAAGGGGAGTGAGCCAGGGGTCGTTCAGATCGGGAGTTTCTGGTTCAAAAGGTTCACGGAATGGCTGGTTCAGATGGACCGGGCCTCCTGATGCTCCCAGTGTTTTTGCAACGGCCCAGGAGACCGTCGAGAGGAGTGCCTTCAGGGGAGTATCTTTTGACGGTGCAGGCAACTGCATGTTCCATCTTGTATAGCTGCTGAAGATGTTTTCCTGCCGGATGGTCTGGTTTGCGCCGCATTCAAGCAGTTCGAAAGGGCGGTCGGCAGAGAGCACAATCATTGGCTGAAAGTCCATCGAGGCTTCTATAACGGCGGGGAAGTAGTTGGCGACTGCGGTGCCTGATGTGCAGATCAGCACGGCTGGCCTGGCGGTTGCCCTTCCATACCCGAGCGCAAAAAAACCGGCGGAGCGTTCGTCGGCAAACATTTTCCAGCGGGCTTTCGGGTTTCTTGCCACCGCAATTGTCAGCGGTGTGGAGCGTGAACCGGGTGAGATGCAGAAAAAATCTGCGCCCTGCCGGATCAGTTCTTCAACGAGGATGCTGCTCCAGAGTGTGGTTATCTGGCGATTGTTCATGCTTCCTGGCGGGTTATGGCCAGTATGTCTCCTATTTTCTGGTCAACCTCTTCCCATTCGGAAACGGGATCTGAGCCTTTTACCAGACCAGCGCCTGAGTAGAGATAGGCAAAAGGGCCATTGACAAGCGCTGAGCGGATAGCGACCGAAAATTCGGCAGCGTCTCGGCTGACCCAGCCGACAGGTGCGGCATACCAGCCTCGGCTGAATGGTTCCAGATCCATGATGTGGCGCAGGGCAGGCTTCTTTGGTACTCCGCCAACTGCAGGAGTGGGATGGAGAAGTTGCAGCACGGGGCAGTCACTCTGGAACTCTGGTTTCAGTTTGGCCTTGCAGCGGGTGTAGAGATGTGCAAGGCGGTTGAGCTGCAGTACCTGGATCTCCTCTTCCATGTCAATATCGCTGCATATCTTGAGCAGCTCATGGTAGATCATATCCCGGACAAAATTATGCTCCCTGATATCTTTTTCGGAATTCAGCAGCGTTTCAGAGGCGTGATGGTCACTGCCATTGAAGGCTTCCTTTGAACAGGTGCCAGCCAGCGCTTCGGTGAGCAGCATATTGCCATCCCGGCGGTAGAGGCGTTCAGGAGTAAAACTGAAAAATGCATGATGTTCCGCAGGTTCGAAGTAGAACCTGTAGATGGCATTCTGCGGATAGGGATAGCGCAAAAGAAAAAGGAGCGGTGAAAAACTGCTGCTGAACTCCAGAATGGTCTGACGGGCCAGCATGATTTTTTCCATACTGCCGGATTCAAAGGTCTCCAATGCTTTCAGGCAGGTTTCCATCCAGGTTTTCTCATCCGGATTGTAGGTGATGTTGAGTAATTCCGGGAGTTTTATGGCTGAACAATCAGTGGCGGTTGTAACGCTGTCGAGCGCATCAGTCAGTGCCCTGATTTTTGACGGAAGATCATCACTCTTCTCAAGCCAGAGATGGCATGAGAGTGAGTATGCGTTATTTTCAAAGGTTAACTGGAGAAGCGGGAGTACAAAATAAAAGGAAGAAAACTTCTGCCAGATCAACTCCTCTTTTTCCTCGTTGTTAAAGCGGAAGCCTCCGAAATATCGTGCACCAGGGTCTTTTTCTTTAAGGGAGTGTCCGAATTGCTGGAAACTCGTATCGTTGCTTCCTGGTTTTTCACACTCTATTGTATCGGCAATTCCAATACCTGCTACCGAAAAATCCTGTTCACGGTTCATCCAGAACAGTTTGGGGTATATGGTCTGACGGCAAAGCCAGTCGGAGAGATCTGTGGACAGAACAGGCTGAGAAAATGTTACAAGCTGTGCGCGGTCATTGCGATCCAGCGAACTGTTTTCGTCATTATAACGGCACAAAGCCGACTTAAGGCTTGAAACTGCCTTTTCAATGGGTAATGGTTCCTCTGAGGGTCTTATGATATGGAAATGCTCGCTCATATTCGTTTGTCGGCATTGTAACTCTCAAACACGGCAGTCGCACGTTGTTTGTGAAAATTGTACAACAATATCTGTAACGTTTTCCGGAAGTAAAAAAAATATCGGTGCTCAATATTCATCCTGGCAAAATCCGTTTTGGTGTCACGATTTACGGTGGTTCACCCGATTATTCTTTTTTGAGATGATTTTGCAGTGATACGGCAAGATAATTGTTTTTCTCAAGAAGCCATTGATAAATCGCCTGCGCTTCCTTTTTGCGGCCTGTCCGGATATAGCAGACAGCGAGGTTATAATGAGCCTCGGAAAATGATCTGCTGTTCTCGATGGCCCCACTATAGCATTTGGCAGCCTTTTCAAACTGATTCTGCTGCATCAGGGCGTTGCCGAGATCGTAGAGTCTCAGGGAGTCTTTCGGAGAGCGTTCAAGGTGTTTCTGAAAAAATTTCTCTGCTTCTCCGTAGTTTTTCTGGTTGAAAGCAACCGCGCCAAGTGAGTGCAAGGCGTCATCGAGCTGGGGGTTTATGGCAAGAGCCCTCTTGTAAGCCTCGGAGGCTTCGTTGTAGCGCTGGTTTCGGGCAAAAGCGTTGCCGAGACGCAGGTAAGCTCCCGCATCCTGAGGGTTTTTCCAGACCTGCTGCTGCAGGTTTTTTGTTTCATCTGACGGGCGACTGCATGAGGTCATCAGGGTCAGGGCCAGCAGCATGAGCGCAAAAAACCGCGCTATACCGACTTTTGAATGTTGTATTTGGTAATGAATCATAGTGTTTCAATATAATCACTCTCTGAGTTATCTGCCACTTCTCATTGAGAACGGGCCTGATTTGGATGAAATATTTCCGATTTGATGGTATGGTATGTAACTTGTGAAGTAATGAATTTTTTGCACCAAAGAGGGTTGCAGGTCAGAAAAGAAACTCAAAGAGTCAGAGGCTAATGAAAAATGAAATACAGGTAAGCGGTATGAGTTGCGGCGGATGTGAACTGCTCGTTACGGAAGCTCTTGAAGAGCTTGAAGGGGTATTGCAGGTTGCAGCTTCTCATAAGCAAGGTCTCGTTGCGGTTGACTATGATCCGGAGATGGTCAGCATCACGACCATAACAAAGGTTATCGAGGAGCAGGGTTTTACGGTAAAAGCATGAAGCGCTGCACCTTTTTGCATCAACGCTGAAACATAACGTGCCATGGCATGGGAAAAAACAGAGCGTCTCGTTGTGCTTATCGATGCTGATAATGCGCAGCCTGCAATCATCGAGGGTCTTCTTGCTGAGGTTGCAAAGTACGGAACATCAAGTGTTAAAAGAATATATGGCGATTGGACCTCTACAGCGCTGAAAAGCTGGAAGGAGGTTTTGCTGGAGCATTCGATTCAACCCATACAGCAGTTTGGCTATACAAAGGGAAAAAATGCTACCGACAGCGCAATGATCATCGATGCAATGGATCTTTTGTATACAGGCAAGTTTAATGGTTTCTGTATTGTTTCAAGTGACAGTGATTTTACAAAACTTGCATCGAGAATCAGGGAGTCGGGGCTGGTTGTTTACGGGTTTGGAGAGAGAAAAACCCCGGCAGCATTTGTTTCAGCTTGCGACAAGTTCATTTACACGGAAGTGTTGCGGGCAAAAATCAATGAAAACGAGTCGATTGCAAAGAAATCAATGGCAGAACTCAAGCAGGATACCCGGCTGGTACGCTTGTTGAGAAATGCCGTTGAGGCATCTTCGGATGAAAGCGGCTGGGCGCATCTTGCTACGACCGGTGGCAATATCGCCAAGCAGTCCCCCGAATTTGATCCGCGCAATTACGGCTACATCAGACTGGGAGAGTTGCTGGCAGCAACAAAGCTTTTCGATTTCGACGAGAGAATAGGTGGTGATGGACAATCCAAAGTCATCTATGTGCGCGACAAGCGCAAAAAAATCTGAGGTGCGAGGATTTTCTTTATTCTTTTCTTCCTGAAGTTTTTGCTCTCCCTGAGAACACCCTGATTCCTGTAAAAATCAAAAAAGCCTTCCCTGCGAACAGGAAAGGCTTTTTTTTTTGCGGAGCTGACGGGGCTCGAACCCGCGACCTCCTGCGTGACAGGCAGGCGCTCTAACCAAACTGAGCTACAGCTCCATTCAAAGAGTTGTAAATGTATAGAGCCGCCGCGTAATATCCAAAAAGTATTTCCTTTTTTTTCTTTTTATATTGAAGGCTATACAACAAAAGATGTTCTGGCATTTGGTTGTTTTGATGATGGGTAGTGACACTATCATTCTTTTTTTTCAGCAGAGTTCTTTTTTTTATGGCCAGATGAATCTTGACAAGGTTTCTTTATCGGACAAAGGGGAGTAACAATAGTTAAAAAACTCATCTTTCTTTTGACCGTATTTTGCTGAATTTTTATAAATTTGTGCGCAATGCGCAAATAAACAAGATTATTTGTGTTGTGCATTGACAAAAGTTGTTTTTTTTCGGCGGCAAACGCTTCATAACAAATCAACACAGTATAATTATGGCCGTTACAGACCCCAAAAACTCTCTGACTGTTACCGATAACCGTACCGGAGCCTCCTATGAGATTCCTGTCGAGCAGGGAGCGATTCGCACCGTGGACCTTCGCCAGATCAAGGTATCACCCGATGATTTCGGTTTATTGGGTTATGATCCAGGGTATCTGAACACAGCTTCCTGTAAAAGCAATATCACCTACATTGACGGAGACAAGGGTATTCTTCGCTATCGTGGTTATCCTATCGAGCAGCTTGCAGAGAAAAGCACCTTTCTTGAAACGGCCTATCTGCTGATCAAGGGTGAGCTTCCCGACAAGGAGCGGCTTGCTGTCTGGACCTACAACATCAGGCACAATACCCTGACACATGCCAATATGACCAAGTTTATGGACGGGTTCCGTTATGATGCCCATCCAATGGGTATTCTTGTCGGCACCATCGGCGCACTATCGACCTTCTATGCAGATGCCAAGGATGTTGCCAATGAAGAGTCCCGCAAGCTGCAGGTACGACGCCTTATCGGCAAGATACCAACGCTGGCATCGATGAGTTTCCGTCACAGCATGGGTTTTCCCTATGTTCTGCCTGACGACGAATTGAGCTATACCGGCAACTTTCTCTCCATGATGTTCAAGATGACCGAGATGCACTACAAGCCGAATCCGGTGCTTGAGCATGCCCTCGATGTTCTCTTTATTCTTCATGCAGACCATGAACAGAACTGTTCAACCAGTGCAGTACGTGCTGTCGGCAGTTCGGGTGTTGACCCTTTTTCTGCCATTGCCGCAGGTTGTGCCGCCCTTTACGGCCCACTGCACGGAGGAGCAAACGAAGCGGTTATTCACATGCTCAAAAAAATCGGTTCTCTGGACAAGGTGCCCGAATTCATCAAATCAGTCAAGGAAGGTGAAGGACGCCTTATGGGATTTGGTCACAGGGTCTATAAAAATTATGATCCGAGAGCAAAAATCATCAAGGATGTCGCTTTCCAGGTTTTTGAAGAGACTGGTCGCAGTCCGCTGCTCGATATTGCTCTTGAACTTGAACGGATTGCGCTTGAAGATGATTATTTCGTCAACCGCAAGCTCTATCCCAACGTTGATTTTTATTCCGGCTTGATCTATCAGGCGATGGGTTTTCCTCTCGATATGTTCCCGGTTCTTTTTGCAATCGGCAGGGTTCCCGGATGGCTTGCACAGTGGATCGAGCAGGTCAAGGATACGGAGCAGAAGATTGCGCGTCCTCGTCAGATCTATCTCGGCGAAGATCAGCGTACCTATGTTCCAATTGAAAAGCGTCCGAAAAACCGTCTCGATGAGCAGAAGTTCGGTATTTGCCGCTTGTAATCTTCAGAGTATCATACTTTTGCAGATTGTTGCGGTTGGTGTTTTTTAAATTTTACGATTACATGTTATGTCGGTTACCACCAAAGATGTTGCCTATATCGCCGAATTGGCCAGACTCAGGTTCAGTGACGAGGAGATGCTGACCATGACCAGCGAGCTCAACAATATTCTTCACTATGTCGATAAGCTCAATGAAGTCGATACCGAAGGTGTTGAGCCGCTCAGCAGTATTCACGATCAGATCAATGTGCTGCGAGATGATGTTGAGCTTCCGGCTCTTTCACCTGCAGATGTGCTTCATAATGCTCCTGACAAGCAGGATCGCTTTTTCAGGGTGCCCAAGGTGATCGGGTAGCGGTGAGGTGGTTGAGCTTCGCGAAAAAAACGGCAACGCGGTTTTTATGGTCAAGGCACAGCCACGGTCATCAAAAAGCCGGATTTGCGGTGCCTATAATGGCGGATTGAAGGTAACACTGAAAGCGGCGCCAGTTGACGACGCCGCCAATCGGGAGTGCTGTGAACTCTTTTCAAGGGTTTTCAGTATTCCCCCGTCGCGGGTTCATATCATAACAGGCTCAACGTCACGTACCAAAACCGTGATGGTTGAAGGAATCAGTTCCAATGCTGCCGCCCTCATTCTTGAGCCTTATGGATGACCGGCGGCCAAAACAGGGGTTATGAGAGCAGTAGTACAGAGAGTCCTTTCGGCCACTGTTTCGGCCTGCGACGACCGCTATGCAGCAATCGGTTCGGGTCTGCTTGTGCTGCTTGGTATCGCTCCTGCTGACGGAGATGCCGAAATCGGCTGGATGTGCCGCAAGATTGCCGGTCTGA
>SZXY01000032.1 GCA_005843805.1 Chlorobium sp.
GATGATTCGTTCCATTACCATGAGACGCGGAGAAATCGTCTTGCGTTCTGATTTTGAGCATTTAGGCAGCCAAAGCCAGATAAGCCGACTGCTGAATGCGTTTGTCAGGGAGGGGCGGCTTGTGCGTCTCGGATATGGGGTTTTTGCCAAAACGAGAATCAGTTCGATAAGCGGCAAACCGGTACCTCGTGAACCTCTTGAAGTTCTGGCAGATGAAACACTCCTGCGTCTGCATATTGATGCGAAACCCGGCAAGGCCCAACGTGACTATGCCTCTGGACAGAGTACCCAGGTTCCGGTACAGGCAGCTTTTAACACCGGCCAGCGTCGTCTCAGTCGAAAGTTAATGCTCGGTAACCGCACGGTTCGGTATGAGAATAATTACAGCGCATGATATGCAGTTGGCTTTAGGTGGCGGCAAGTCGTTGGCAAAGGGCGGAATTATTTCAAGTGGATAAGGGTCTTGGCAATCTGGTCTCTTAAGCCGGGCGATACCGCTACTTCATCGGCATACTTTTTCCATTGTGATATTGTTGCATTGATTTCATCAATTGCCTCTGCTGCTTTTTTGTTGCTTATGGATTTGCCGATGATTAAAAGGTCTTCTTTTGTAATGTTGGTTCGTTTTCCGTTAATGCTCAAGGCATGCTGGCTTACCCATTGATGATTGGGCTGCCAGGCATGGCAAATATCATAAGCAGGCGCCAGTTCCCATTTGCCCTCTTTTTTTAAGCGGAACGCAAAGTTTTTTGTGTGGTCATCGCAGTTTCGTGCAGCCACGTTAAAAGCCATCCTGCGGAACATTTGCTCTGCGTCAGGATAGGAGAGTTTCAATTCACGCATGGTTTGAAAAAGCTGCTCATAGCTGAAACTCATGACTGAGTTGTAGTCAAAGTGCTTCATTGCGCAGAAGGTTTGAATGTGGTGTTTCGTTGAGCCGCCTTCCCGGTCGAAGCGTTTGGTCATAAAGTGCGCTCTTCCGTTTTCTTCAAGCAACCGGGATGGCATCATGGTTATGCCGCAGGCTTTGGCCATGTTGTAGTATGCCATTTCTACCCTGCCGTAGCCAAGAGTGGTTCCCAATTGCACGTCACTCACTCCGTCGAGCTTTAAAAGCCAATGCTCGAACCCTTTGGGTGAGTTGGTCTGGCCGGAGCGTACTTCTTTTGTTTTTTCGTTATATGCAATCACGGCCTTTGGTCTTGCTCCTCCAGCGGAAGTGCCGATACGAAGAATTTCCGATATTGCCTTTTTCTCATCAGCTTGCATGTTGGTGCTGAAGGCTTCTTTTTTGAAGAGCATGTTTTTTGCAATCTCTACCAGAGTATTGAGCTCTACGGAGAACGTTCTTTTGCTTTCTTGCCAGGTAGTCGGTTCAAACTCCAAAGCACCCATCCCTCGGGTGCCGATAAAGCAGAGCATCTCCACCGGGTTCATGCTGTTCTGTGGACGGCCTTGCTGGGCCAACCACAGGTTGATCAACTCATTTCCATATCTGTCGGGCAGTACGTCGGCCAGTAATCCCGGCAATCCTTTGAAGGTATCAAGGGAAGGTTCGGCTTTTTTGCGCAAGGCTGGAAATACAAACATGCTTTTGGCAGCGGAAAGGGGCATTTGCAGGGGCGCAAGATCCCATCCCTTCGACTTGAATTTTGGATCATATTCAAACGTGGCCAAGCCGCTGGCATCGTCCCACGCCACAGCGCCGGCCAATTCCCCCCATATTTTGACTTCTGCTACATTCATGCTTTACCATTCATTTTCTGTTGTATTGCCGCTCTGTTTTCCTCGTGCTCGTTGTCTTTTTTCTTTCTGCATTTTAGCCAGCGCCAATGGACTGATACGCTGCTCTACCACAAAAGCTTCCATTACCTGTAACTGCTCCAATACCCTTAGTACCTGAAGCAGAGTGTTCAGGGTAACCGTTTCACCCCTTTCCAGCAAACTCAGGGTTGATCGACTGATACCAGCCGCATGCGCAAGTGCATCCTGGGTTTTGTTTTGCTCCAGGCGATGGTGTCTCACAAACGCCCCTATATGCCCGGCCAGTGCCTTGTCACTCATGGATGGCCAACTGGTGAATGATTCTTCAGTCATAATGCTTTTATTTGAAATATAATGCATGAATTATCAATCAAATATACCTCTATTTTGATACTGATCAAATATGCTGAATTCTTTTTCATTCGTTATTTATGATTTATGGTTTTATAGAATGATTTATCATTCATTTATGATTTGAAAACAGTGAGAAAATGTACACGTTGAGTTAATTCCGGCCTGAAGTGTTTAATATTGTGTGGATTTTTCCGCATTACAATCACTTACAGGGCGGCACCATTAGACAATTTCTCGCAGAAACCTTAAACTGCTCAAGCCAAATCCACAGGATTGAATTTTTTTGAACGACACAATGGGTCTATACAGATGATTCCAGAGAAATTATTGGAAGTTTTGAAGCATGACGGAGTGGTTGCGATAGCGACGTTGGGGCAGGATGGACCCCACATGGTCAATACCTGGAACAGTTATATACGCATTACCAATGCTGGGCGCATATTGATTCCTGTCGGTTATATGCATCGTACTGAAGCGAACATTGCCTTTAACAATCAGGTATTGATTACTCTTGGAAGCCGCAAGGTCACTGGAAATATTGGCCCTGGTGCTGGCTTCCTGATTAAAGGTACGGCGTGCATAGAAACTGCTGGTACTGATTTTGATGTCATCAAGGCAAAGTTTGCATGGGCGCGCGCAGTGATGGCAGTAACACCCAACTCTATTGAACAGACATTGTAGCAGGGGTCTGCTCACGAACCGGATAAAATTGCAACCGAAGACGATCAATCAACGATTTTTTTCGTTCAGTATAGCCAAACATCAATTCGTTCAGCTCGGCAAGCGTCTCGAAAGAGTGGATCGTCAGGTTTTAAGCAGGCGCTCTTCCTCCTGACCGGGCAGTTTAGCGCCCTCAATGCGTGAAGACGATCCAATACTCTCGATGGTGTCAACCCGGCTCAGATCTCAGGGTTGATTGGAAGAGTGTTGGTTTGAAGCATAACCCAATAATACACCCATTTGCACCCATTTTCAAGTCCGGCAGAGATAGCTCAAGGCGTGGAGATGTTTCAGAGATCATTGTTATTCCCGATGTTTTTTCCTGCGTAATCTCTCCTGAAGAGCATCTGACTCTGTGGACGCCCGAAGTTCATCACCTTGTCAGTTATTTTTTGCATATCCCTCTGATTCACTTGTTTTATTATGAGCGTATGTTTATAATTCTAAAAATATTTTTTCAACCTTTTTTTTTGTTCAATATGAATAGCAAAATGATCGTTACGTCTGGTGGAGGGAAAAAAGTCGATGCAAAGATCGGTGGTTTTATTATTAATACTGATCAGTCATCTTATGCTGGAGGTGATGATTCCGCGCCGGCTCCCTTTACTCTTTTCCTGGCCTCAATTGGAACCTGTGCTGGTATCTTCGTTTACTCGTTTTGCGAGAGCAGGGGTATCCCGACAGAGGGAATTCGGCTTGTTCAGACACATTTTCCAAAAGAAAGTGGTCAGGGCATAGGAAAAATTGAGATTGCTATCGAATTGCCTGAGAGTTTTCCTGAAAAGTATCGTGATGCGGTTGTCAATGCAGCCAATCTTTGTGCCGTAAAAAAGCACATCATGGAACCACCTGAATTTGTCGTAAAGGCGGTTACCCTGTAGGGGTTACGGTAAAAAAAATCAGCCGCTTGCAAAAAGGCGGCTTTTTTTTGAAGATAAGGGCAGACTTTCAAGTGACCTGACCATGTTTATTCCGGCAGGGCCATATTGCTGAATTTATGGCAGGCCCCCCCCCAACACATTAATAGTGCGCTTTGGTCAAACGGGGAAAATGGAGAGTTATCGGTAACATTTGCGGATACTCTGTGTGATGGATATAGCTTCGTCTATAAAGAGAGTAGCAGAAAGTTTTTATCTCTTTGCCAGTTGTCCGGCATTGGCATGAACGGTAGAGAGGTTGCTTTGCGCGCCCTCTTTTTTTAATGAGTAAAAATTTTATAATGCTGCGCAGTAACCTTTTTCTGAAGACTGGAGTATCGATCGTCATGCTATTGATGGTCAGTTGCAAAACTCATCCTGAAAAAATGGTTGATATTGACGGTCATAGTTACAACGCTGTAACTTTGGGCAGTATGATCTGGAGTGGTGAAAATCTGGATGTTTCTCGCTATCGGAACGGCGACGTGATACCGCAAGTCAAAGATTCCAAAGCTTGGTCGACCCTCTCATCAGGTGCATGGTGTTATAACCAAAACAACCAGGGAAATGCCAAAACCTGTGGCAAGCTTTATAATTGGTATGCAGTCAATGATCCCAGGGTTCTTGCTCCTGAAGGCTGGCATGTGGCAACTGATGCTGAATGGTTGGCGTTAAGCGATTTGCTTGGTGGTGCGGAAAGTGCTGGTGGCGCTCTCAAGACTACAGTGCATTGGAAAGAACCTAATGATGGTGCCAATAATAAAAGTGAACTCTCTTTCTTTCCTGCCGGGGCAAGGAGGGATACCGATGGGGAGTTTATGGCACCGGGTGAGTACAGCCGACTATGGTCTTCAACAGAGTCTGATGAAAAGAGAGCATGGTGCCGCTCACTGGGTTATTTCGATGCGGCGCTTCGGCGAGGGCAGGCAAATAAACGAATTGGTTTTTCAGTCCGTTGCATCAAAGACAAGAAGTGAGAAACCAAAGAGGGTTGAAATGGAAATTGATCGTCTTGCCTTGGCCATCGGAGTCTGTTTTACTCTCGATCTGTCACTATCAAGGGACTCCCTGACGCATCCATCATTACATCCGGTAGCGTTGTTCAATTTTTTTGGTCTGGCAGGCAATGCCTGCTGTTTTTGCAGAAGTGCTTTTGATCAATGATGATACAGGATTGGCCCTGGCATCTCCTTCACAACCATTTTCGCTCTCTTCCATAAGTTCCTGCAGGATATGACGCATTTCGTCCATTGCGGTTCGCAATATTTCCATAAAGATGTGATCCGCAATTTCCTCGCTCTCCTCACTCTCCATCATTTCTGTGCGAGCCGCATTATGAGCTTTTCTTTCCTCAATGAAAGTCTCTGAAGAGTTCTGGGGCATATTGCCACTTTTTGTTTTTAATCCCTTTCCGTTGTTCAATTTTTCTGGTTGGCTTTATCGAAACCGTATGCTTTTGGAGCAGAGCCTCTGAGCCTTGATGATGTTGTGCTGCCAACAGGATAGTCATTTTCCCGTCAGTCAGTATCACTTCTCTCTGTTCCGTCAAGAAAACTTCGCTCTAATTTTCCGTATGCTTCTCATTCGGTTGATAAAGATTCCTGATATTTTACTTGAGAACAGTGGTTTTGTAGAATAACTCAAACTTGAAGAACCGGAACATTGGCGCACAGGTTTTCGCGACAATTTTTTGAATTTATTTTTCTTACAAAAATGAAAAAATAATATAATATTTGTAATATGAGTAAGATTTTTTTTACTAAAACTGGGGATGATAAAGATCTTCAGCCAGGTCAACAGGGCAGCAGAAGAGCTTGTAGCAGGGGTAATGTTTACCTGTTACAATTAAAGCAAATAGAGCAATCTGAACCGTTGGGTTTGTTTTATTGAAGCTTCAGGGCGGATAAAATTCAGCATGCGGGATGGTTGAAACAGCCAATTGGCACAAGTATGCTTTTCATGTTTCAGGGTTCATTATGGAAGCATCAGAATGTTTACATAACGGTTTTTTTCTTCTCTTTTTATCAACAGGGGTGTTTTAACAGGACAAAAAAAAGGAAGTGATATGATATTTCACGAGAGTATGATAATACCTTCCCTTTACACAGGGGATGAGCAGGCAGTTATTGAGCGCTGGATGCGGCAAGTTACGGTATATCCGGAAAGGGATGACTTGGCGGATGCAAACAGAGTTGCCGAGCTTGTGCTCTCTTCTATACAGGGTCAGCTTCCCCAGGGTTTGTCAATTCAGGAAGATGGCTCTACGGTCATTGAACGCAAAACCTGGGTTCTGCCTCCTGTTCGGATGAGAAGCGATCTTTTTTGCCCCATGCATCTTTTTGACGTTGACTGGGCGGAAGATTCTTTTTCCGAAATATTGTGGCTGGAAAGCTATTATGTCACGCTTCTTCCCGGTTACAATGTCTATGCAGTCACCTTCTCTCAGGGTTCTCCAAGTTCTTATGATTATTGCGATTTGGCTATCGGTTGTTTCAAGGTGGACGAGCCAGGAGAGATCGCCGGGAAAGCAGCCACTATTATAGAGGGATGGTGGCAATTCCAGTTTAATACATGGAGTCAGTGGGCATGGAGAGAGGTTGTGAACCCTGGCCTGATTGATGCCGGGTTAGCGTGTCGGATGCGCGAAGAGGTTTGGAATAATGCCGTCTCAGTTTGGTCAGGCAACTGCACTGAATGTATGAAAAGCTTTCCTGCAGGCGCTTTCGCAGAACAGCATTGACCGGCATTTGCAGTGAGGCAGTAAAAAGGATTCCTGGTCACCCGGGAATCCTGCCTGGCGTTTATACGATATTGATGGAAGCAGAAAAGCTGTACCCTGTGCCGTGATTGGTCTTGATGGGGATCCGGCAGTTGACGCTCTTTTTTTTCAGTCGAAGACGATGAACCAGTGCATCGAGGGAGCGGTTGCCATACTCATTATTGTCATAATCAAGAGCCTTTAAAAGATCCTGACGGACAACGACGGTATGGGGGGAAGATGCCAGCAGTTCAATAAAATCAAATTCTTTGGAAGTAAGCTTTATTTCATCTCCATTCGGGTTAGATAAAGTCCACTCGCTGCGTACAAGCGTCCAGGATGATTGCTCCACGTTATGGGATGGTTCGATTTTCTTCGGATCACTGGTTATGGGCAGGTTTTTATCAAGGCGACCCAGAATACTGTATATGGAGGCTGACAATTCAGAGAAGTCTACCGGTTTGACCAGATAGATATCCGCTCCGGCCTTGTATCCCTCAACTTTGCTTTCCAGAGATGACTGCGCAGTCAGAATGATAATGCGCATATCAGTATTGTTTCGAATATATTCGGCCAGCACCAGTCCATTCTGGTCTGGAAGGCCTATGTCGACAACCGCCAGGCCATAATTTTGCTTAGAGATGTTTTGATAGAACTCAAGTGCTGACTCTACACCGGTTACGTCCAGTCCGCTCAGCAAAAGGTATTCCATCATGCTTTCCCGGAAATCACTTTCGTCTTCAACAACGATCACTCGTCTGCTGTCGGCCATAGGTAAGCTCAATAGAGTTGTCAAATTATGATGTAACAGTATACTGAAAATTTCATCAGAATCTGAACAGATGGATTGCTTTGAAATGCACCGCCATATTTACCCTGCATGATGAAAGAGAGGCAGACGCAAAGTTGCCTCGACACCGGATGGAATGCCTTTGAGAGTGATCTTTCCGTCAAGCTGATCAATGATACTTTTTACAAGCCACAAGCCGAGACCAGCACCGCCGGTATTCCTGGCGTTGCTGCCGCGCCGGAACTTTTCAAAAAACAGCTCTGCGTCTTGTTTTGTCATAGGTATTCCCCTGTTTCGGATGCTGATGACCGCTTCGTTGCCTTCCAGGTGGCACTCCAGTTCGATTGGCGAGTCCGGTTCGGAATACTTTCGTGCATTATCCAGAAGATTGAAAATGGCCAGTTTAAGTTGTGACGGATCACCGAAAATTTCACACTCTTCCAGCTTCTCTGAATAGTGGATGGTACGTTCAGGCCACAAGGCACGTATAGACTCTATCTGCGAAGCAATGACTGGAGCTATCGGGAATGGCTTCAGTGACAATGTCGTCCGGGATTCAAAAACGCGGCTTTCATGCAGTGACTCCTCCATTACCTCCACAAGGCGGTTGATGGCGCGACGTATTTTGTTCATTTCGACCGGATTGCAACAGTTCAAGTGTTTGTTTTTCAGTTCGATAAGGTCAAGATTGCCGCGGATGATTGCCAGAGGTGTTCGGTATTCATGCGAAATCATGTTTAAAAAGCTGTTCAGTCGCTTTACCTCCTGGTTAAGCTGCTCGGTGCGATCTGTAACTGCCTGCTCCAGCCGTTCTATGCTTAACTGTTGCAACTCCTGCAAGGTGATATCCGTCATGATCACCAGAAGAGCGGGTTTGTCATTGAGCGAAATAAATTCCGAAGAAAAAAGAATGGTGGCAGTTTCACCGGATTTTTTGCGGAGATGGAATGGAGTGTTGAGAATTTTACGATGTTCATTGAGTTCACTGACAATTTTTTCATGATCTTCGATTTGTGCAAACAGACCAAGATCCCTGAGATTTTTACCAATGACCTCTTCTCTGGTATAGCCGAAAAGTTTCAGCCATGCATTGTTGACATCGTGCAGAATACCTGCCGAGAGATCTCCTATTCCGATTGCTACCGGGGAATAGTCAAAGATATTTCTGAATTTGAGTTCACTCTCCCTGATTTCAGCCTCAGCCTTTTTAAGTCCGGTGATATCCTGAATAAGGCCTAAAATATGGCTGGATTTGCCGTTTTGGTCGGGCTGGAAGGCTCCGTTAACCCAAATCCAGCGCAATTCATCATTTACAGTGTGAATTCGGCACTCGAATGAATAGTTTGTCTTTTTTTCTATTGAGTTTTCGATGATGGTTTGTATTCTGGCGCGATCGTCCGAAATTACGTGATCGAAAAACTTCTCAAGAGACCATACCGGCGGGATTGTTTCGTAGCCGAAAATATGGGCATGTTCAAGCGTGCGCTCAGTGGTGCCCTCTTGCAGATTCAAATCCCATACACCGACATGACTTCTTTCAAGAACGAAATCCAGGCGTTCCTGGCTCTTTCTGAACTTTTCTTCTGCCTCTTTTTTCCCGGTTATATCAATAATTGTGCCGATATAGCGATCAGCCTGGCCATATTTGTCGTATAAGGGTTTGCCTCGGGACATGAGCCAGTGAACGGAGCCGTTTGCGTGAAAGATGCGATATTCAACATTCAGCTCGATTTCGTTCTCGGCTGCTATGGAAACTGCCCGGATTGTCATTTCCCGGTCATCAGGATGAATGGTAGTTGTCCAGAGTTCGAAAGAGGGTTTTCTGTCAACCTTGTTCAGTCCATATAACAGCCATGTCTCGTCTGACCAGATGTTCTCTCCTGTGTTAAGGTTCCACTCCCAGACACCGGCACGTGCAGCTTCCAATGCCTGTGTAAGCCTCGTCTTGCTGACGTAGAGATCGTTCAGCAGCTCCTTGCGGCTCGTAATATCGGTAACAGTTCCGATGTAACAATGTAACTGACCGTCAGCGTTGCAGGTGGGTACACCACGACACATCAGCCAATGGACGGAGCCATCCTGGTGTTTGACGCGATATTCGATATTTATCTCTATCTCTTTGCTTGCTGCCGCCATGACTTTCTCGAATGTCAAATCACGGTCGTCAGGATAAATATTGCTTTCACAAAGCTTGTGAGTGTGCGGCATACTGTTTTGTTCCAGTCCGTATAATTTCCATACATTATCCGTCCAGATAACATTGTCGGTGTTAACGTTCCATTCCCATACACCGGTGTTTGTAGCTTCCAGAGCAAAAGTAAGCCTCTTTTTACTTATCGTAAGTTCTTGCTCTGTGCTTTTTTGATCGGTGATATCGATAATTGTGCCGATGTAACGGATCGTTTTGCCCTTTTCATTTTTTTGGGGTTTCCCTCGGGCCATGAGCCAGTGAATGGAGCCGTCCGGGTGGCAGACTCGATATTCGACGTTCAGTTCGGATGAGCTTTTTGCAGCGGTGGTGACTGCGTTTAAGGTTGATTCCCGGTCATCGGGATGAACGGAATCTGTCCAAAGATCAAACGATATCTTTTCATCACCTCGTTTCATTCCGAACAACGACCAGATCTCTTCCGAGCAGGTATTTTTATTGGTTTTCAAGTCCCATTCCCAGACTCCGGCATGTGCAGCCTCCAATGCCTGGCTCAGCTTTTTTCTGCTCTCGATGAGCTCTGTCTCTATTTGTTTTCTTTCGGTAATGTCGATAATCGTTCCAATGTAACGGGTTATCTTTCCATCGGCATTGCGCAAGGGCATGCCTCGGGAGGTGAGCCAGTGAATTGAGCCGTCAGGGTGAACGGTACGATATTCAAGAGAGGCAGCGGTTCCTTTACTGAGAGCGTCACGAATGATCCAGGATGCCATCTCCCGGTCATCGGGGTGAATGGTATCAACACAGAGTTGGTTGTTCAATGGGAGGCTGTTCACTTCAAGTCCGTATAATTTCCACATCTGTTTCGACCAGCTCAGTGTATCAGTTGTAACTTCCCATTCCCAGATGCCGGAATTTGCGGCATCCAATGCATAATTAAACCTCATCTTGCTCTCATGCAGCTCTCTTTCTTTCAGTTTTTGATTGCTGATGTCAATAATGGTACCGATATAATGGGTTGCATGACCCTCTTCGTCAAATAAGGGTTTACCACGGGTCATGAACCAGTGAACAGAGCCGTCCGGGTGACAGACTCGATATTCGAGATTGATCTCGCATCCTTTGCTGGAGGCTTCATCGGTCTCTTTGATGGTCTTTTCAAGGTCTTCAGGATGAACAACCTTTGACCAGTTTTCAAAAGAGGCTTCATGATTGTCCCGATCCAGCCCGAACAAAGCCCACATGGTATCCGACCAGAAAAGCATGTTGGTTTTCAACTCCCTCTCCCAAACGCCGGCACGTGCCGATTCCAGCGCCTGGTTGAACATCATTTTATTTTTTTGAAGCTCAATTTCTATCTGTTTTCGTTCGGTTATATCAATGCCGATTGAGACGGCACAGGGCTTGCCGTCGATGATAACCTTTCTTGTTCGGGTCATCAACCACAGGGGTTGCGAGCTTCCTTGAGGATGCACTTTTATTTCACTGTAATCTTCAATACCTGAGGTCATGGTATTGCGGAATTTTTCCCTGAGAAGAGCCATGTCGTCAGGATGAAAGAACTTGACGGCCTGAAGAGATGGTGTTCCAGCTTCGGGTGAGCTGAAAAGCATATCCTGTGCGTACCTGTTCCACACTATCATGCGCAGGTCGGAATCGAGGATGATGGCGGAACAGGGAATTGCATCGAGAAGCACTGTTTTCAGTGCACGCTCTTTTTGCAACTCCTTTTCAGCAAATTTTTGTTCAGCAATATTCTGAATGGTGATAATGAGTCGGGTACTCTCACTTTCCGGTAAAAGTAAAGGGCTGATAGTGACCTTCCTGATATCCCTTTCATTGCTAAAGTGGAGTCGTTTCCCGCTTCGAAGAACTTCTTCACTCTTTTCTTTGAGGTAAATTGAAAGTTCAGGCAATTTCAGCACAGTTTCAATCAGATCATAGACATTTGTGCCGACGCACTCCTGCGGTTGCCTGCCGAATTGTGAAGCAAACAGTGTATTGGTGTTGAGGATCACGCCATCCGGTTCCATGATATAGACAGCATCAGGAAGGGATTCCAGCAATGCGGAAACGGTATCGTTGGGCCGGTTTCTCTTTGAAAGGATTTTTTTCGTGACCATAGGTAGTGTTTCAATATCAGATTATGCCCCTGAAGCATAAAAAACAGTTTACAAGTCGCACGGAATCCGCAATCATAAACCCGTTCAGACGAACAGGGAGACTTTTTTTTGTGCCGGGATTTGTGCTGAAAGAAAAAGCTACATTTTTTCAATAAAAAATCTGAATCACGAAATCAGTTATTGAAAATCAAATCTTCTTTGAGTGAAACCTTGTCACTGCTTATTGTCCTCAATTGTTCTCAGGTTTACGGCAAGCCAATGCCCCGAAAAACTCCGGTTCGGAATGTGTAAACCCTGCTCTGGAAGCGAGGGGAAAGGGTTTCTTGAGCCAGTTGGGCTTTGTTTACATGTATTTCATCCCGATCAAACCTGCAGCAACAAGCTGGTTGATCAAAAACAGGAAATTATTGATAATCTGAAATCGCAGGAAAGCATTGTGTGCGTGAACTTCGCTTTTTCCGATAGCGTTACCGAACCCGTCATCCACGGCATTCTGCATGAAAGAAGCTCCTGTTTCCGGATCACGGTATATCGGTACCTGGATGAATAAACTGACGGCAAAAGAGGCCAGAATAAAATACATAAGAATGTGAAATCCCCAGTTCCAGGCAAGAATGGCAAAGACGGCGAAAACCAGATCGATTATCACAAATGCGACGAGAAAGGTATTTCTGGTACCGATCATCACGGCAAGTGATTTCATTCCCCCTTTTGCGTCGCCATCTTTTGATTTAAAATCGTTCATGATGATGAGCGCCATTGCCATGAAAAAGTTAAGGCCAGCCAGGCCAAGCACCTCGGGCCTTATCTCGCTGAAGAGTGCGTTGGCAGAGAGATAGGTGATGAATCCGTAGGAGAGGCCTACGGCAGGAGCCGAAAGAAAAATATTTTTTTTCAGCTTCAGTGGAGGTGCCGAGTAGATGAACCCGACAAAAAGTCCCGTGAAAAGTGCGCTGGCAAACACTACAGCACGAATGCCTCCGATATGGATACTGATCCAGCTTCCCAGCATAACTGCTACGAAGAGAACGATACTCCAGTTCCAGAGCGCCTCTTTTTCCGTCAGACGTCCGGAAGGAATAGGACGGGTAGGTTCGTTGACCCTGTCGAGTTCGAGATCGTAGTAGTCATTGACCGACTGGCTGAAGCCTGTTCCAAGAGGCCCATAGATAAAGAAAAGGGCAAAAAGCATAAGGTAGTCATGAAGGGTGGGCTGCATGGAGCCCGAAGCCATAACACCTGCCGCCAGACATGGAAAAACACTGATCCAGGTGACTGGATCGAGAAGTTCAAGATGGGCCTTGATTTTGTCGGTAATTCTGATGCGTGAGGTGGCCGAGATGGATGTTGACATGATTATCAGGAATGGATGTAATCAGTTGGTTAATGGTAAGTTGAACATCTGAATCCCGGTTTTGTTGATGGCATTTTTTCTAAACAGAATTCCAGGTTAAGCTTCCTCTGTCGAGCGGTTTATCATGAAATTGGCGAAACCGACTCCGTTGAGAGGGCTGTTATGAAAGACAGTTGCTCAGGAGTGTTCGATGGTGATCCTCAAAGCGGAATTCTTCAGCTCATTCGTGGATTCAGCTTTGTCTGGAGGGTGAAATTGCATCCGGTATCTGATTTCTTTTCTTCTGTGAATTTATTCAGTAGTCTGAATGATCCACACTTATTCGTATTTTATTTCAGACTGAAATTATAAAAATTATATCTATTCATTATAAATATTTTATTTGTTATAGGTTCTTTTTGTCAAGGCAGTTTGATTATAATCGTATATTTAATAATGATTTAGAACTTGATCGAACTTATTTTCCTGATTTGGGAGCTGGCGATTTTAATTGGTGGAATGCTGATCTGACCTGTGTGCTCTCTGGGTGTGGAGTGTGGCGTGATGTATCTGGGAGTGGCTTTATTCAGTTTTGCTTCCTGTTCCCATAAAGCTGGTCGCAAAGAAGCTTGCGAACGTTCGGTTTTGTGCTGTTTATTTCTTCATTTGCTCTTTTGTTGTTCTCCAGCATCTCCAAAAAATGCATTCCGCTTGCTTTGTAAGAAATCCGTATTCGTATATTGAGTGTTATCGGTGAGCTGGCTTCGCCAGGCCCGAAGTGGCAAATATCTTGGCTTCAGCCGCAAAAATAGCTTTGATTTTCCTGTTTAATTGTTTTTTTACAGTCAGTTGTAACTCCGCTCAATAACTTTAGTAATAGGGTAGTTATGAAAAAAACAGCATTGTACTCCTGGCATGAACAGGCCGGAGCCAAGATCATCGACTTCGGTGGCTATCTGATGCCGGTGCAGTATGCGGGAATCATCGCCGAGCACAGGGCGGTAAGGAGCACGGCAGGATTGTTTGACGTTTCTCACATGGGTAACTTTTATGTGAGGGGCAAGAGGGCAAAGGAGTTTCTCCAGTACATGACGACCAATGATCTCAACAAGGCGGGTGATGGTCAGGCGCAGTACAATCTTTTGCTTTATCCGAATGGTGGCATTGTCGATGACCTGATTATCTATCGTATTGACAGCGAAACCTTTTTTCTGATTGTCAATGCGAGCAATACCCAAAAGGATTTTGAGTGGCTTCAGCAGCATATCGGGGATTTTGAGGGGGTTGTGCTCGAGGATCATACTGAACGGCTTTCCCTGATTGCCTTGCAGGGTCCTCTGGCTTTGAATGTTCTTTCAAGTGTGTTTCCGTCGGTTGATGTCGATGCGCTTGGCTCGTTCGAGTTTTGCAAGACGGTTTTCCAGGGCTCGGAGCTGATGATTGCCAAAACCGGTTATACCGGTGAAAAGGGCGTGGAGCTTTGTTTGCCCAATGAAATTGCCTTGCCGTTATGGGAGGCGCTTTTTGAGGCGGGCAGGGAGTGCGATATTCAGCCGATAGGACTTGGAGCACGCGATACTCTTCGTCTCGAAATGGGTTACTCGCTTTATGGTCATGAGATTGACCAGGATACCAATCCGCTCGAAGCACGCCTCAAGTGGGTGGTTAAGATGAAGAAGGGGCATTTTATCGGACAGGAAGCCTGCCAGCAGGTTGAGGAGAATATGACACGGGGGGTTGCAGGGTTTATTCTCGATGGACGGGCGTTGCCGCGTCAGGGGTTCAAGGTTTATAACAGCGATCGTCAGGAGATAGGATGGGTGTGCAGCGGTACTCACTCACCGACTCTGGAGGAGCCGGTTGGTACCTGCAATGTTGTGCGTCAATATATAGAGCCGGGGACTCCCATTCTGGTCGGGGTTCGCGGAGGGTTTCATTCCGGTGAGATCACGACGTTGCCGTTTGTGCGAACCTCGTTGAACTGAGCGTAACAAGGGATCAAGGAGTATAACAGGGTGAAAACGAAAAAGGAGAGCGGAGCTTCCAAAAGAAAGCCTCTTGAAATG
Organism: Chlorobium sp.; assembly: GCA_005843805.1. Lineage (GTDB taxonomy): Bacteria > Bacteroidota > Chlorobiia > Chlorobiales > Chlorobiaceae > Chlorobium. The sequence goes on from SZXY01000032.1 coordinate 14,975, forward strand.
AAGAGGCTGAAAAGCGAGATCATCGGTATTATGCTGATGCTGGGCTCTCTTTTTCTTGTCAGTGCCATTCTGAGTTTCAATTCCGGTGATGAGGCTTGTTACGGGGCGCTTGCCTGGCATGATATTTTCAGCAATGCGGCAAGGGATGCGGCTGAAAATATTCATAATCCGTTCGGATTGTTCGGAGCAAGGCTTTCAACTTTCTTTATCCGTTCGGTGCTTGGTTATCCTGTTATTTTGCCGGTGAGTTCCATGTTTTTCTGGGGCTTGTCGCTCGTGCGCTCAAAAAGTCTGAAACCAGCGCTGCTTTTTTTCCTTTACAGCGTACTCATTGCAATCAATGTAGCCACCATGTTCGGCCTTACGAAGGCTCCATTCGGTGACGTTATGGCCGGCGCTATCGGAAGAATGCTTGCCGCGCTGTTGTCGACAATTATAGGATTTACCGGTGCATGGGTTCTTCTGGGTGTCATTGCTGTTGTCCTGACCTTTTATATGGGACGGGGAATGTTTGGGCCCATCTTGCAGGCCGCAATGGCCCTGCTGCATGGCATTGGCAAACCTTTTTCAGCAGTAAAGGCAAAGCTTGCAGAAAGAGGTAAAAAAAAAGCCGAAGAGCACAGGCTGAAGCAGGAAAAAAAAGAGCGGAAAAGGGAGGTACAGAAGCCGGCAAGGGAGCTTCATCTTCGGGAGTCAGTGAAACCGGTTTCCTCGCTCATTCCGATCAAGGATGAGATTGTTAAGCCGGAGCTTGTTCAGCAGGAGTTTTCTTTTGTTGAGCTTCCCGTAGTGGTACAGTTGCCGACAGTGCCCGGAGAGCCTGAGATGATTATTCACCAGGGCATTCGTGAAAAAGAGGCTGATCTTGACGAGCGTCGTCTTAAGGTTCAGACCAAGGACAGGGAGCCCTACCGATTTCCTTCGATCGATCTTCTCGAAAAGGTGCCAGAGGATGATGACCGTATCGATGAACACCATCTGGCGGAAAGCAAACGCAAACTGCTTGAAAAGCTGAGTATCTACAAGATCGAAGTGGTGAGAATTTCAACCACTGTCGGCCCTCGGGTGACGCTTTTTGAGATGGAGCTTGCTCCTGATGTGAAGGTGAGTCGGGTCAAATCCCTTGAGAATGATCTTGCCATGGCACTTGCAGCGCGGGGTATCCGCATCATTGCGCCTATTCCCGGCAAGAATGCGGTTGGTGTCGAAATTCCCAACGGCAAGCCCAAAACCGTATGGCTCCGTTCGGTGCTGCAGGTTGAAAAATTCAAGAACAGTACACTGAAGCTGCCGATTGTGCTGGGTAAAACCATCTCCAATGAGGTTTTTATTGCCGATCTGGCCGCAATGCCGCATCTCCTGATTGCCGGTGCTACGGGTGCTGGAAAGTCGGTCTGTATCAATGTGATTATTTCAAGCCTGCTCTATGCCTGCAGTCCTGACAAGGTGAAGTTTGTGCTGATCGACCCCAAACGGGTTGAGCTGTTTCAGTACCAGCATCTGAAGAACCATTTTCTTGTGCGTTTTCCCGGTATCGAGGAGCAGATCATCACTGATCCCCAGAAAGCGGTCTATGCGCTGAAGTCTGTGGTCAAGGAGATGGAGCAGCGTTATGAAACCCTTGAAAAGGCGGGCGTGCGCAATATCGGCGACTATAACCGTCGTCTCCCGGAGGAGGCTCTGCCCTATATCGTGGTGGTTATCGATGAACTTGCCGATCTCATGATTACTGCCGGCAGAGATGTTGAGGAGCCGATTACGCGAATTGCCCAGCTTGCCCGTGCGGTGGGTATTCACCTGATTGTGGCTACACAGCGTCCTTCGGTCGATGTCATTACCGGCATTATCAAGGCTAATTTCCCCTCTCGTATTGCCTTCCAGGTGGCCAGCAAGGTTGATTCCCGAACGATTCTTGACGGTTCCGGTGCCGAGCAGCTTCTTGGTAACGGCGACATGCTCTATCAGCCTTCCGACCAGCCAAAAACCATGCGTATTCAGGGGCCCTATGTCTCTTCGGGTGAGGTTGAGGAGATTACCTCCTTTATTGGTGGTCAGCACGCCCTGAAGAATATGTATGTGCTTCCTGCGCCTGATATGCAGAAGGGTAACGGACTTCAGTCATCCGGGTATCAGGAAAAAGACGGTCGCGATCCCATGTTTGCTGATGCCGCCAGGCTTGTGGTGATACACCAGCAGGCGAGCGTATCGCTCTTGCAGAGAAGGTTGCGGCTGGGGTTCAGCCGTGCCGGCAGGGTTATGGATCAGCTTGAATACAGCGGGATTGTCAGTGAAGCAGACGGAAGCCGACCCAGAGAGGTCCTCATAAACAATGAAGACTCCCTGGAGCTTTTATTGCGAAACCTCGACGAGTGAAGAGGTTAAACCGATTCTACACGGACAATTTCCGGAATTGCCTTTTTGATCGCCTGTTCGACGCCTGCACGCAGGGTGAGGGTACTCATCGGGCATGAACCACATGCACCAAGCAGCTTTACGTCAACGACCATATCTTTTGAAATACCGACAAGCTGACAGTCTCCACCGTCAACCTGCAGATAGGGACGGACGGTTTCAAGCGCGGCAATAACCCTGTCGTAAAGCGCCTCACTGTTTGGCAAATAATCCTTGTTGGTGCTCATGGTATAATTTTTTGATATTTGTAATGATTGAAAAAAAATAATCAGTTTTACTTCGGCACATTTTATAGCCCTAATATCAAACCTGCTGTGCAAAAAAACAATATGAAAGTTATGATAGTTCCTCAGTTTGCATTGCATTTGTAATGGATACCTGGCGGGCAATCTCCATTGCTGCCTGATTGATGGCTTTTGTGGGCGCTGAATCGGGATGGTCAAGCACATAGGGGGTGCCGCTGTCGCCGCCTTCGCGCACAGCCCTGTCGATGGGGATTGAGCCAAGAAATGCAAGTCCATGAACCTTGGCAAATATTTCTCCTCCGTGGTGGCCGAAAATATAGTCTTTGGTGCCATCGGGAAGTTCGTAGTAGCTCATGTTTTCTATGAGCCCGAGAAGAGGGACATTGAGCTTGCGGAACATGCTGACCGCTTTCGATACATCGGCAAGGGCAACATCCTGAGGTGTTGTGACAATGACCGCACCGCTCAGTGGAATGGTCTGGGCTATGGTGATCTGAATATCACCGGTGCCGGGAGGAAGATCGAAGATCAGGTAGTCGAGCTCTTTCCAGTCAACTTCTGCGATAAATTGCTTTATGGCGCTTGAAGCCATCGGGCCACGCCAGATCACTGCGGTATCGGTGTCGATAAGAAAGCCAATGGACATGAGTTGAACGCCGAATTTCTCAAGCGGAATAATATTTTTGTCAACCACTTCCGGCTTCGCATTGACCAGTCCGAACATGGTTGGAATGCTTGGGCCGTAAAGGTCGGCATCGATAAGGCCTACTTTTGCGCCTGTTTTGGCAAGGCTGACGGCCAGGTTGACGGCAACGGTTGATTTTCCCACTCCGCCTTTTCCTGAAGCTACGGCAATGATGTTTTTGACGTTTTTCAGTGGACGATCGTGGTTGCAGTGATGGTGGTCACAGGATGATGTGACTTTCGATGTCATGTTGACCTCGATGGAAGTCGCTTCGGGCACATGGCTTTTTACGGCGTCGATACAGGATTGTTTGATCTGTTCTTTCAGAGGGCAGGCCGGTGTGGTCAGTACTACGGTAAATGATACCTTGTTGCCGGATTCGATTCGAATATCTTCGATCATGCAGAGAGTGACCAGATCTTTTTTCAGGTCAGGATCCAGTACGGTAGCGAGCGCTTCGATGATCTGCGCTTCATCTATTATAGACATACTATTCAAAAGATTAAGTGGTTGTTAAAAAAAGATATCAGTGGTTGTCGGGCTCTCTATTTCTGCATGAAACGCAGTGAAATGGGAACTCCTTCGAGAGGGAACTGCTCACGCAGTTTCTTTTCAAGAAATTTTCTGAAATTGCTCTGCACAAGAAGAGGGTCATTGCAGAAGAAAGCAAAGATCGGCCAGTGTGATTCGATCTGGGTCATATACTTGATTTTCAGCTCCTTGCCGGATTTGGTGGAAGGGTGTGTTTGTGAGAGCGCTTCCTCAAGGAATTTGTTGAGGGCGCTGGTGCTGATTTTGCGGGAACGGTTGCGGCTGATCTCCTCTGCGGTATCTATTGCCCGGTAGAGGTTCTTTTTGGTCAGCGCTGAAACAAAGAGCACCGGCACGTAAGAGAGGTTGCCCATGTTGGATCGCAGGGTCTCTTCGTAGATCTTGCTTGTTTTTGAATCTTTTTCAATCAGATCCCATTTGTTGATGAGAAGGAGCGCTCCTTTTTTGCGCTCGATGGCCATATTGATGATTTTCATATCCTGCTTTTCAATGCCTGGCTCTGCATCGAGCATTACCAGGGCAACATCGCAACGCTCAATGGCCTTTTCGGTTCTCAGCGAGCTGTAGTACTCGATGCCACGGTCGATTTTCGTGCGCTTTCTCAGTCCGGCGGTGTCGATGAGGATAAACTCCTGCTGCTTTCGTATAAAACGGCTGTCGATGGCATCCCTTGTGGTGCCCGGTATGTTCGACACGATCAGGCGGTTTGAACCGAGAAGGGCATTGACAAAGCTCGATTTTCCCACGTTGGGTCTTCCGACCACAGCCAGTTGGATTGCGTTGTCTTCGTCACTCGTTTTTTCAAGAGAAGGGAAGGTTTCCAGAATATCGTCCAGCATATCCGCCACGCCTGTGCCGTCTTTGGCTGAGATAAAATAGGGTTTGGTGAATCCGGTGCTGATAAATGACTCAGCTTCAATGGAGAGTTGCGGAGATTCAACCTTGTTGACGGCAAAGAAAAGCTGCTTGTGGTTGAAGGTGCGCTGCAGAAGCCTTCCGAGTTCGAGATCCTCATAGGCAAGTCCTGCACGAACATCGCAGAGAAAGATGACAATATCGGCATCACGGATGGCCATGAGTGTCTGTTCGAGCATCGCCATGCTGATGATATCCCCGTCGGCGTTGTAGCCTCCGGTATCCATGAGGAGAAACTGTTTCCCCTGCCACTCGCCTTCGGCAATGTGACGGTCGCGTGTTACACCGGGGGTGCTGTCGACTATGGCGCTTCGTTGGCGCAGGATTCTGTTGAACAATGTGGATTTTCCGACGTTTGGTCGGCCAACCAGAGCAATTAAAGGCTTCATAAGAACAAAGAGAGTCTTGGTAAAAAAATTGGTATCGTCTTATCCGGGAATTCCAGATGAGATATAAGGTATAATTTGTAGAATTAAGTGGAATAATTTACATTGATAAACTTTATTTTTCGGAAAAGTCCAGTTAATCTACAGTTACAGCATGAGCAAGACGTTAAGTTTCAAAACATATTCGGCAAAGCCCGCAGAAGTCGAACGGAAGTGGTATGTCGTTGATGCCGAAGGCCAGGTATTAGGCAGAATGGCTTCTGAAATAGCAAAAGTCCTCAGGGGCAAGCACAAGCCGCAGTTTACCCCGCATATTGATACAGGTGATTTTATTGTGGTAACCAATGCTGAGAAAGTAGCACTGACCGGCAAAAAACACGATCTGAAAACCTATTTCTCTCACTCCCAGTATCCTGGTGGTGTCAAGATCGATCATGTCAAGGATGTCCTGAAGAAAAAGCCGGAAAAGGTTATCGAGGGTGCTGTATGGGGTATGTTACCGCACAACAATCTTGGTCGCCAGCTTTTCAGGAAACTCAAGGTCTATGCAGGCCCGGAGCATCCCCATGCTTCGCAGTCTCCTGTTGAAATGAAAGTTAACTAAACAATAACGAATGGGAATGAAAGAGGTTATCGATACAGTAGGTCGCCGCAAAACTTCGGTGGCAAGAGCTTTTATGACTCCGGGAAAAGGCCGGATAATTGTCAACAAGCTTCCGGTTGAAGAGTATTTCAAGGATGAATTCAAGCGCCAGCAGGCTCTCAGGCCTCTTGTGCTTACCCAGAAAACGGAAGAGTTCGATATCAAGATCAATGTTCAGGGTGGAGGCGTCAGCGGCCAGTCAGGAGCCGTCAGCCTTGCTATCGCCCGTGCCCTTACCGAATTTGATGAAACCATTCGCGCCATTCTTAAACCCGAGAAGCTTCTGACCAGAGATCCCCGTATGGTTGAGCGGAAAAAATTCGGACGCAAAAAGGCCCGCAAACGTTTCCAGTTCTCAAAACGTTAAGCCCTGTTTTTATTTTTTTTCAGAAAGTAACGACGCATATCATGTCATTCCGGAGATTATTCGGATGAAGCTTTCCGGGAGTGTCCGTCGCCGTGGCGACGGATGCCGGAGTGCAGCGGCATGGTAGAGGAACAACTAAACCACAAAAAGGCAGCTATGTCACATTTTCAGCTTGAAGAAATGCTCCGCGCAGGAGTCCACTTCGGTCACCTTGCTCGTCGCTGGTGTCCGAAAATGAAGCCGTACATTTTCATGGAGAAAAACGGCGTCCACATTATTGATCTGCAGAAAACTGTCGTGCTTGCCGACGAGGCCCTCAAGGCTCTTGAGGCAATTGCACAGACTGGCAGGGAGATCATGTTTGTCGGAACCAAAAAACAGGCCAAACACATTATTTCAGAGGAAGCGGAACGCGCCGGTATGCCTTATGTCTGTGAGCGCTGGCTGGGCGGTATGCTTACCAATTTTTCCACCATTCGCCAGAGTATCAGGCGCATGAACTCTATCGACAGGATGGCCACCGATGGTACCTTCGATATGATTACCAAGAAAGAGAGACTCATGCTTGGTCGTGAAAAAGAGAAACTCATGAGGATTCTCGGTGGTATCGCCACCATGACCAGGTTGCCGGCAGCTCTCTTTATCGTCGATATCAAGAAAGAGCATATTGCAATAAAGGAAGCCCGTTCACTCGGTATTCCCATCATCGCCATGGTTGATACCAACTGCGATCCCGAACTGGTTGACTACGTTATTCCTGCCAACGACGATGCTATCCGTTCTATCAAGCTTATGGTCAAGGCAGTTGCTGATACGGTCATCAATGCACGGGCGCTGAAGGTCGAACAGGAAGTTCTCGCCGATATGGATGAAGAGGTTGAGGATGGTGACAAGGAAGAGATCAGCGAATAAACAGTTATTATATAAATCTCAACAAGAGTGAAATTTCAATGAGCCAGATTTCAGCAAAAGATGTTAAAGATCTTCGTGATACAACAGGCGTAGGTATGATGGACTGCAAAAAAGCCCTGGAAGAGAGTGGCGGGGATATGCAGAAAGCAGTCGAATATTTGCGCAAGAAAGGTGCAGCTCTTGCTGCCAAACGGGCAGACAGGGATGCCGGAGAGGGTTTGGTCTGTGTTAAAATTGCAACGGATCGCAAGACCGGCGTTATTTTTGAACTTAACTGCGAGACTGACTTCGTTGCTCGTGGTGATGCATTCAAAGCATTCGCAACTGCACTTGGTGAGCTTGCTCTTGCAAACCATATCAATTCTCCGGAAGAGTTGTTGACACTCAAGCTTGGTGAAGCTTTCGGTGGTGAATTGGTTGATGATGCCATGAAAACCATGACAGGCAAACTGGGCGAAAAGATTCAGCTTCGCCATCTTGCATTTTGTGATGCACCGGAAGGTCTTGTCGAGGCCTATATTCATCCTGGCGCACAGCTTGGTGCAATGATCAAGATTGCTACCGATAAACCCGAAGTAGTCATGGAACTGGCAAAAGACCTTGCCATGCAGGTTGCTGCCGCAGCTCCGATTGTTGCTAACCGTGACGATGTCCCTGCTGATTATATTGCCAAAGAGTCGGAAATCTACCGCCAGCAAGCCCTTGGACAGGGAAAGAAAGAGGAGTTTGTCGACAAGATTGTGCTCGGCAGGCTTGAAAAGTATTATCAGGAGGTAGTGCTTTCCGAACAGTCATTTATCAAGGACAATGATACAAAGGTTGCCAAGGTTCTCGATGAATTCCAAAAGAAGCATCAGGCCAAGGTCGATGTGACTGGATTTGTTCGCTACCAGTTAGGAGTATAAAAAGAAAGGCCTCGTTATCAGCGAGGCTTTTTTTTTGTCGTTTTTTTAACCCTTTCCCCGGAGGATGAGGACATGCTTCAATACAAGCGCATCTTGCTCAAATTAAGTGGTGAAGCCCTTGCCGGAAAAGATGGTTTTGGCATTAATGCAGGTATGTTGGAACGTTATGCCGATGAAATCAAGGAAGCACGAGAAATGGGTGCTGAAATTGCCCTGGTGATAGGAGGAGGAAATATTTTTCGTGGAATGTCGGAGGCAGCAGCCAACATGGATCGTGTACAGGCAGACTATATGGGTATGCTTGCAACGGTTATCAACGCTCTGGCTTTTCAGGATGCACTTGAACGCAAAGGGGTCTTTACCCGTCTCCAGACCGCTATAAAGATGGAGCAGATGGCTGAACCGTTCATCAGGCGGAGGGCAGTCCGTCATCTTGAAAAGGGGAGAGTCGTCATTTTCGGTGCTGGCACCGGCAATCCCTACTTTACCACCGATACGGCAGCCTCACTGAGAGCTATCGAGATCGAGGCTGATGTTATTGTCAAAGGTACAAGGGTTGACGGGGTCTATGACTCCGATCCTGAAAAAAATTCTGACGCACATTTGTTTTCACAGATATCCTATCTCGATGTTATCCGTAAAAACCTTCGTGTCATGGATATGACGGCAATTACCCTCTGCAGGGAAAATGCATTGCCCATTGTGGTCATGAACATGAATGAGAAAGGGAATTTTACAAAGTTTCTGCGAGGTGAAAAGGTTGGAACTCTGGTGCAGGCCGATGCAGGCTAACCGAACTCCTCATGATCTGAACCGGCCTGAAAAAAGTGCCTGAGAACACTCTGAACCTCCGGCCATTCAAAGCCACGGTTGCGGAGGAACACCTCAAGCTTTTTTTTCCGGTCGGCTTCATTGCCATGCAGTGACCCGATTTTTTTTTCTGCCGCCTTCAGGCAGAGTACATCGCTCTCATACTCTTTGAGAAGATCGCCGATAATGGTATCCGGAACTCCCTTTTTGCGGAGTTCCGACCGCATTTTAAGCTTTCCCGATGGTTTTCGCCTGCAGTGGCTTCTTATCAAATCCATGCCGAAGATTCGGTCATCAAGCACACCCTGCCCAGTCAGTCTCTCCAGCACAGGCTCGATGTTCTCTTTGCTATACCCCTTTTTCAACAGTTTCCGCAGTAGTTCCTCCCGGCTGTGATTGCGCAACCCCAGCAGCTTGAGGGCGAAGGTCATGACTTTTTGTGCATCACTCTCAGCCAAGGTATGCCTCGATCACTCCAGGATTTCCCCCAAGATCATCGCTCCGACCCTCAAGCACTACCCTGCCTTGCTCAATGATATAGGCTCTGTCAGAGACGGCCAGAGCGCTTCTGGCGAACTGTTCGGAGAGAAGAATGGTCATGCCGTTGGTGCGTAACGTACGGATTGCATCGAAAACCTCTTTGACAATCACAGGTGCAAGTCCCATTGAAGGTTCATCAAGCACCACAAGGCGTGGCCTGGCCATAAGCACGCGGCCAATTGCCAGCATCTGCTGCTCTCCGCCTGAAAGGCTTCCTGCCTGCTGTGATCGGCGCTCTTCAAGTTTGGGAAACATCTTGAAGATGCGCTTGAGATCCCCTGATGCAGCTTTGCGGAATGGTCCGAAAGAGGGGAGGCGGGGATAGGCTCCAAGCAACAGGTTTTCCTCGACCGTAAGCGGGCCAAAAACCCGCCGTCCCTCTGGACAAAGGCAAAGGCCAACTCGCGCGACCTCACTGGCAGGAAGTCCGGTTATCTCTTTTCCATCGAATATCACGCGCCCTTCACGTGGAGTGAGAAGCCCGCAGAGTGCTTTTGCCAGTGTACTTTTTCCTGCACCGTTTGCTCCTACCAGCGCAACGCAGGAACCTTCAGCAACCGTTATGGAAATTCCCCGCACGGCGTCATCTCCGCCGTACCCTGCACGCAGATTTTCAGCTTTCAGCATGACGGCTCCTTCGGTTCATCGCCGGGTTGAGCATTACTGTCGTCAGTTCCCAGATATGCCTGGATCACAGCGGGGTGGCGCCGCACCTCATCCGGAGTTCCCTTTGCGATAATTCTGCCTCCATCCATTACGGTAACCTGATCGCTCAGTTCTGCAATAACATCCTGGTGGTGCTCGATAAGAAGAATCGAAATGCCGGCTTTTTTGATTCTCGTAACCAAATCTACTAACCGGACTATGTCGGGTTTGGACATGCCAGCCGCTGGTTCGTCAAGCATCAAGAGACGGGGTCGGGTGGACAGAGCCCTTGCAATCTCAAGAAAGCGAAGGTCACCGTAGGACATCTCCGAACAGCGGAACCGGGCTTTTTCTTCAAGATTTACCTCACGCAGCCAGCCCATAGCTTTCGATGTTCCTCTGTCGCGTTGGCAAACCATAACAGATTCCAGTGCTGTCAGTCCGGAGAATGGTTGCAGGTTCTGAAAGGTTCTTGCGGCTCCAGCCGAAGATGCCGACATCAGGCTGCCAGGTGCGGGGCGAGTGGCAGCAATTTTGACTGACCCACTATCGGGTGTGTAGAGACCCGATATCAGGTTTACCACTGTCGTTTTGCCAGACCCGTTCGGGCCTATCAGGCCAAGTGTTTCGCCTTGTTTTATTTCCACGGTGACATTGTCCACAGCTCTTACTCCTCCAAAAGATTTGCAGAGGTCAGAAACATGCAAGGCGAGACCTTCAAAGGGTTCAGGTGATTGTATGCCTCCAGTTGCTGCTGGCAGAGGGTCTGGTTTAAAGCGTATCAACTTGCGCAACGTTACTCCAACGGCGCCAGCGATCCCGTCTGGAAGGCCAACGACGGCGGCAAACAGGAAGAGAGCAAATATGCCTTTGCGCCAATCTTCCACGTTGGGTGCAAAAAACGCCAGCGCGAGTGCTACTGCCATAGCTCCCACAGGAGCTGTTTCCCGGAAAGAGGGCGTTTTTCTGGAGAACAGTGACCTGAGAGGAGGGACAATGGCAATAAGGCATCCAAAGGTGACGAGGGAGGTGAAAAGCGTCCGGTTTGAGAGGAGATTGGGCAGCATGGCGATAACTGCTGCCCCGGAAAAAGCGCCCCACTGGCTTCGGCGGCCACCGAAAACAACACCGAGCAGAAGGATAACCATCAGGTCGTATCCAAAAGCGGCAGGCTGCAGGTATCCAAAATTCATTGCATGCAACGCACCGGCCAGACCAGCCAGGGCGCTTCCCCACGCAAAAGCCAGCGCCTTGTGGCGAAGGACGCCTATGCCGAGTGCATCAGTTGCAGTCGGAGAGTCGCGCAATGCCTCGATTGCAAGCCCGAAGCGGGATTTAAGCAGGAGCTGTGATGCCCACCAGGCCAGGAACAAAACCACCAGGCAGAGAAAGTAGAAGTTGGTCGCATTCAGCGCAACCCCCCCGAAGAGTGAGGGTCGGCTGATGCTCATACCGAGAGCACCGTTGGTCAGTGATTCGGACTCGTTGAGGCATATAACCGAGAGGGTTGCAAAAGAGAGGGTAGAAAGCGCAAACTGCGGGCCTTCCAGTCGCAGGGATGGAATGGCCAGGGCTGCTCCGGGAATTACGGCTGCTGCAATGCCCGCCACCAAGGCAAGCGGTAGTGAGGGTACAGCCTGGATGAAAAGGGCTGCGCCATAAGCGCCAAGCCCAAAAAGCGCGGCCTGGGCGAGATTCACCTGACCAAGGAATCCGACGGTTGCATCCAGTCCGATGAGAAGCACGCCGTAAACCGCCATCAGGGTGAGCAGACCAAGTGCATATTGTCCGTGCCAGAAGGTTGGAAGGAGAGCCAGCCCGGCAAACAGGAGCAGTCGAACGATCCGTTCTGCTGTTTTTTCTTTGAGACCAAGAGTAAGAGTGCCGAACATTGCCTTTTCCTCAGACTTTACGAATAATTTTTTTGCCGAAAATTCCTTGTGGACGAAGCGCCAAGGCGAGGATAAGCAGGATAAGGCCAGGTGTTTCCCGCCATCCGCTTCCGAGCAAAAATCCGGAGAGATTTTCAGCAGAGCCCAGTGCTATACCAGCCAGAACAAGTCCAAACCCGCTGTCGAGACCAGCAACCACTGCAACTGAAAATGCTTTAAGGGTCAATGCTGCTGCCATGGTGGGGCCCACAGTTGTAACGGGGGCAATGATGGTGCCTGCAAATGCTGCTGCGGCTCCTGAAACTGCCCATGAAAGAGATATTGCCGAGCGGGACCGAATGCCGCAGAGCTCTGCGGCATCAGGATCGGCACTGACAGCCTGAACGGCGATGCCAACCATCGTGTAGCGCTTGGAGAGTTCGATCAGGGTCATGATGCCAAGGGCTCCTGCCGCGATGGCCAGTTCCGGCCAGGTTATGGATATTCCGAAAAAATCAAGCGTTCCCTCCGGCCAGGGCGCAGGGAACGGTTTGTCTTCCCGGCCCCAGATGTTTTCTGCCGCCGATACTCCGAAAAGGCCAAGGATGATGGTGAGAAGAATCCAGCCTTCGTTACGTTGCTGCAACGCCAGTCGCACTGCCGTGCGCTCGACAAACCATCCAAGGAGTGCACCGACCACCATCGCTCCTGTAACGGCAGCCCAGTAAGGAAGACCGATCCCGGTCATGGAGAGCCCGGCAAATGCACCAAGCATCACAAGCTCTCCCTGTCCAAAGTTAACTGCCTTGCC
>SZXY01000006.1 GCA_005843805.1 Chlorobium sp.
TTGCAAGTGAGTGGTATATTAGAATTTGAGTTCATTGAGATGCACAGGAAATATTTTTAGAAAATTGTGTGATCGTGCCACTCTCTGTCAGTGGCCATTATTTTCTTATATTTTAAAAGGCCATTATTGGTAACGATATTGCTGGTATCTAATTCTTCATCAGATGCCTCTTATAAATCGGAAAGTGTGACAGGCGAGAGGAATGTTGTTCGTGACATGAAATTGTGAACGGAGTCAGTAACTCTATTATTCAGTGAAGGTAAGGGGGGATTAAAAATATGACTTCTATCGAGAGTGAACATGAGGCCGACGGGCATTGGATTGTTGAATTGATTCGGGAGGCAATGAAGTGAACGCACAGGAGCTGCTCGAACGCCTTAACCTGCTTGATGAAAATGAATGCATTGAGGCCAAGCAGGCGAGTGAAGTCGGAAAATCAGTTTTGGAAACGGTTTGTGCGTTTACTAACGAACCTGGTTTGGGCGGAGGGTGGATACTGTTAGGCGTGATTCGCGAAGAACTTGCATTGTTTCCTGCCTATGAAGCTCAAGGCATCGAAAACCGGATAAGATTAGTGCGGACCTGGCAAGCCAGGCTGCAAGTGTGTTCAATCAGCCGTTACGGCTTGAAATCAAAACGGAAACCCTTTATGGTCAGCCCGTTATAGTTGTTTTTGTTCCTGAAGTACCGTCACAGGATAAACCTGTTTATTTCAAGGCACAGGGTCTCCCCAAGGGTGCATTCCGACGAATTGGCAGCACTGACCAGCGTTGTACAGAGGATGACCTCGCTATACTCTACCAAGGCCGCCAACACGAAAGTTTCGATGCCGGGCTTTTGCCAGATGCCAGTTTTGACGATTTCTCGCCTGAAGCCATTGCTGACTTTCGTTTGGCTCGCCGGGAGGTTAACCCTGATGCAGAAGAATTGCGCTGGAGTGACCATGAACTTTTACAAGCTCCCGGCTGCTTGCGTCGCAATGAGCAAACTCTGTGGACGCCAACTGTTGCAGGGCTTATTCTGTTTGGCAATTCGATAGCACTCCGCAGAAGTTTTCCAATGACCAGGGTCGATTATATCCGAGTCCCCGGTCGTGAATGGGTACCTGATCCCGAACGTCGCTTCGATACCATTGAGATGCGCGATTCGTTGTTTCGGCTTATCAGACGTGCCCAGGCGGCTATTCTTGATGATTTACCCAAGGCCTTTGGGCTGGAAGAAGGCTCCTTGCAGCGGAAGGATATACCGGTTGTTCCACAGCGGGTCATTCGAGAGCCCGTGGTTAATGCTCTGATGCATCGCAGCTACCGGAGTCATGCACCGGTGCAGATCATCCGTTACTCGAACCGCATCGAAATCCGTAACCCCGGTTTTTCGCTCAAGTCGCCTGAACATCTTGGAGAGCCGGGTTCGCTGCCGCGCAATCCCAAGGTTGCTGCGGCCCTGCATGACACTCGCTTTGCTGAGACCAAAGGCAGCGGAGTGCGTGTCATGCGTGAAATGTGTGAACAGGCAGGGCTGGCACCACCCTTGTTCGAATCTGACCGAGCCAATGATCAATTCATCGTTTGTCTTTTTTTTCATCATTTTCTTGGACCGGAAGATTTGCAATGGCTGGCACGATTCAAAGATTTAAGTCTTTCAGATGCTGAGGCTCGGGCACTGGTTGTCACGCGCGAGGTCGGAGCGATAGATAACGCTACTTACCGCGACATCAACAAAGTTGACACCCTAACTGCCAGTCATGCGTTAAAAAAGCTGCGTGACGCTTCCCTGCTCGTTCAAAAAGGGCGAGGCTCAGCTACCTGGTATCAGCCTACCGAATGGTTTCTTGGGATAACGACAGATTTATCTGCTGAACAGAGTGCCTTATCCAGTAACCTCGACACCTTATATAGTAACCCTGATGTCTTATCCAGTAACCCTAAGCGTTGTGCGATCCTGAACGAATTACCCGGTGAGCTTGCGGCCCGTGTTGGTGCTCTGGGCAAACGTCGACCGCCTGAAGAGGTACGCGAACTTGTCGTTGCATTGTGTCGTCAGCGAATTTTTCGTGTTGAAGAGCTGGCAATCCTGCTCGCACGCAATCCGGAAACTGTTCGTCAAAGTTATCTTCGTCCGTTGTTGATCGATGGGCGTATTTCAATGATCCGCCCTGAAGTGCCCAATGACCCGGAGCAAGCGTATCAGGCCCTGCAGAGAGATGACTGATGTCGCGTTGCATGTATCGAAATTGCCTGGAAGCCATGTAATATAAACAAGTGGCCGGAATATGAATCGATAGGCAGGATTTCCCGCTTTCTTTTGATACCTTTGAGTCGGTAACGATGAGAGAAATGAAGATGTTGTGCTGCGATGACCTTGCTTTCTGAAGATTCCATGACAAACAATCCCGCCAGACCACCGCATCAAAAGCGCAGTGGTCTGGCGGGACAACTGCTCGCAGCTTTTCCTGCTTTTGAGAGCCCGGATTTCCGCCGTTATTTTCCGGGGCAGGTGGTTTCAATGATTGGAACATGGATACAGATGGTGGCGCAGGGGTGGCTGGTGCTTGAAATAACCGGTTCAGCCTTTGACGTGGGCCTTGCTGCTGCGGCTTCCACACTCCCGACCCTTTTTCTCTCGCTCTTTGGTGGTGTGATCGTTGACCGTTACCCGAGACGCACCATTCTGCTCTGGACTCAGTCGGCTGCGATGCTGCTCGCTTTTATCCTTGGTATTTTTGCTGTGACCGGTACGGTGACTATCTGGATCATCCTTCTGCTCTCCTTTCTTCTTGGCTGTGTGAATGCCCTCAATGTTCCTGCACTTCAGGCGTTTCTGAGCGAAATCGTGGAGCGTGAACATCTTGCATCAGCCATTGCCATGAATTCAGCGATCTATAATGGTTCCCGGGTTATAGGGCCTGCCATTGCCGGGTTTCTTATATCTGCCACCGGCACGGGTGTTGCCTTTCTGGTCAACGGGGTCAGTTTTTTTGCGGTCATACTCTCCCTGCTCTCGATGAAGAGAGTGCCAAAAAAGAGTGGCGCAACAGATGCCGCGCATCCCTTCAAGGCCATCCGGGAGGGACTGAACTACTCCTGGGAGCACCCGATAATCAGAACCAGCGTCATGTTTATCGCAGTCATTGCCATTTTCTCATGGTCCTATATCACCATGCTTCCGGTCATTGCCAAACACACCTTTGGTCTTGGAGCGTCGGGACTTGGATACCTCTACGGGATTTCGGGACTTGGCTCGGTCTTTGGTACCGTGCTTGTTTCGATCTACTCAAGGAAAGTCGACCGTCTTGTTTTCATTGCCGGTGGCACACTCCTTTTCTCTTTTGCCCTTATCGGGTTTACCTTTACGACTTTCCTTCCTGTGGCGCTGTTCTTTCTTTTTTTCGGTGGTTTCGGTCTTGTCGCGGCAGTTTCAACCCTCAGTGCCACGATCCAGAGCATGGTTGACGACCGATACCGCGGAAGGGTTATGAGCCTTTATATGATGGTTTTCATGGGCTTCATGCCGATTGGTAACCTTGAGATCGGCTATCTTTCGGAACATTTCGGGACAGCTCTTGCCATTCGTGTCGGGTGTCTGGTGACCATAATGGCAGCAGTGGCGCTCATTTTTTCAAGCAGGGGTGTTCGCAAAGCCTACCTCAACTACAAGGCCCTGTCCTGATGTAATGCAGTTTCATTGAAAAGGGAGGATGCTGCACGGTTGTTGTGATCTCCCGGCAACTCTTTTATTCCGGTGAATTGCTCGATATTAATTAGATTTAAATTCTGTATTCCCTTTCAGAGATTTTTTTGATGACTTCAACAGGAATGGGCTCCCCTCCTGTTTTTTTTGTGCTTTTGTTTTGAACGGTAACCTGTTTTTCGGATAACGCTCTCTAACCTGAAAAATCATGTTTGATCGTATCAGTTTCCACAAAAACCTCCGAAAGTCGACAGCGTTTTCTCTTTTGCTGGTGATGCTTTCCTGGAATGAAGTTTATGCTGCAGATTCGGCGCCAACCTCACTTGACAACAAAACCACGCTTCTTCACTCTTCTCCTGTTGATGCATCCTCGACGGTGGTCGTTAAAGGGTTTCTTGTAACAGGCAATACCATTATCGCGGGCAACGAGCTTCAGACCCTGCTTGTCAACTACATCGATCAGCGCTGCGATCTTCAAAAGCTGCGTGAAGCTTCAAGCAGGGTGACGGAAGAGTACCGTCGTCGGGGGAATATGCTGGCCAAGGCCTATATTTTACCCCAGACCATTACGGACGGAATGGTTAAGATTACGGTTGTCGAAGGCCGGATTGGCAACATCGTGATCGAGGGAAACAGGAACTACTCAAGCCAGTTTATCCGTAACTACCTGACCTCGGGAGACTCTCAAGAGAGGCTTGCCATCGATCGACTGGAGCGGGGTATTCTCCTTCTTGATTCCAGGTTCATTGATCTGAAAGTAAAGGCAAATTTTTCGCCAGGTGTAGCTCCCGGTACGACCGACATTCATGTAAAGGTTGAAGACTGCGCTCCGCTTCACGCCACCATATCGACCAACAATCTGGGCTCAGAGTTTGTCAGCCGTTACCGGTTTGGAGGGCAGTTTGAGTGGACAAATCTGGCAATTCAAGGATCGACCTTCACTTTTGGCGGTTTTATCGGCGACAAGCTCAGTCGGATGCATGTCGTCAATGGAGGTTACCTTTTTCCCCTCAATTCGGTTGGTACCATCATAGGAGTTAACGTTCTCGACGGTAACTTTGAAGTCGGCAAGGATTTCGCCGATCTTGGCATTCATAATAGGGAGATCGGCGGTGAGCTGTTTATCTCTCATCCCTTTCTTTATAATCGTAAATCCACGTTGATCGGCAAGACAGGCTTCAAGGCTTCTGATGCCAAATATTATCTTCTCGACGCACTTTCTGCTCGTGACAATATCCGTTCAGTGTATGCTGAGTTGCAGTGGGATCATTTTTCTCTGGGAGGCAGAACCCTTGCCGGGCTTACGGTTTCACAAGGTCTTGGCCATGTATTGGGAGGTACGCCAAATGGGGATCAGCTCTCCAGTCGTATCAATGCAAGCAACGAGTTTACGCATGTTAAAGGCAACTTTGCGCGCTTGCAGCCTTTAAGCAGCAGATTTTCAACACTGCTCAGGCTCTCGGGCCAATGGTCGGGCGCGAGCCTGCCTGCTGGTGAAGAGTGGCTTGTTGGTGGATTCAATTCAGTGCATGGATACAGTTTCGGCGAGGCATCGGGTGACTGCGGATACAGCGCAAGTGTTGCATTGCGTCTGTCGCCTTTTCCTGATAAGGAAATTTTAAAATTCTCTGCCTTTCTTGACCACGGATATGCCAGAAAAAGAACCCCTTTATCCGGTTCAAACGGCAATAAGGATCTGACTGGTTTTGGCCTTGGTATCAACTCTCATCTCGGCACTTTTGCTCCGACGGATGTTCGCCTCGATATTGGATGGCCTCTCAACCCCTCAACCAACTTTCTTCATGAAAGTCCCGTGATCTATTTCGATACCTCCATTCGCTTTTAGTCGCTCTTTGTCTGATAGATAAAAGCTCTCTTCAGGAGGGTGCCAAAAACGATTTTTTTCTGAACTCCCCATAGAGTTATTGATTATGAATCATTCATTCCATTCTGCCCGTTTGAAGCGCTACATGAAGAAGCCACTGATTACGATGGTTTCAGCCGGAGCAATGCTTTTTTTCTATCCTTTGCACTCTTTTGCCGCTCCGCAGGATGGACTGGTTGTCAAAGGTTCGGCATCTATCTCCCAGGATGGAGCATCGACGCTGATTAACCAGGGCTCTGCGCGAGCTGTTATAGACTGGAGAGGATTTGATATCAACAGTAACGAACGGGTACAATTTATTCAGGCGAGCCAGAACTCCATTGCCCTCAACCGTGTAACCGGTGGTAACCCTACAAGCATTCTTGGTCAGCTTGCCGCAAACGGCAGGGTTTTCATTTCCAATCCCAATGGCGTTGTTTTCGGAGCTGGAGCCAAAGTGGATGTTGCAAGTCTTATGGCCACGACACTGTCGGTCAATGCAGATGATTTCATGAACGGCAAGAACACCTTCAGTCAGGATCTTGCCCACTCCCCCTCTTATGTTGTCAACCAGGGAGAAATCAGAATAGCCGACAACGGCTTCTGCTTTCTTGTGGCTC
>SZXY01000084.1 GCA_005843805.1 Chlorobium sp.
GCGCTTCGGTCACCATATATGGACCGAGATCGGATCCGCCAATACCTATATTGACGATATCGGTCATCCGTTTCCCTGTGTACCCCTTCCATTCCCCCGATATGACACTCTCGCAGCAACCTTTCATCTGCAGAAGCACATCGGCAATTTCCGATGAGAGATCAAGCCCGTCAAGCTTGAGCGAATAACCCGGAGGCCTGCGAAGAGCGGTATGCAGCACAGAACGGCCCTCGGTATAATTTATTGGAAGACCATCAAACATCTCCCCACGCTTTTTTTCAACTCCCGCTTCAATCGCCAGGTCGAGCAGCAGATCAATGGTTCGGGGCGTTATCCTGTTTTTTGAATAGTCGAGCATCAGCTCGCCCCACTTTATCGAGAATCGCTCAAACCGGGAAGGATCCTCAAGGAACATATCCCTCATCTGCAATTTTTCGATTTGATCTTTGTGCGACGCAAGTGCGCGCCATGCTACACCGCTTGATAGAACCATGATGATTGTTTTCCAGATTAAGAATTATATGCCAGCCATAACGGGATGGCTGACTTGCTACCAGGGAATATAACGCAACTGCAGGGTTGAACCATCACCACTGCACTCAAGAGCAATTATTTCTGCAATACTCCGGATAATATAGAGCCCTCTTCCTGAAGGTTTTAATAAATTTTGGGGTTCAGTAGGGTCGGCCATCTCAAGAGGATTAAAGCCTGCTCCGCAATCCCGGATAGAAGCAAGAAGTGAGTTTGCCTCAGCAGTCAGCGTGCAGGTTACAGTAAGATGTTCCTCTTCCCTGTTGCCATGCCTTACAGCATTGACAAAAGCCTCTTTCAGCGAAAGTTGAAGCGCATACTGAAAAATAGCGCTGTATCGCTGGCTCTCGGCAAACGTAACCACAAAATCATGGAGCGCAGTGTATGCAGAATATCTTCCGGGCAGCACAATTTCAGCTCGCTTCATGAGTAGGGGTACTAATGCAAAAAATTAAAATCAGGCTTGAAGTTACGGTAAAGCAAGTGAGCAGACAAACACGTGAAAAATAATGGTGATCTTAATTAATTAATACAACGCGACTATTGACCTAATATTTTATTACACATTTGTATTATTTTATTAAATATTTATATTACCAAGAGGAGTTTTATTAAAGAATTCACGATTTTTCAAAGGGCACCAAAATAATAACACAACATTACAAAAACCAGAAACAGGAGTAGATCAATGAAAAAAACAGCCAGACTGTTAACCCTTGCTGTAGCACTTTTTGCAGGATTTGGCGGCACCGCACAGGCTGCAGATGTCAAGATCGGCGCAGATGTTGTCAGCAGCTATGTATGGAGAGGCGGCGAACTGGGTAACTCACCCGCCATTCAGCCTGCAATTTCTTATACCTGCCCAAAAACCGGTCTGATAATCGGCGCATGGGGATCTTATGCCGTTACCGAAGCTGATGGAAAACTGGCCAAATATCGCTATCAGGAGGTTGATCTCTACGCAACAATACCGGCTGGACCTTTCAGCTTTACCATTACTGATTATTATGTTGTCCCGGAACCGAATATCGGGAGCAGCAGCAGAACTTTTGATTTCTCAAGTGATGGCCCTAACGTGGTTGAGGCAAGTGTAGCCTATGCCAAAGACAATCTAAGCCTGCTTGCCGCCATTAACATTGCCGGAAACAAAGGTGACAATACCAATGGTGTAAAGAATGCCAAGTATCTGGAAGCTGGATACAAGGTCTACGACAAAGAGGGCTATACGGCAAAAGCTTTTGTCGGAGCAGGTGACCAGGATTACTACGGCAGTAAATATCTTGTACAAAAGAACAACACGATCAGCATTGTCAATGCCGGAATCACTGTCGCCAAAGACAGGTACACCGCCTCATACATTTATAATCCTGACACCGAAAAATCCAACCTTGTCTTCATGGCATCGTTCTGAACAAAACTCTCCAGTGTTCTTTCTCCACCAGGTTGTGTAACACCAATAAAAAAGGAGGCCCTGCAAAGTGGCCTCCTTTTTTATTCATCTCTGTCCAACAATCTTATATGTCAGCTTCGTAAATGACATACTCCTTGTATGGCTTCCCGCCGATAACCTTTGCCAGCTTGCTCATCGCCTCGTTTGCCTTGAGTACCCAGCTCATCTCACTGGCAAACACGCCATGCTTTCCGACATAATCGGCAATGTGGGTATTGAGAATACTGTCTACCCCTTTGT
>SZXY01000090.1 GCA_005843805.1 Chlorobium sp.
AATTGTGCGTGATGTTCTGTTGGTGATACCACAACATTTGTGCAAGCACCTCTTGCACAAATTCCGTATTCGACCAAGCTTCTGGAATTCGTCACTCATGCTCCTTCAGTTTTGATTTCTACTTGACTCTCCAGCAAACGCGGCAGCAGGCCGCGCTCCTCGGCATTAAAACAATGATCTCCTGTCCCGCTCACTCCTCTACTGCCTCGCTCAAGCCGTCTGGATTCTTCAATGACCTCTTTTACTCTGAAGCCAGACGGCGTTCGACTTTCTTGACATCTTCGGCGGGCGGCAGGGATTCAGGACGGATACCTCGTTCGAGCAGGGTGTTGCGTACCGCCTTGTTGTTGGTGATGTGTTCTGTGGAAATTTGCCCTTCACTTTTCATTTTGTGTTCGCGGGCATTGAAGATGGTGATTTCGGTGGCGAAATCTTTGGCTTTCAAAATGATCGTGGGTGCGAAGTCGGCCAGTGGGCGTTTGTCCGGGACATTCCACTCGGCTTTCATTGCCTGTGTGCTTTTGCCAAAAAGCGCCTGGTCACCCTTGCTGCGGATAAGCGCGAAATTCTCTGCACTGCCAGTCTGCTCGAAAATAACCCCGGAGAGTTCCTTTTCCGTTGCACTGAGCTTTTTACGCGCTGACACTCTTTCGGATTCCAGCAAACGCTGCTCAATGATTTCTGCTCGGCGGGTCTGGATGGCGAAATAGGTCTGGACAAAGGCTATCTCCAACTTCCTGGGATCACCATTCTGGGCAATGAGGTAACAAGCGTAACGGGTCAGCATGATATCCGGGACTTCCTTGGTCGCACCTTTTGGCATCTGGATCGTTTTGCCGACGTCGGCAAAATGATCGTTACTCTTGTGGCCGGAGAGTTCACATGCGGTTTTGGCTTTGGATACAACGCTGACAAAGTTGTCCTACTTGGAATAACCAAGCAAGTGCTGGAGGTCACGGGCCAGCCAATATTCCACTCCTCCTTCGACCTTCCGGGCGTGTAGTTACCAGGGACGTTGTTCAGCAAGATAGAAGATTTCCTCTCCGCCAAGCATTTTTGCCTTGCAAACAACCCTGACAAAAATCTTCTCCCTGATTTATCTCTCCCTTCAACTATCCGGATGCATTATCAGCGGTCAACAAGCAAAATAACTGTATTGCACCAATGAACACAATCCCTGAAACTTGAGGGCAATCGACTCAGACCAGCTCCGATGCCCAGCTTATCGCACAGCCTGACGCACGGATCATGGCGGCGACGCTGCAGTATTTCTCCAGCGAGAGGCTTACTGTTTTTTCAAGTTCTTCAAGGGTGCAGTCGGGGCTTTTCAGGCTATATTTGATATGAATTGAGGTGAAAACTTTCGGGTGCTCTTCGGCCCTTTCGGCTTCGAGGCTGGCCTCAAGGGTGATCAGCTCTTTGCGTTTTTTGCGGAGAATGCTGATGATGTCCATCATGGAGCAGCCTCCGAGCGATTCGAGCACCGTGTCCATCGGAGAGGCGGCGGAGCCTGTACCAAGATCGGGAGGGGCATCGAAAAGTGTTGTGTGGCCTTTGTCATTGAGGCCGCTGAGCGGCATGGTGTCCTGATATGTTACGGTTGCATGCATAAGTTGAAGAGGAAGAGTTGCACGATTAAAACAATTAGAATCCACACCAAACCAGCAGGAGTTTGTCAATATTTTGAAAGGTTCTGCATGACATAACTCCTGCATGAAAGCTCCGATACAGTGCTGACCGGAAATGGTGAGTGGGAATGTACTCCCTACCCTGGGTTGTTCCGAAGTTCCGATGAGGCACCCCGAATGTATTCGGTGGCATCATCGAGATTTTTCATGGCCTGACGGATTTCGTAATCATCATCTGCGTCATCTTTTGCCCTGTTGAGCCGCTTCTTTGCATCTTCGATGGCATCTGCGGCAAGCTGGAGTTTGGAGTCGATAGACATTGCTCTCTCCCCTTTTAATTGTTGTGTGCGGTAGATTCGCATATTTGAGAATTTACCATCATTTAAGGAAAAAGTAACTATTCTCTTCCGAGACAACTGGAGAGTCTTCGCAACGGGGGGCTGGAGAGCATCTGTTTATTGGAAATAATCGATTATTATATTGTTCAATTGTTTTCGGTTTCAGTCATCTCTGGACTGGGAAATAAGAAAAAAGTACGAACCATGTATGAGCCGCATCATATCCCTCCCATTCCTGCTCTAAGGTTTGCGCTTCGCATTGTGGCGCATGCCGCTTTTGCCTGTGCGCTGGTGATCGTCTCACTCTGGATCGGCATTGCTGGCTACATGGTGACTGAACAGATGACTCTGCTTGATGCATTTTTGAATTCAGCGATGCTGCTGGGAGGAATGGGGCCGGTAAAAACGGAAGGATTGAGCCCCGAGGGCAAGCTCTTTGCCGGTTTTTATGCTCTCTACGCCGGACTGGTGTTCATTGCTGTGATGAGCATCATGCTCGCTCCAGTGGTTCACCGGATCATGCACCGGTTTCACTGGAGTGATGAACAGGAAAAGAATCCCCAATAGTTCACGAACGAAAAAGTCCTCTGCGCAACAGCCATTTGAGCAGTTCAATAACTGGCACAACCGTTGCTGCTGACAAAATCACTATTACCCAGTCTTCGGTTGTCAAGAGAAAGGTTCCAAAGGCTTTCTGAAAGATTGGCAGCGTAATGATGGCGGCAAGCATGACCAGCTCCCAGCCAATGGCGAGGTTGAGCCATTTGTTGGCAAAGGGTCGTTTTAGTATCGAGTTTTTTTCCGAGCGGAAGTTATAGGCTTTGAAAAACTGGATAAGCACAAGCGAGACAAAGGTCATGGTCATGGATTCCTGCATGGATCGCCCGGAAGCGATCGCCCATTGGAAGAGCGAGAGATTGACAATGGTTGACCAGATACCGCCGGTGAGCATGAGGGAAAGCACTGAGCGGGTAAATATCCCTTTTTTGGGATCGTTCGGGCGACGCAGCATGATATCGCGTTCTGCCGGATCAACGGCAAGCGCCAGGGCTGGAAGGCCGTCGGTCGCGAGGTTGACATAGAGAATCTGGACAGCGGAGAGCGGCAAAGGAATGCCCATGAGAGTGGCCCCGGCCATCAGACCAAGCTCTCCGATATTGGAGGAGAGAAGGTAGGTCAGGTATTTTTTGATGTTGTCATAAATGCCCCGGCCCTCTTCCACTGCCGCCACAATCGAGGCGAAGTTGTCGTCGGTGAGCATCATGGCGGAGGCCTCTTTTGAGACGTCTGTGCCGGTAATGCCCATTGAAATGCCAATGTCGGCTTTTTTGAGAGCTGGTGCGTCATTCACTCCGTCGCCGGTCATGGCAACCACTTCGCCATTCTTTTGCAGGGCTTCGACAATGCGAAGCTTGTGCTCGGGAGCGACTCTGGCAAAGACCGAGATGGTGCTTGCCGAGCGGCATAACTCTTCATCGCTCATCTTTTGCAGCATTGTACCTGTCACCACTTTTCCGTCACGCAAAATACCGAGTTCACGGGCAATGGCTTCGGCGGTCAAGGGATGGTCGCCGGTAATCATGACTGGCCGTATACCCGCTTCAAGACAGCGTCGCACTGCCTCGCCAGCCTCGGCTCTTGGTGGATCGATCATGGCGGCAAAGCCGAGAAAGGTCATTCCTTCGTCAGCTTCCCGAATCCCCGATACCTCTTTGACCGCAAGGGCAAGCACCCGCAATGCTTTTTTACCAAACGCATCGGCCTCGGCAAGAAGACGCTCTTTCATCGGCTCATCAAGTCTCTGTACTCCCTCACCCATGCGAATGGAATCGCAACTTGAAAGCAGCACTTCAGGTGCGCCTTTCATAATGGCTTGCAGGGCATCCCCGTTGCGGTGGAGGGTAACCATGCGTCTGGTTTCGGAGGAGAAGGGCATCTCATCAAGGCGCTCATGTTTCTCATGCAGCCCATCATGAAGGCCTGCCTTGCGTGCAGACACGAGCAGTGCGCCCTCGGTCGGGTCTCCCTTGATCTGCCATCCTGACTCCTCGTCATGCACCAGCCGGGCATCGTTGCAGAGCAAGCCTGCCAGAAGCAGTTCATGCATACTTTCCGGCACTTTACCGCCTCCCTGGACAGTAAAAGAGCCCTCTGGACTATAACCCGACCCGCTCACTTCAATCAGGGTACCCGAAGTATAGAGTGAGCGCACGGTCATCTCATCACGGGTAAGCGTGCCGGTTTTATCGGAACAGATCACCGTGGTGCTGCCAAGGGTTTCGACCACAGGCAGGCGCCTCATGAGTGCATGACGCTTAACCATGCGTTGCACACCAAGGGCAAGCGAAATGGTCACAACGGCAGGAAGAGCTTCGGGAACGACGGCAACGGCAAGCGCAATACCGAAAATCAGCATGTCGATAAATGACTGGCCACGGAACACTCCAAATGCAACAATAACGAGCACAATGACAAAGGCTGCACGGGCAAGAGCAGCACCGACCTTATCGAGATTTTTCTGAAGGGGTGTTTTTTCGGTTTCAACAGATTGCAGCATGGCGGCAATCCGGCCAAACTCCGTCTTCATTCCGGTCTCAACCACAATGGCTGAAGCTCGACCGCAACTTATCGAGGTGCCGGCAAAAACCATATTCCTGCGGTCGCCCGGCCCGGCATCGACTGGCAAAACCGAACGGGCATCTTTTTCAGAAGGAAGTGACTCGCCTGTCAGCGAAGACTCCTCGGAACGGAGGTTGATGGCCTGAATGAGCCTTGCATCCGCCGCCACCCGGTCGCCGGCAGAAAAGAGCAGCAAGTCTCCGGGCACAAGTTCCGTCGCATTGATAACATCTTCCTTGCCATCACGTTTCACCCTTGCCAGAGGAGCTGCCATCTTGCGAAGAGCTTCGAGCGCTTTTTCTGCCTTGAACTCCTGCACAAAACCAAGCAGCACGGCAAAAAGAACAATCACCGCAATGGCCAGCGCTTCAAGAGCGTGACCGAGAAAGGCGGAAAGCACGGTCGCAAGGAGAAGGGTAAGAATAAGCACATTTTTGAACTGCTGAAAAAGCAGCTTCCAAGGGCTTGCCCTTCGTTCGGCCTCGATTCTGTTGGGGCCGTAAATTCCAAGGCGCCGGGCAGCCTCAACGGCAGTTAGACCGGAAGCCGTTGAGTCGAGTTTTGCCACAACTTCTGTTTCCGTCAAAGCGTGCCACTCTGCATTCGCCATCATCGATCTCCTGAAAAAATTCTGCCAACACGCTCTTTCTTTATAAACAAACAGCCTGCATCACTTGCCGGAATCACTACCAACATTTGAAAGTACCATAAGCTTCGCCACACTCATGAAGTCAGCCGTCGCTCCAGCAATATCGCCTGCGGCATATTTGGCACTCCCCCTTCCGGAATAGGCTGTAACATATTTCGGATCAAGCTCTATCGCCTTTGTGAGATCATCGATGGCTCCCTTTATATCTCCTGCGGCATATTTAAGAGCTCCCCGACCGGCATAAGCTTTGGCCGATGCCGGAGCAAGTTCGATTGCCTTGCTGAATTCAGCAATCGAATTCTGGAGTGCAGCGCTGCCGACCTGCGAACCACTGCTCAACAAAGCGTTTCCCGGGCTTTCCGCAGCGTTATTGCAACCAGAAAAAGTGGCAAGAATGAGCGCAATACTTGCTGTAAAAACAAAACGTAAAGGATTTTTCACCGATAACCTTGATGTGTCAATTTTGAGAATTAAAGATCGATATTTTTTTTGAAACCCTTGTCAGCCTCGCATGAAAAGCTTAATCGAAAAGCTCTCCAAGAAATCCCAATGGGCCTCCCTTTCTTTTTCTTCTTCCCGTTTTAGGATCGACATAGTAGTCATGATCATCGTCGTGGTGACCATGACGGGACTCCTCCTTGTGAAATTCTCGGCCATAATCGCCCTGACGGGATTCGGAACTGGATCGTTCAATGATTTTATCAAGTTCGCCCCTGTCAAGCCAGACCCCACGACAGGCGGGGCAATAATCGATTTCAATTCCCTGACGTTCCGAGATAAGCAGATCAGTATTACATGATGGACATTTCATGGTTCGCTCCTGTTAAGTGATGGTTAATCCTGTCATAAAAACTTCCGTCGCATTCAAAATCCAAAGCAAGAGCCATTATGGGAGCAATAGCCGTTCAAACCCAAAAATCAAAGACTCTTTTATGACAGAAAGATATCCCCAGGAACCTTAAAGGAGTCGAAAGTCAAGCTTAATAGATGACTAAAAAATTTTGCGGAGCGACCTCTTCCTGAAAGGGCTCTGCAGTACAGTTAAAATTGACGGACGCACGTAGTGATGGTCAGGTGGCTGGACAGTAGATCAAGAAAAAGAGTGGGGGAAAAGACAATCAACGAAAGCAAGGGAGGCTTGGCCTCCCCTGAATCGTGAAAGATCAACAGTTAAAAGCTGACCACCGTAGCCTTCAATGCCTGGCTCAGCATGGCTTCCCTCCACCCGGAACCGGAATGTTTCTCAGCCATCGCAACCGCAATATGCTGGGGCTCGATACCAAGATCGAGGTTGCGTCCAAGCCCCTGCACGCAGGAGGGACAGTTGGTAAGCATGAGCGCCTTTTGCTGATGCGTCAGATGCATCACCTCCATAAGGGCATCCCGTTTGCGGTGAAGCATGGAGTCAGTAATGTCTGGCCGGGAGAGCGAAAGCGTACCTGCCTCGGAACAGCAGTGCGGCACAGGAGTGAGAGTGCCGAACCCTCCAATCTGTTGCAGGGTTTGCCGTGCCTTGCCGGAGAGCGAGTCGTGGCAGGGTGCGTGGTAGAGATAGTCACCATTGCCATTGAGTTTCAGTCCTTTTTCAAGGGCGTAAGCCGCAATGTCGATAATCCGGCCACCAAAGAGCTTGCCGGTTTCAATGGCGTCGAGCCCCTCCATACAGGTGCCGCATGTTACAATACAGGCATCGAATTCAAGGTAGGCGAACATCCCCCTGATCTGGCTGAAGAGTACCGTATTTCGAAGAACAATGCTCGAATACTGGTCGCTCTTGGCGTTGACGTGTGCCGGAAAACCACAGCAGAGGAAAGGAGGTGGAAGCACCACCCTTGTGCCAACTTCGAGCAACAGATGGATTGCGGCCATCGAGATTGACGAGTTCAGACGCTCGGAACCGCATCCTGGAAAGTAGAAAACCGTGCTTTTCGCCTCTCCTGAAGGCTCAAAAACAAGCACCTGGTCCGCGCCACATTCCGGCAGAAGATCGCGCAGGGTCTCTTCGGGCACTGGAGGAACGGGAGAACGGAGCAGCCTGAGCGGATAGAGCGCCGGGGGATCGTTTTCAGGCTGCAGTGGCCGCGATAGCCTGTTGCCAGCCCGCTGAACTGCGCCGCCTGCACGAAGCACCGCCTGGCGGAAGAGTGCGTTGAAGGCCGGTGAACGACTTTCGAGGTAGCGCAAGGTCATCTCTGTGACTGGTGAGGAGTGCTTGAATCCCCATCCCGAAAGGATTTCGCGTTCCAGCACCGAAACCTCGCCGGTATCGATATCGACCGGGCAGGGCTTGAGACATTTATGGCATATAGTGCAGTGGTCGGCAACCTCTTCAAGCCACTGCAAAAGGGCAAAGTCGGTTGAGCGTTCACGCTGGGCGTCAAAGAGCAGCGCCTCGATGAGTGAACCAATCGCAAGATTCTTGTTGCGAGGATGATAGAACATCCCCCGCGAAGGATAGTAAACACAGCAGTCGGTCTTGCATTTGCCACAGCGAATGCAGTAGTCAACTTTTTTGGAAAGTTCGGCAATCTGGGCACGCTTGAGAATATGCGCCTCGAGTTCGAGCAGATTGAACGACGGAGTGAAAATATGGTCAAGCGCCTCGTAATCATCGAGTTTTCCGGGATTCATGATTCCTTTCGGATCCACTTTGCTCCGGTATCGGGAAAGCTCTTCAACAATGGCCTTGTCGAGGTATTTCAGCTTGGTGACGCCAATACCGTGCTCACCGGAGACAACACCGCCCAGAGAAACCACCTTTTCCATAACCTTGTCGATCACCTTGTCTGCACGCTCCAGCATGGGCCGGTCGTTGGAGAGTACCGGTACGTTGACATGGACGTTGCCGTCACCGGCATGCATGTGCGTGGCAAGAACGATGCGTCGATTGCGGACGTGGTGATAGGCCTTTTCGAAGGAGGCCTGCATGTCGGGATAGCCCTGAACCAGCTCTCCAAGTTCACGGCCAAGCTCCTCGACTATGGCAAGTGAACGAAGACTCTCAACCGGAGCAGAATCAACTCGATCGGCAAAAAGTCGGCAAAGTTCACGCCCGGCTGGAATTTTTGAAGCAAACTGACCTCCATCCTCGTTTTTTCTCGATGTGGCAAGAATATCACAAGCGCTCTCCACAAACCGGCGCTGCGCATACCGCTCCTCCTCGATATTGAGCTTATCGATGAAACGGGAGAACTCGGCAAGCGCTTCAAGCGGAATGACAATATCTTCGTTGAGCTTGAAGGCGTTGGTTCGGCGGGCAATGGCCCCAAGCTTTTTGCGGTCAGCCCAGAAGCGAACCGCTTCGGCGTTATCACGCGCAACAAACATGAGGGTATTGGGATAGCTTTCAAGCAGCCGCTCAACCCGTTCAACTCCGTTCCTGGCCTCATCGGCAGTGTTGCCTGCTATGTCAATCAGCAGCACCGCTTTTGGCGTCTGCGCCCTTGGCGCTTTTACCTTGTAATCGATGGCCCTGATATATTCGTCGTCAAAATGTTCGAGCGCAAGCAGCGCCTCACGATTCTCCGACAAAAGAGGGAAAATTTTTGACAGCTCAATAATTACCAGACTGGCCTCATCCATGTCGGGACCGAAAAACTCAAGGCAGAGTGTCTTTTTTGCAGGATATTTCGGATAAAGCACAAAAGTGGCCGATGTAATCACTCCATCGGTACCTTCCTTCTGAAGACCGGGTACTCCCCCGAGTGCCTTGTTGGTGATATCTTTCCAGAGCCCTTTTTTACGAATATCGGTTCCAAGCAACTCGATGCGATCAATCCTCTTGCCTGACTCGTTCCACACCTCGAAGGTTACCGTATCCTCGTGCAGGATTTTGCGCAAGCGGTGATCGGCACGCTTTACCGTCCAGTTTTCGCCATTCGGCATGGCCATGCGCCACTCCAGCAGGTTGTCGATACAGGTTCCCCACCGTACCGCCATCTTGCCGCCTGCATTTTCGGCAATGTTGCCGCCAATTGTACACGACCATTCGCTGGTCGGATCGGTTGCAAAGACAAGGCCGTGCTCATCAGCTTCCTCCATAGCCCTTTCGGTGACAACACCCGCTTCGACCTCAATCACCGAAGCCTTGGATATCTGGCCGTTTTCAAGCATAAAATCACGCTCCGAGATTCCCCGGACGCGGTTCAGCTTTTCCATATTGATGATGACGCATCCAGAACGAAGCGGCACGGCACCTCCGGTAAGCCCGGTACCCGCTCCACGTGGAATGACGTTGAGTCCGAGATTGGCAATGGCGGTAATCAGCGGCGCTATCTGCGACTCCAGATCGGGTGTGACAACTGCAACAGGAAGATGAAGCCTCCAGTCAGTGGCGTCGGTTGCATGTGCGGCAAGGGCAAAGGGATCGAACAGAACATTTTTAATGCCAACCACTACGCCAAGTTCCCGCTTCATGCGACGGCGAAGTTCAGGCGTTTTTTCAACCACCAGGCGGAACCCTTCAAGTTGCTCTCGCACTTTGGCAAGAATTGCCGTAACCCTGCTTTTGCCATTGGCCGAAGAGGCAATGGTGTCGAGTTCTTTGGAGGCTCTTTCAAAAAGGCGACGGCGACGGGTCGAGGAGTTCACCAGCTCCTGAAACAGGTAGGGGTTGCGGCGATGAATGAGAATTTCACCGATAATGCCCATAAGCAGCCGTGCCGAACGTCCGGTAACCCGAAGTTGGCGAAGCTCGTCGAGCATTTGTACAATATCCGGGCCAAGCAGGAACGATATCGCCTGACTGTCACCGGCAGAGGTATAGTTAAAGGGGATTTCACGCAAAGCAACCGTTGTCGCTTTATCGGTTTCGGAATCTTGTGATAGGGTCATGGATATAAAAAAAGAATATTCCTTTGCTATAGAGATCCGGCCAGCCGGGTTATCTCTGCTTCAGTGCAAAACCGCAACACTTATGACCGGCAACAAGAGGTCAAAAGCTCTATTTTACCGCTACAAAGTAACAAACCTGATGCAAAGGTTGAACAATTCAGAAAAAAAAGCGCCCGGAACTTCGATGAACAAGTCCCGGGCCTGGTTCTGTCAAAGCACGGTACAAAAAAAGCACGAAGGCAGTTGATCGCTATTATTCACAACCTTGCGCCCCCTGAAATCTCAATAATCTGACCGGTAATGAAGGCTGCGTCATCGGAGGCAAGAAAGAGCGCACACCGGGCAACATCATCCGCCGATGCAACCCGACCGAGAGGATAGCGCTGTGCGCAATCACTCCGGAGCATCTCCCAGCGTTCGGCACCCAGAGCTGCAACAAAGGCTGGCACCTCTACAAGAGCAGGCGCAAGCGCGTTGACCGTTATACCGTAGCGACCCAGCGACATGGCAAGTGAGCGCGTAAAGGCATAAATACCTCCTTTGGCTGCGGAGTAGGAAAACTGGTTCGGACTGCCCCGATAGACAAGGGAACTCATGTTCACTATCCGTCCAAAGCCCTGCGGCTTCATCATACGGGCTGCTTCACGGCAGGAAAGAATGCATGACTTGAGGTTCAGGTCGAGGTTGGCACTCATTTTCAGATAATCTATATCTTCGACATCAGCCGCCGGTTCACAGTCACCTCCGGCGATGTTCACCACAATATCGAGCTTGCCGTACCGCTCCTCAATATGGCGGTAGAGCGAGCGGATCTCATCCTCATGCGTCACATCGGCAGTGACAAGTATCCCACTCCCCCCGGCCTTTTCAAGAAGTTCAAGGGTTTCGGAACATCCGGCGGTATTGATATCGGAAGCGATCACTATAGCTCCCTCTTTGGCAAAGCACAATGCTGCCGCCCTGCCTATCCCCCCGGCCGCTCCCGTAACAAGCGTTATTTTGCCAAAAAGCCGCATGGTCACTCCTTTTTTTCTGTTAGTTTTTCCCAAACCTGTCGAGCAGCGTAGCCCTCCTGCTTGAGCGCAATATCGAGCAATTCAATTTTAAGAGGGTCGACGCGGATAACGCTTCCGATCCATTGCGAAGGAAGTTCTCCTGAAAAGCCAAAAAGAGCTGAAGTGATTTCATAGCCAGACTCTCCGACTTCAGGAAGAGTGGCTGTGCCGGTAATCTGCAACCCCGCCACATCGAGCCAGTTACGGCTCCGGGCAAAGGTTTCGTCAAACACTCCCACACTGACCTGGGGATTTGAACGGATATTATGAAGCTTGGTTCCAGGGTCTCCCATCATATAAAGCACCATATCCCTTGAACGATACTCCAGAGGGGTTGCTCTCGGAATATTTTCACAGCTTGTGGCAAGAACGCAGAGCGAATGGCGGCCAAGAAAACCTCTAATCCTCTCTTCGAGTTCGCTGTGGGTAAGCTTGCGGGTAAGCGGCTTTCCAACGATATCAGGAATCTTCTCTTGCGACATTTTTCCCTCCCGTGGAGTTATCAGGATGAAACAAGGACATGTTTCTTTTCGGAGGCTGAAGAAGCAAAAAGCTTGAAACCCATGAGACTTGTCATGGACTGTACGGCACAATTGATCTTGCCGATAAACATATCGAGGTCGGTAACTTCATGACTTTCATCTGCAGCAGCCTGCATCATAAACTCCAGAAACTGCTGGTAGCGAAGATCTCCGATTCTTGACGACCAGGAGAGATTGGAAATGCGAAACGCGCACAATGATTCGTCAATGACAAAAAGATCGCCATGCTTGAGCATCTGTATCCAGAAATCGAGATCGATGGTATAGGGCACAACAGCACTATAGCCGCTGGTTTTTGCAATCAGCTCCGCAGGATAAAGACCACAAACCGGCTCACCAATGATGTTTGTCCCCATACGGATCATCTTGCGGATCACATCAACCGGATTTTTGCGACCACCATCAACAAAATTCACCTTTTTTATGAGCACCTTTCCTTCGGGGTCAATAATGGTTCGCTGGCTGCTAACCAGACTCACCCCACTGTTAAGGGGATCATCAAATGCGGCCACCTGCTTTTCAAGACATTGCGGAAAAAGAATATCGTCGCCACAAACAAGCTTGACATACTTGCCCCTTACCTTGCTGACAGCCTTGTTCCAGTTGCCCTCCGGTCCGAGATTTTCGGAATTCCGGAACAGCTTTATACGACTGTCCGTAAATGATGCTGCAATCTCAAAAGAATCATCAGTTGAATGATCATCGTAAATCAACAGTTCAAAATCGGTAAAGCTCTGTGAAAGCACTGAATTTATAGTCTCACCTACAAAAAGGGCATTATTGTACATCGGTATCGTCACCGTCACATAGGGCCTGCTTATAAAACCCATAAATTTATCCTCCAAACTTGATAATTGATAATTGACAATTGAGAGTTGACAATTGACAATTGACAATTATCCATTATCCATTATCCATTATCCATTATCCATTATCCATTATCCATTATCCATTATCCATTATCCATTATCCATTATCCATTATCCATTATCCATTATTTTCTCTTCCGGTTGAAGATTGAACTTCAAAAAAAAGAGTGAACATCCATATACTAAACCTGCAACTCCAAGCAGTTGTTCATTTTGAAGAAAAAATGCCAGAAGCACCGCTGTTGCCGAGAGCAGCATGAGGGTGAGCTGGCGAAAGGCCTGTTTCATGGTTTGCTCACCCAGCAGGGATGAGAGAGCTTTGCCGGTTCCAAGAATTTCAAGCGAATTCGAACGCAGAATCGAGGGTATGACAATGTAGAGCATACCGATAAAGGAGAAGGTTATCCAGCCGAGCAGTGCCGCATGGGTATGCGAATGATAAATCCACATCCTGTCGAACGGCAGCGGAGGTTTGGTGCCAAAAGCTATGCCCTTGAGGAAATAGATGTTCATGATTCCATAAGCGCTTGTCGCAAAAAGAAGGGCAAGACCACTGAGCAAAAAGGCAAGCGCGGGATGATGAAAGTTCTTTTTGAAGAAATTGTAGAGATAGAGGGCAAAACTGCCGAAAAGAACCATGACACCAAACAGCAGAATATGACTGATAAACATCATACCGAAATAGTATCCGGCAAGAATGACGACGAGAAACAAGAGAACACCTCCCAAAAAAACATAAAACCAGAGGCTGAAGAGACGCCTGACAAGCTCCCGTTTTGAGGAACGACTCCATGCATAGGTATAGAGAAAACCCATCACACTGATGCTGAGAGGAAAAGAGGAGCCAAGAAAATATGAGGACTGGGTCACAAAAAAAGGAATAATCCCCTGGTGGGGAAATGCCTCTTTAAGGCCGAGAGTAAAAAGCCCGAGATTGGCATTGAGCAAAAAGAGCACATCAAAAATATAATAACGCACCGAAACCTCTTTCCATATCTTGCCAACTGAAAGGGTGGTGAAAATCTCTTTGATTGGCCCCAGAACCACAATCATGAGCAGCAGGCCAGCCAGCGCTTTCAATAGCGGCCACTCCATTGCAACCGAGAGGGTAACAAGCAGAAGTGAGGCCAAAACTGCCTGGATATATCGCAACTGCTTTAACGGATTAATTTTAAGTTCCGGATAGATAGCAGAGGTCAGATAGCGATTGAGAATGAGGATGGCCAGGTTGCCAAAGCCGACAAAAAAAAGATAGGGATGAAGTTTCAGGAGAAACATATTGCCAGTCAACGCTCCGGCTGCCCCAAGAAAAGCAGCAACAGAAACGATGGTGACTGAAACCGACAGGAAGAGCCTGGCTACACTGCTCAACTCTCCATCAAAACGAAGCTTCATCATTGCGGTTTTTGGCTTTTGATTTTTTTCAGTTCCATGACAGCAATCAAGGAGAGTGCAATCAGCGAAACATTGAGCGTCAGTGGATTGAACGGCAACGTGAACATAACCGGTTCAAACAGTGCAACGTAAAAAAGAAGTCCACACAAAGTTAACATATTGAGCCAAAAGACCCAACCCCATCGGGCAACAAGAATAAGCAGGCCGAAAATGATTTCGCCAATTCCTATCCATGTTACAGCCAAACAGACCCACTGATAAACAGGAATAAGATGACCGAGCAAGAGGATTTCACCACTGCTCTGGCAGACTATTTTAGGCACAGCACCCTGGTAAATCCATGAAAAGGCAAGAGCTACACGGCAAATAATGAGCACCGGACTCTCGCTGGAAAAAAATCGCATAGCTCAAACAGGTTGTTACAATGGAAAAAAAATCTCTACACCCCCGGTTTTCTCCACAGCCCTGAAAACTTCTGGTGTACCTTGTCAAACCAGACATAGACCACAGGAATCACAAGAAGTGTCAGAAACATCGAGCTGAAAAGACCGCCGACAAGAGCGACAGCGAGACCGGATTTCCATTCGGAACCAGAACTGCTCGAAAGCGCAATTGGCAAAAGCCCGAAAATCAGTGTAAGAGTGGTCATGAGAATGGGACGAAGTCGCTCTTTGGCCGATTCCATGATCGCCTCAGAAAGCTCCATTCCCTCAAGACGGAATTTATTGATAAAATCGACCAGAAGAATCGCGTTTTTGCCCACAAGCCCAACAAGCATGATAATACCAAGAATGGTAAAAATACTCAGGGATTTGCCGCTAAGCGCAAGCGCAAAAAGAGCGCCTATAATGGCAAGAGGAATGGAAAACATAACCACCATCGGCCAGACATAGGAGTCATAGAGTGCAACCATGATAAGATAGACAAAGATCATGGCCACCATAAACGACATCAGGAGGGTGGAATTCGACTCGCCCTGTCGTTTCAGATCCGATTCATAGGCATAACTTACCGTCGAAGGCATGATACCTTTCTTTTTCATGTTGGCCAAAATTCGCTCGATCTCCTTGCCAACGCTGCCCACAGGACGGCCAATAACCTGTGACTTGACCCATACGGCATTGTTGCGATCCCTGCGCTGCAACTGGGTATAGCCACGATCCTGCTCAATGGTGACAAACTGGCCAAGGCGCACCATATCGCCCCCTGGTGTACGAAAGGTTATCTCTGAGAGCGTCGCAGTATCATGACGATAATGGTCGTCAAGCTTGACTCGGATATCGTACTCATTGTTCCCTTCTCGGTATTTGCCAGCCTCATCTCCGGCATAAGCGGTACGCAGGGCAGCTCCGACATCAGCAATTGTGAGTCCGAAAGAGGCCATTTTTTCACGATCCACGACAACACGCATTTCAGGGTTGCCGACTTGAGAGGTCAGCTTGACATCGGCTGTTCCTGAAATGGTTTTCACACTGTCTCTCAAAGCTTCGGCAACTCTGGTAACCTGGCTTCTGAGAGGGCCACTGATGATGACAATAACCGGTGTTTCATTTGCCGTTCCAAAAATACCGATAGGGTTGATACTTGCCTTGAGACCAACGATATCTTTCAGACCAACGCGAATTGACTGCATGATTTCATCAGTCGAGCGAGAGCGATCCTCTTTTGCCGAGAGTCTGACATTGAGTTCAGAAATATTGTCGGCACTCTGATTGAAAAACCCTTCCGTCGATACCCCGACATTGGCCAGAATCTTTTTCACCTCAGGCATCGAGGCAAGACGACCTTCAACCACCCTCGTCAGCCTGTTGGTCTCATCGAGTCGGGTACCCGGTTCAAGCTCCATCTTGACGGAAAACTCCCCCCGGTCAGAAACAGAGATAAACTCTCCGCCGATAAAACCCAAAAAGAGAAGGCTGAAAGAGGCAAACAGCAACAGTGTCGCACCAAGAATAACCTTGCGGGGGTTGCGGAGGCTCCACTGAAGAAGGAAAATATAGTGATCACGAAAGCGCTGGAAATTGCGCTCGAAAGCGATGGCAAACTTCTCAAGCGGATTTTTGCCTGAAAGATTTTCGACTTTCGAAAAGCGGGAGGCAAGCAGCGGCGTCAGGGTAAAGGAGACAAAAAGGCTGACAAGGGTGGAGATAACCATGACAACGGAAAACTCTCTGAGGATATTGCCGACAATACCGCTGACCAGGGAGAGTGGCAGAAAAACAACCACATCGACCAGAGTAATGGAGAGCGCCGTAAAGCCTATCTCGTTTCTGCCGGCAAGCGCTGCAGAACGGGACTCTTCGCCACGTTCGAGATGGCGATAGATATTTTCAAGCACCACAATGGAATCGTCCACCAGAACACCCACCACCAGCGAAAGGGAGAGCAGTGTCATGAGGTTCAGGGAGAAACCAAAAAGGTACATGCCGATAAAGGTGGTGACCAGTGAGGTTGGAATGGAGACCAGCACGATAAGGGAGTTGCGAAAACTGTGCAGAAAGAGCAGCATGACCAGCGCAACAAGAAGCACGGCAAGAAAAAGGTCGTGCTGCACGGCAGTGACCGCTTCAAGCGTAAAGGTCGAGGCATCCTGCGCAATATCGAAGGAAAGGTTCCTGTCTTTGTAGAGCTTCTCA
Organism: Chlorobium sp.; assembly: GCA_005843805.1. GTDB lineage: Bacteria > Bacteroidota > Chlorobiia > Chlorobiales > Chlorobiaceae > Chlorobium. Next base: position 16,565 of record SZXY01000090.1, read on the forward strand.
AGCCGTGAGAGCGCCGCTCTTGTAAGGCGGCTCACATCAACCGTATTGGCATCGCTCTGCTTCATGATGACAATTCCGACGGCACTCTTGCCGTTTACCCTCGTCAGGGTGGTGATCTCGCGGAAGCCATCCTCAACGTCGGCAACATCCCGAAGCGTTACCTTGCCAGCAGAAGAAGAGCGCAGTGAGAGGTTTTTCAACTCTTCAAGGCTTGTAAACTTGCCGGCAAGCCTTACGACAAACTGCCTGTCGCGGTCATCGATTTTGCCGGTCGGAAAATCGAGATTGGCTTTTCCAACCTCCTTGAGCACATCGGGCACCGTAAGAGTGTACCCCTGAAGCCGCTCAAGATCAATATTGACCCTGATTTCCCGTTCACGTCCTCCAAGAAGATAGACCTGCCCTACTCCGGCAACGCTTGAAAGCAGGGGTTTGACATCATCCTTGAGCATCCTGTAAAAATCGGTATCCGGCAAGGATGAGGTTACCCCGATGCGAAGTACTGGCACCTCATCGAGCGCAAAACGGGTAATGACCGGCGCTTTGGCCTCATCGGGAAAACGGTCACTCACCTCGTTGATCTTGCGTTGCGCATCCTGGAGCGCTTTTTCGATATCGGCAGAGTTGGAAAATTCGATGGAGACAACCGAAAGCCCTTCGGTGGAGGTGGAGGTGATGGCAGATATTTTTTCAATGGCCGACACCGCTTCCTCAACCGGCTTGGTAAGCGAGGTCTCGACCTCACCTGGTGAAGCGCCGGGATACTGGATGGAAACAGTAACGACAGGTGGTGTCATTTTTGGCAGCAGTTCATACTGCAACTGCATGTAGCTGAAGAGACCCAGAATACCGAGCACCGAAAAGAGGACGACAATGAGTGTCGGCCGTTTTATGGAGAGTTCGGTCAGCGTCATTGGGCCGACGGGCTCTTCTTCTGGCTGATGACCGACACTGCGGCACCATCCTGAAGCTCGTTCTGGCCACTTACAACAACACTGTCGCCCGCAGCAATTCCGTCAATCACCTCAAGATAGTTCTGAAGCTCCATACCGGTGACAAGAGGGCGTAAAAAAGCTTTGCCGTGACGCACCACAAAGAGTTCCGGTTTTCTGATGCCTGAAACAAGGGCCGTGCGGGGCACCAGAAGCGCTTCACGCTTTCCGTCGCCGGTATGGAGTACCCTTGCAAACATTCCTGATCTGAACGCGTTTTTCCCTGGATTCTGCAGAGCCACTTCCACCCTGAAAGTGTGGTCGCGTCCTGCCTTGTCACTCACCGAGCTGACCTTGCCACTGAAACGTTCAGCAGGAAAGAGATCACTGGTTACGACAAGATCCACACCGGGCAGAAACTTGGTGATCTCTCGTTCCGGCACAAAGATGACAATTTTGACCCTCCTCATATCGACTAAATGCGCCACCTTCATACCCTCATGAACCATCTCTCCCTTTTCGACAAAACGGGCGGTCACACTGCCTGCAAAAGGCGCGGTGATCCTTGTATCACGATATTTCCGGCGGGCAAGGGTAAACTCCGCTTCTGCCTGGTCCAGCTTCAACTGCACGGTTTCAAACGCTGAAAGTGCAACAGCTCCTTCACGGTAAAGGTTACTGTAGCGTTCAAAATCCTTTTTTGCCTGCCGGTACTCTGCTTCAGCCCTTTTCTGGCGGGCAAGGGAGAGTTCATCATCGATGACAAAAAGAGTCTCTCCGGCCTTTTTCTGCGCTCCGGGTTCAGCCAGAACAGTGCGAACCAGACCAGCAGACTCTGAAAAGATTTCAGCCTCGCTGAACGCCTCGACGGTGCCTACGGTACTGAAACTGTCACGTACAGCCATTTTCGAAACCCGGTCAACCGAAACCGGAATCGTGCTGTAAAACTTTATTTTTTGTTTTTTTTCAGGCCCACGATACTGAACAGCCAAAAAGAGTGCCACAAAGAGCAGCATAAGCAGCACAACAGAAAGAAGCCTGTTTTTTTTGAGCCTTTCGGCTATCGATCGGGCAATAGTCATTGTTGCGGAATTCATCGGATAATCAGTGATTCAGGGCGCACTTGCATAAATATGCAGGCACAACACCTCTCTTCAAAATACCCGGCAAGATTAAAAAAGCGAACCGCAGTTCGCTTTTTTAAGAATCTCATCAAACAAAACCGGACAAATGTCAGTAAAAAAACCTTGAGAGCCGAACGTTCTCAACAGAAATTACTGGCAATGGAACAGGATATATCTGCCGAGAGCTTGACATGTTCAAGAATCGAAAGAATGCCGGTATGATTGGTAATGTTCTGGTCGTTGACCGAAGCCTTGACCTTCGCAACCGCCTTATTATAAAGATCCTCGATCTCCTTCATCATAACGAGGGTTTCACTGGCATGTTTCGAGTTGCCGCTCACAAAGGCCTCAACAGCTTTCTTGATCATTTCAGCCGTAATGTCGCCCATTGGTTTCAGGCCATACTCATCTTTATGCAGTTCCTGCACATTGGCAAACTCGACATATCCTGTTTTATCGGCAATATTGAGTGCAAACTGGGCCAGTTTTTCAAGCTCACGAAGGATCATCCGGGCACTCTTGACCGCCTTGAGTTCATCCGCATTAAGCTGCTGAAACGATTCGTAGGCAAGGGTAAGATATTCAACTTCAAACTTTCCTTTACGAATATACTCTTCGTCAAACTGGAATGCTGAAGCGGCAAGCTCGACATTTTGCTTGGTTGATGCCCGAATACTGAGCATCAGGTTATTTTCAACGTTCGAAGAGAGTTTGGTAAGCTTCTGCTTGAGTGATTCAAGCTGCACATGAACCGTACCCTGGGGTTTAATGGAAAGACCAAACTTCGCAGGGTCAATCTTGATGGTAAAAGCTTTCGGAATTTCAGATGTTTTCGGTGAATCGCCGAAAAATTTGCCTAACAGGTTCGCCATAGGGTTCAAACACCATTCTTATGTTAAGAAAAATATAAAGTGCTGTTAATTTAGCTGACCTGCAAGGTTAAATGCAAGAAAAAAAACAAAAACAACCGCCGTAACCAAACCAGCACACCCCGATTGTCAATCTCTCTTTCGACTACTCTATGAGGTTGTCATAGAAACCATCCTTATGGCGGACAATTTCACCAGTTACAAGATAAATCACCTCATGGGCTATACGGGTTGCATGGTCTGCCATCCGCTCGATATAACGTGATATGCTCAAGGCCGCAATCAGTTGGTCAACATCGGAGTCAGGGCTTTTCATAAGCGAGGTCACCTTTTTGAAAACCTTGCGATGCATCACATCAATTTCTTCATCGAGTGCACAAACCTGGTCAGCCAGCATCCGGTTTTTTGTAACAAATGCCTCAATGGACTTTTTCACCATCTCTCCGGCATGTACTCCCATATTCTCGAACTCAAACGAGTCAAGCATGAGTGGGCTGATCTGAGGCATACGGTCAATGATATGAACCGCCAGGTCGCCAATTCTCTCAAGGTCATCGTTGATCTTTATAATGGTGACGATGGTGCGCAAATCCCTCGCTACAGGTTGCTGCAAAGCAAGAAAAGCCAGGCAGCGCTCTTCCAGATCAACCTCGGCCACATCAATTTCATCATCGACCGCCCTTATCTGACGTGCACCCTGTTCATCCTGATGTTTTACAGCATGAAGGGAGTGAAAAAAATTCTGAAGCACCTTGTCGGAGAGTTGAACCAAAACCTGGGAAAGTTCTCTGATAAGCTCATGAACCGGTCGTTCTGACATGATCGTTATAGTAGTTTACGGTTAGCTGAATCTTCCGGTAATATAGTCTTCCGTCATCGAGTCTTTTGGATTGGTAAAGAGATGCGCCGTCGCGGCATATTCAACCATTACCCCTTCATAGAAAAACATGGTATAATCCGATACCCGCGATGCCTGCTGCATGTTGTGCGTAACGATCATAATGGTATAACTGCCGCGCAGCTCCTGGATAAGATCCTCGATTTTTGCCGTGGCTTTAGGATCAAGAGCCGAGGTTGGCTCGTCAAGCAGGAGAACATCGGGTTCAACAGCAAGAGTGCGGGCAACGCAAAGCCTCTGCTGCTGGCCTCCACTCAACCCAAGGGCATTCTTGTCGAGCCGGTCACACACCTCATCCCATATCGCAGCTTTCCGGAGACTTCGCTCCACGATTTCCATCAGCTTTTTTTTATCATTGACACCATGCAGCCGGGGCCCATAGGCAATATTGTCGAAAATGGATTTTGGAAATGGATTGGGTTTCTGGAACACCATGCCAACCTTCTTGCGTAAAAGCACCTCATCGGTAAGCTTGCCATAGATATCCTCTCCGCCAAAAAGCAGCGACCCGGAGGTATGACAACTTGGAATAAGATCATTCATACGGTTTATGGCGCGCAGAAAGGTGCTCTTGCCGCAACCGCTGGGCCCGATAATGGCAGTAACATATTTCGAAAAAATATCGGCACTGACCTTTTTGACCGCCTCGAACTCCCCGTAATAGACCGAAAAATCCTTAGCCGAAATATGAGGAGTGCCACCCCCTGCTATTTGGCGACGTTCAGGAGGCAGATAGATATCACGAGTTGCTTTCTGTATCGATGCACTCTCTGGACTCTGTCTGGCATCAGCTTTCATGAGCATTGTTTTTTTTAGCCTTTTAATTTTTTGGAAATACGGGCTCTCAGGACAATCGCCGACAAATTCAGCAACAGCACTATACTGACCAGCGCAAGCACCATGCCATACTGCACATGCCGGATTTGAGCGGCAGCTTCATGCTCACTGGCAAGGTTATAGATGTTCCATGAGAGTGCGGGTGTAGGAGAGGAAAAAACATCGGCCAGTCCTATGGCCGAACCGACACTGACCGCTGCGGTAAAAATAATCGGAGCGGTCTCACCTGCTGCCCTGCCGAGACTGATAACCCCGCCGGTAAGGATACCGGGAAGCGCGGCTGGAAGAATCACTGTGGCAATGGTGTTCCATTTGGTTGAACCAAGGCCGAGCGATGCCTCCCGGTAGGTCTTGGGCACAGCAAGGATCGCCTCTTCAGCCGCCCGAATAATGGTTGGTAAAATCATGATGGCCAGCGTCAGCGCACCGGCGATGACACTTTTTGATTCAGAAACTTTCAGGGTGTTGATAAAAAAAGCAAGGCCAAACATACCAAACACAATGCTCGGCACACCAGCAAGAGTGCTGTTGGCACTGCGCAGCATACTGTTGAAAAAGCCTGGCTTGGCATATTCGGTAAAATAAATCGCCGCAATGACACCAAGAGGAAAGGCAAAGAGCATGGCGCCAATGGCAAGGAAAAAAGTACCCTGGATTTCAGGCCATATTCCCCCGAAGAAATGCGAATCAACCGAGCTGTCGGTTAAAAATCCCCAATAGATGGTAAACTTTGGCAGCAGAATCTTCCTGATATTTTTTTCAACATAGGGGAAAAGCTGAGCAAGTGAGGTTCCCTCAAAACCAGTGGCTTGACTCACAAAGTACTCTTTCGACATGACATCGGGATTGGATGTGTCCCACTTTGTCTCGTAGAGAAGGTCGTGCAGCCTCTCTTCAGCTTTCTCCCATCGGGTTTGACCGTATTTGAAGCGTGTCAGCATCGGTGCCGGATCACCGGGAAGAGGCCCGAGCAACTCCTGCAATGTCTTTCTGACAGGAGAGTACTTCTCCTCGTACTCAGCCTTCTGTTCTGGCTTCATCCGCTCCATTTCCGCCTCGAATCCAGCAAGCATCTCGTAGACTCTCGCGCGGTAACGCTCTGCTGCAGCGACCTCTCCGGCAAGCTCCCGGGGTTCCCCCCTTTTGAACTCACTCTGCAGCATCTTGCGGTGTTCAACCGTACCGGTAAAAAACATCGCGCCAACACCGTTGCTTACTATTGGCACAACCACCACCATCAGGGCAAGTGCCATGAGAACAATAGAACCAATACCGACGGCAGTAAACGAACGATCAAGTATTTTTCTGGTTCCGAGATTCATGAGCAAAAAATTTAATGAGCAATAACAATCTTATCAATCGAAGCGAACCATCACTGACCGGAAAGAATTTTACGCTGCCTTACCACAATTCTCTCACTGATAAAATTGCAGATAAAGCTTATGACAAGCAGCAAAAGACCCATGGCAAAAAGCACATGAAAACGGGCCGATCCGGTCACCTGGTCCGCTTCACCCATATCACCGGCAATGGTTGCTGTCAGTGTCCGTATCGATTCAAGATAGTTGAACCAGGGCGATGGAATATGGGATGCGTTACCGGAAGCCATCCAGACCACCATGGTTTCACCGAGAGCACGCATGACTCCAAGAATGACTGCCGCCAGAATCCCGCTGCTGGCCGCCGGAAGGATGGTCTTGATGATCGTCTCTGCCCTTGTCGCACCAAGAGCGTAGCTTCCTTCTCGAAGGTCACGCCCGACAGCCTGGAGAGCATCTTCAGAAACACTGACAATGGTAGGCAAAGCCATAAAGCTCAGAATAATGGAGACGTTGAGGGCGTTGGTTCCGGTAAGAATCTGGATAGCGAAAAGTATGGTAGCCACCTGGTAGAGAAATGCCACCGACAGGATACCGAAGAGTACCATAAACAGGAGATTGAGTTGCCTGCGGCGCTTCTGGTCGGCAATATTGGTCGTCAGAAGATCAGAACCCACAATGACTGCAAGAAAGAGAAAGGGTGAAACCAGCAGCAGCCATAACCACATCAGTATCGGGCCGCCATTATTCTGCAAAAGCGGTGCCATAACAACAAGTGCAAAAAAACCAAACGCAACCGAAGGAATCGCCGCAAGCATCTCGATAACCGGCTTGGCATACTGACGGACAGAAAAAGGAAGAATATCGCTCAGGCATATTGCCGCAGCAACGCCCATCGGCACAGCAAGCAGGGTAGCGCCAAGGGTCACCATCAGACTGCCGTAGATAATGGCAAGAGCCCCGAACTCGCCGGGAGTATCTGCCGGGTACCACTTCGAACTGGTAAAAAACTCGCTGAACCCCCGAATCTGGAAAAATGGAACTGCATCACGAGCCACAAAATAAAAAATAAAGAGAACGACAACTGCCACAAAAGAGGCTACTCCGAGAAGGATTCCCTCCCCTGCCATCTTTGACACCTTCTGCATGGCACGTTTGCGGGATGTGACCACAAAGGCGTTCGTGCGGTTTCCCCCTGCACTCCCTTCAGTCATAAAACTGGTATTTTCGTGATAGTTACCGGTGACACACAACACCGACCCTCTTCTATAATGTTTTTTAATTTATGTGCTTTAATCATGGGAAGCAATGGTCATTATGTTACAACTCTGAAACATTTGTCCGGGTGAAAAGCGAAAAAAAAAGCAGTTTCGAAAGGTTAACACTTTTCTTTAAAAAGAGTTGCAACAATAAAAAAAAGAAGGCGGGAGATTGATAAAACCAGGTTCGCTGATCAGGCCCTTCCCTTTACACTGTTGTCAACAGCACTAACAGAACACAGCACCGGTTTTCAAGGGATGACTCCGGACTTTCGTCGTATCGTTTTTTACTTATGGAGATAACGGTAAAAAAAGTTAGCGGGGTTTGTCTTGACTGGATTTCTCTCCCCAGTCGATCTTGCGTGTGCGATATTCATCGTAATCAGGCACCAGACGATTGTATTCACCTTCCATCAACGGCGATGAAATCATAAAATCAGCCGAAGCCCGATTACAGGCAATTGGTATGTTCCACACTACCGCCATACGCAGAAGAGCCTTCACATCCGGGTCATGCGGTTGCGGTTCAAGCGGATCCCAAAAAAAGATCAAAAAGTCGATCTCGTTGCTGACTATCTTGGCACCAATCTGCTGGTCACCCCCTAAAGGACCACTCTGAAGCTTCTTGATTTTCAGATCCAATTGCTTGCCGAGATTTTCGCCAGTCGTCCCTGTAGCATATACTTCATGATGAGCCAGCAAATCACGGTTATACATGGCCCATTCAAGCAAATCACGCTTTTTGTTGTCGTGCGCCACAAGGGCAATTTTTTTGTCTTGAACCATGATAATTTTTTTGTGAGGCATTGCGTTTCATCCTTTATTTTCATTGTTTACCCATCTTCGCTCACAGCCCCTAAGCCATCCACCTGAAAATTGCCTTTTTGCGGTTTGAGTGCAAACTTATAACAGCCTTGTATAGGATCTCTCAGTGTGACGCACAATCTCACCCGTTACAAGATAAATTACTTCCCTTGCAATCTTTGTGGCATGGTCAGCAATTCGCTCAAGATAACGGGAGACACTCATCACGGCGATGAGCTGATCAGTGTCACTCCCCTGGTCTTTCATTAAAAGCACAACCTTTTTAAAAATAACACGATGCATACTGTCAATCTCTTCGTCAAGAGAGCAAACCAGATCAGCCAAAACACGATCTTTCAAGAGAAAGGCTTGCATGGATTTATCAAGCATTTCATTGACTTTTGAACCCATTATCTCAAAATCCAGCATCCCGAACCGAATTTCAGGCATTCGATCAATAATATGAACAGAAAGATCGCCTATCCGCTCGAGTGCATTATTGATTTTCATGATCGTTACAATGGTTCTCAGGTCTTTGGCTACCGGCTGCTGCAACGCAAGAAATGAAAGACATTGTGCTTCAAGCTCTACCTCGGCCAGGTCAACTTCTTTTTCAGTATTCCTGATAAGCCGGATATTTTGCCCGTCAAGATGCGTCAACGCCCAAAGTGCGTTTGAAAAATTCTGAACAACCTTGCTGTAAAGCGCAAGAAGATGCGCGGTAAGTTCTTTGATCTTTTCATGAACAGCTCTTTCTGGCATTGGTTTGGTATTATAATGGCTGAAAACATAAAAAAAACGGGGCACCTTGAGGCCTTGACACCTTTCGCAAATTGCCAGACGCAGAAACAGATAATTC
>SZXY01000096.1 GCA_005843805.1 Chlorobium sp.
GCTTTCGCAGTCGATAAAAGACGAAATAAAGGTGATGGATTTTGCACTCAGGGCTACCGACATGGCGCTCCTATGGGAGCTGGGGATGAGCAAAAAAAATGAACCGAGAGCACTCGCTCAAGGTTCATTTTCAAAAAATATCCTGTCCGAAAAGAGCGTTCAGTTTCCGAGCTCTCCACACTGCTTGAAGAAATCGCGTAACCGGTGGGTGCCATGTAGCGGGGCTATGAAGTCTACCCTGCTGAGGGTTGTGGCAAAGAGCGCTACGTCATGCACATCACGATTGAAGAGGCCAACTGCTGCAACCAGCGTGTCGGCGGCCCAAAGGGGCAGCGGGAATACGACTGGATTGGTTTTGGCTATTTCGATTGCCAGATCGACCATTTCGAGGTAGGTGAACACCTCTGGACCACCTACTTCAACCTCTTTTGCCGTTCCATCGACCGCATCAACACAAACTTTGGCAAGGTCGGCGCCATGAATGGGGTTCGAGCGCTGGTAACCGTCCCCGACCATCAGCATGAATCCTTTGCGTGCCCTGGCTACAAACTGCCCTATCTCTGAATAGTAGCCGGTCGGACGAATGATTGCGGATTCGATGTTGGCAGCTTTCAGCTCTCTGACAAACTTCTCGTGTGCCTGAACGTTCGGAATATTCATCATGCGATGTGCGTCGAAGACCGAGACGTAAACGAATTTTTTGACCCTGGCCTTCAGAGCCAGCTCCAGGAGGTTCATGTTGGCCTGGTAGTCAACTTCAAAAATCGTATGCACAAAATCGGGCTTTATCATGCCGAGCGATGAAAAAACGATATCGATACCTTCACATGCCTCGGCAATGGTTTCGGGTTTCGTTGCATCACCTACGACAACCTCGTCAACCAGTTGCTCGATAGAGGGTGCAAAGTAGGGGCCGGGTTGAGTGACTTTTGCGGGGTTACGCACCAGAGCGCGTACCCAATATCCGCGATTTTTGAACTCCTGCACTGCATAGCGACCGAGATAGCCCGTCGAACCGGCTATAAGTACTTTCTTCATTGATATGCTGATAAGGTTGAAAAATATTCCTGAACGGTGTTGCTGAAAGAGTAAGCCCTTTAAATCAATACCTTTCTGTGCCTAATATAGGGAGTGGATGGCAGAAAACCCCTGTTTTTTGAAAATCTGACAACCCCTTTTAATAAAATCAATCGCTCAAATGAGTCTGAAACCAGAAACAGATTGATGCCCTGCGACGGTTCCGGCAAGTCAAAAGTCGTGCGAAATGATGAGAGGAATCATCCTCGGAGGGCAAAACTGAGGCAACAATGAGCTTGCGCCTCCCCTTACCTCTTGTAATTCATAAAACTTATGTATAGGTTTCATTGTTTTGTTGTAACTCATGTTCACCATTGTTAATTGTAGTCACGTCAACGATAATCGATAATCATTATTAGCCATGTTTTTTGATCCAATGTATTTTGTCTTTGCCCTGCCTCCGCTGATTCTTGGGTTATGGGCGCAGTTTAAGGTAAAGTCGGCCTTTAAAAAATATTCACAGGTGCCTACCCAGACCGGTATCAACGGTGCTGATGCTGCACGCCGGATTCTTCAGCGCGGTGGCTTGGCAAATGTGACAGTTGAGGCCACCCATGGTATGCTTTCTGATCATTATGACCCTCGTCACAAGGCTTTGCGGTTGAGCGAAGAGGTGTACAGTCTTGCAAGTATTGCTTCGGTTGGTGTTGCAGCTCATGAAGCTGGTCATGCGCTTCAGGACAAGTCGGGATATATGCCTCTGCAGTTGCGTTCGGTCATGGTGCCTGCGGTCACTATCGGAAGCAATATTGGTCCTTACCTTTTTATGGCGGGTATGTTCCTTGCCGGCACGATCGGCACAACCCTTGCCTGGGCTGGTATCATCCTGTTTGGGACTGCGGCTCTTTTTGCGCTGGTAACCCTTCCGGTGGAGTTTGATGCAAGCCGCCGGGCAAAAGAGCTTCTCGTTTCCCAAGGCATTGTTTCTGTTGCCGAAATGGAAGGTGTGAACGCCGTCCTGAACGCGGCTGCTTTGACTTATGTTGCCGCTGCTGCCCAGGCAATCATGCAGTTGGTCTATTTCCTGACCGTTATGAATAATCGCAGGGATTAGCTTTCAAAGCTTGAATGACCTATAGGAGTGATAAGACTTATAAAAGAGGTTAAGATTTTGTAATCAATAATTTTACTCAATCGACTTGAAAAACAGTTTCCGCAAAAAGCCGCTTTCGCTTCTGCTTGAGGAGATGAAAAGCGAGCACAGGCTGAACAGGGTTCTTGGGCCGCTGGCTTTGACAAGCCTTGGTGTGGGAGCCATTATTGGAACGGGAATCTTTGTGCTTATCGGTGTGGCAGCTCATGACAAGGCTGGTCCGGCGGTAACACTCTCTTTTGCTGTTGCAGGGCTTGCCTGTATTTTTGCAGCTCTCTGTTATGCCGAGTTTGCCTCAATGGTGCCGGTTGCTGGATCTGCCTATACTTACGCTTATGCCACTCTTGGCGAGCTGTTTGCATGGATCATCGGCTGGGATCTGATTCTGGAGTATGGGGTGGCTTCGGCGACGGTGGCTCATGGGTGGTCTAAATATTTTCAGGATTTTCTTGGCATTTTCGGTCTCGGGGTGCCGAAGCTTTTTGCCAATGCACCGCTTGATTTTGATCCTTCGACAGGCGTCATGAGCTTGACGGGTTCATGGCTTGATCTTCCTGCTGTACTCATCACCTTTCTGATAACGGTTGTCCTGGTGAAAGGTATCAAGGAGAGTGCAGGGTTCAATGCAGGAATGGTGATTGTCAAGGTGGCTATTGTGCTGCTTGTGGTTGGACTCGGAGCTATGTATGTCAAACCCGAGAACTGGCATCCTTTTGCCCCGTTCGGCTATTCAGGGCTGAGCATTTTCGGCCATACCATTATGGGCGAAGTGAGTACAGGAGGTGCTCCAGTCGGAGTTCTTGCCGGAGCGGCGATGATCTTTTTCGCCTATATCGGCTTCGACTCCATTTCAACCCATGCCGAGGAGGCAAGAAACCCGCAGCGGGATATCCCCATCGCCATTATCAGTTCGCTTGTCATCTGCTCACTGCTCTATATTGCCGTAGCAGCGGTCATCACCGGTATGGTTCCCTATGACAAGATCAGCATTGATGCTCCTGTCTCCAATGCGTTCAAGCAGGTCGGTATCGGGTGGGCCCAGCTTGTGGTTTCACTTGGTGCAATTACCGGCATCACTTCAGTGCTGCTGGTGATGATGCTGAGCCAGCCGAGGATTTTTCTGGCCATGGCCCGTGATGGCCTCTTGCCGAAATCGTTTTTCGGGGCAATTCACCCAAAGTTCAGAACACCCTGGAAATCGACAATCCTGACCGGTCTTTTTGTGGCTTTGCTGGGAGCGCTGCTGCCGCTGAGGCTTCTGGCTGAACTGGTCAATATCGGCACACTCTTTGCTTTTGTGGTGGTATGCAGCGCGGTGCTCATCATGCGAAAAAAACATCCTGAAGCTGAACGCCCTTTCAAGGCACCTCTTGTACCTTTTGTGCCGCTTGCGGGAATTGTTACATGCCTCATGCTCATGTGCTCTCTCCCTGCTGAAAACTGGCTCCGACTGGTGGTCTGGCTGCTGATCGGGTTTGTGATCTACTTTTTCTATGGTAGAAAACACAGCGAGCTGAACAAGATCAAATCATGACCGAAAACGACATAGAGAAAAGGGTTTTTCTCATTACCGGTGCATCAACCGGAATTGGAGAAGCAACAGCGAGGCGTGCTGTTGAGGCTGGATTCCATGTAGTGCTTGCAGCTCGCTCTACCGAAAAACTCGAACGCCTCCGTGACGAACTTGGTCACGACAGGGCTCTGGCAATAACCTGTGATGTGGCAAGCTGGGAATCGCAGGAGAGCATGGTGCAGCAAACCATTCAGCAGTTTGGAAGAATCGACGTGGTTTTTGCCAATGCGGGATTTTCCAAAGGGTCGATGTTTTTCGGCGGCGAGGATAAAGCTGATGAGTGGAAAGAGATGGTGCTGGTCAATGTCTATGGCGCCGCTGCAACTGCTCGCCTGACTCTGCCGGAGCTGGTTAAAAACAAGGGGCACCTTCTTCTTACCGGCTCAGTGGTGGGACGCATTACCTCGATCAGAAACCTTTATTCGGCAACCAAATGGGCCGTAACCGGTATGGCACAGGCTATACGCAATGAGATGGCGGGCACGGGAGTTCGTGTAACACTGGTCGAACCGGGAGTTGTTGACTCTCCTTTCTGGGAGCATCTGCAGAAACCTGAAACTCCTGAGCTTCAGCCGGACGATATTGCGCGTGCGGTCATCTATGCCGTAAGCCAGCCACCGCATGTCGATGTCAACGAAATCCTGATTCGTCCGACTGGTCAGCCGCATTAAATACCTGACCCTGGCACATTCTCCAACAGAATTTTTATCCTGGTGCACTGCCAGAATTTGTGATTTTTTTATCTTCTTCTGGTAGTAACCACTTTTCCATTTTTTTTTCAATGGCGCCTCAAAACAGCTATATCACACTCGGCGGGCATCGGCACCGCTATATTGAGAGCGGTGGCTCGGAGCATACCATGCTGCTGCTTCACGGCATCTCCTCTTCGCTTGATTTTTATGAACAGGTTATCCCCTCTCTCTCCAAATCGTTCAGGGTAATTGCCATTGATCTGCTTGGTTTTGGTCTCTCTGACAAGCCCAAAAAGAAGGAGTATACTCTGGAACTCTATGCGTCGCTGATCCATGAGTTTCTTGATAAAACCGGCAGCCTCGGCGGAAAGCTCTCAGCAACGGGCCATTCCATGGGAGGAAAATACCTGCTCGCCTCCGCCCTTCTCTACCCTGGCACCTACGACAATCTTGTGTTAAGCAATACCGACGGCTTTATCCATGTGCCCTCGCTTGCAAGAGGCATAAGCCTTCCGGGAGTGCGAAGTTTACTGAAGACCCTGATAACCAGCAAGAAAGTATCGGAAAAGATGTTTGCTTCCGCTTTTCTCGATACGAAAAAAGTCAATGCTGCATCATACCACAAAAACCTTTCAATGTCACGCGATCCTGATGCTTTCGACACGGTCATGGCCCTGAATCGCAATCTCATGAAACTTGATATGAGCCGCACAGGACTGCGCAACAGGCTTGGAGAGCTGGATATGCCGGTACTGGTTATCTGGGGGGATCAGGACAAATATTTTCCGCCTTCCATTGCTGAATCTGTAAGAAGTGAAGTTCCATCGTCAAGATTGGTTATGTTCGATGAGTGCGGGCACTCACCAATGCTTGAGTATCCGGAAAAGTTCTCCCGCACGGTAACGGATTTTATCTTTGCGGAACCCAATTGCCTGCCGAATACATGCTTATAACATTTGAAGGAATCGATGGTGCAGGCAAATCAACCCAGATTAAAAAGCTGGTAACCACTCTCAGTGACCAGGGCCGCGATGTTCTCACCTTGAGAGAACCAGGTGGCACCGAGGTGGCAGAAAAAATCCGCATGATCCTGCTGGAGAGCCGCCATGCAATCAGCCCGATCGGTGAACTGCTGCTTTTTTCGGCAAGCAGGGCGGAACTTGTCCAGGAGGTGGTCATGCCTGCCCTTGCTGACGGCAAGACGGTCATTCTCGACCGTTTTTTCGACTCGACCACCGCCTATCAGGGTTATGGACGGGGACTTGACCTGGAAATGCTCCGATCCATTATTGAAATTTCGACCTGCGGCATTGTCCCCGATATCACCTTCTATCTCGATATTCCGCCGGAAGAGGCGCTGAAAAGAAAATTTTCAGCAAAATCAATACCACTGGAATTTGACAGCGACGAGCTTGACCGCATGGAGCGTTCAGGAGCAGAATTCTACCACAATGTCCGACAGGGTTACCTTGAGATCATGCGCCTCAACAGCAAACGTTTTGTCTCCATCAACGCTCTTGAGCATCCTGCTCTTATTCACCGGCAAATCACGGCTCTTCTGAAGCAAAGATTTGAGAGCTGAGCCTCCCTTTCGCAAAAAAAACGTCATCTCTTTCCTGAAAAAAAAGAGAAAAAACAGGGAAACTATTTATTGTGTCGGAACTGTTAAATATGAAAGTTTTATACCTGTTTTGACAAAGATTTTGCTTAAATTAGTAAACATACTACACTACCATCACTTCTTTACCTGTAACGAATGCACGAGAGTATTCTTAAAGAGCACCAACTGAACACTTGCACCACTCCGATCACGTTACAGGATATCCGTACCCTGAAAGAGCTTTACCAGCTCAAGGCAGAAACACGTGAACTGCGTGAACCAGTTGTAAGAAATATCATCAAGCAAAGGGTTGTCGGACAATCCTGTGTAGAGTCGCTTAAAAATGCGCTTTATTCACTTGAAACCATTTATATCGACGACGATACAGGACACCGCCTCCTGCGTCTCGATGGCATGAAGCAGATAGAGGTTGATCTGACTTATGAAATCCGGGAGCTGCAGAAGGATATCTACTATCTCGAATATGGTGAGGATAAGTTCATCGACTACCTTGCAAAATTTATCCCTGAGTTCCGCGGTTACGTCAACGAAGGATTCCACAAGCTGAGGGGCAAGCACTTCAACGCTTTCATTACTGATCGTGACGGAACAACAAACAACTACTGCGGACGCTACCGCTCATCGGTACAGCCAATCTACAACTCGGTCTTTCTCTCGCGGTTTGCAAAAAACTGCTGCAAGTATCCCCTTATCATTACCTCTGCTCCGCTGAAAGATTTTGGCATCCTCAATGTTTCGATCAACCCGAGCAATACCTTTGTCTACGCAGGTTCCAAAGGAAGGGAGTTCATCGATCTCAATGAAGAGTTCAACAGTTTTCCAATTGACGAGCAAAAGCAGCAACTGATACGTCTGTTAAACAAACGAATGCTTGTACTGCTTCAGGATCCAAATTTCGAAAAATTCAATTTTATCGGTTCTGCCCTGCAGATCAAGTTTGGACAGACCACCGTCGCCCGTCAGGATATCAGCCGCTCTATCAAGGATGATGAGTCTGCGGCTTTTCTTGAAAAGGTTAAAGGCATTGTCAGGGAGATCGATCCGACTGGCAGAAATTTCAGAATTGAAGATACCGGCCTTGACATTGAAATCATCCTCACGATTGATGTCGATTCCGATGAATCGTCAATCAAGGATTTTGACAAGGGTGATGGACTTGCCTTTATCAGCGACAAACTGAACCTGACTACCAGTGGCCCCAATCTTGTCTGCGGCGATACCCCTTCAGATATTCCAATGCTGAAAAAAGCCGTAGAAATGTTCGATGATGTCTGGGCTGTTTTTGTAACAAGGGATGAAAAGCTTACAAAGCAGGTTGCCGATATCTGCCCGAACAGCTTTACGGTACCCTATCCCGACATTCTTCTGACCATTCTCGGCCTGCTTTCCCTGTAAACAACAATTTGCATCATGATAATCATTTAAATACCGGTATGAGCAACATCTTCAAAGGCGCAATTTTCGATCTTGACGGAGTCATTACAGGCACGGCAAAAGTACATAGCCTTGCTTGGGAATCGATGTTCAACTACTTTCTGAAAAATTATGCTGAGGTCAACAATGAACCTTACGTTCCTTTTGACCCGACTCATGACTATCACAAGTATGTAGACGGCAAGCCGAGGATGGAAGGGGTTAAAAGTTTTCTTGCATCACGTGATATCGAACTTCCCTTTGGCGAAATGGATGACATACCGGAAAAAGAGACAGTCTGCGGTCTTGGTAACCGCAAAAACATTCTCTTTACCGAAATTCTTATCAAAGAAGGCCCTGAGGTCTATACCTCTTCAGTTGATTTGATCAACAATCTGATTGCAAAAGGCATCAGAATCGGCATTGCATCTTCAAGCCGCAACTGCAGGATTATTCTGCAGCTTGCCAAGCTCGAACATCTTTTTGAAACCCGTGTCGATGGTGAAGTCTCCATCGAACTCGGCCTTAAAGGAAAACCAAACCCGGATATTTTCATTACGGCAGCCCGTAATCTCGGCCTGGAACCGCACGAATGTGTGGTGGTCGAAGATGCCATTTCCGGCGTTCAAGCTGGCGCCCGTGGTAATTTCGGTCTGGTGCTTGGTATTGCGCGTGACATAGAGGGTACAAAACTCAGGGAACAGGGCGCTGATATCGTTGTCAGGGATCTTGGTGAAATCTCGATCAAAGAGATTGAAGAGTGGTTCAGCAAAGGCCTTGAATATGAGGGCTGGAACCTGACCTATACCGATTTTTCCCTGAAGGATGAAAAACTCCGCGAAACACTCACCTCTATCGGCAACGGCTACATTGGCGTCAGAGGTGCCTATGAAGGTTCTTCGGATTCACACTACCACTATCCCGGCACCTATATTGCCGGTGTCTTCAACAGGCTTCCTTCCGATGTTCACGGTCAGACAATTTTCAACAATGATTTTGTCAATGCGCCAAACTGGCTTCCCATTGAGTTCAGGATTGGAGGCGGTGAATTCATTGATCCGTTTGAACAGAAAATACTAAGCTACTTCCAGAATCTGGATCTGAAAAACGGCACCCTGAAACGGGAGATCGTTATCCAGGACAACCTCGGAAGAATATCGCGCATCAGCAGCCGAAGGTTTGCAAGCATGGACAATCCCCACCGCTGCGCAATGAAGTTTAATCTCAAACCTATCAATTACAGTGCCGATGTCGAGTTTCGGTCGGCAATTGACGGCAGAGTAGAAAACAAGGGTGTTGCCCGTTACAGCGAACTTTCAAGCGACCATCTGGAACATGTTGATGCTCTTTGCGAGAAAGAACTCATGTTGCTTCATGTTCGCACCAACGTATCGCATTACGACATTGTGACAGCCGCAAGAACAACAGTTGTCTGTCATGGACCGCATGGCGATGTTGAACGCACAACCTTGAATGAAAATCGCTATATCGGCGAGTTACTTCGCCTGCCTCTAAGCCCCAATAATAGCTGCACCATCGAGAAACTGGTTTCCATTCATACCTCTCTCGACCAGAAGGGAACTGATCCTGTTAAAGCAGCCCGACAATCGCTCGCCAATAGTGATTCTTTCGATTCGCTTCTTGAGGCACATACTGAAGCATGGAAAAAAATCTGGGAAAAAGCTGACCTGATGGTCGAAGGCGACCGTTACAGCCAGAAATTGCTCCGACTGCACACCTATCACATGATGTGCACCGCTTCGCCCCACAATCCAACCATTGATGCAGGAATGCCTGCACGTGGCCTGAACGGTGAAGCTTACCGTGGTCATATCTTCTGGGATGAAATCTTTATTCTCCCATTTTTCAACCGCCATTTCCCCGAGATTTCAAAGGCGCTTCTTATGTA
Source organism: Chlorobium sp. (assembly GCA_005843805.1). Lineage (GTDB taxonomy): Bacteria > Bacteroidota > Chlorobiia > Chlorobiales > Chlorobiaceae > Chlorobium. The sequence continues at coordinate 9,379 of SZXY01000096.1, forward strand.
TCGCTATCGCAGGCTCGATGCGGCAAGAGAGTATGCCCGTGAAAATGGTTACAAGGGTGCGATGTACCCCTGGCAGACCGCCGATGATGGCCTCGAGGATACGCAGATCATCCATTTCAATCCGAAAAGCAGCTCGTGGGGACCTGATCTCAGCCGTATGCAGCGCCACGTTTCCATTGCGGTATTCTACAATGTCTGGCGCTACATCTATGACACCAACGACACACAGTTCCTCAACGAGTACGGTGCTGAACTGATGTTTGAAATTGCAAGGTTCTGGGCATCGATCGCATCATATTCACCCGATACCAACAAGTACCATATCGAGGGTGTGATGGGACCGGACGAATTTCATGAAACCCTGCCAGGAAGCGGCAAAGAGGGTATCAAGGATAACTCCTACACCAATATCATGGCGGTCTGGCTCTTTGACAAAGCCGCTGAGATCGGGGAAAAGATCGATCCAAATGTGCTTCGCCATCTGATCACCAAGATCCATCTTGGATTCGATGAGCTCAAGCAGTGGCGGGATATCAGCAGCAACATGAATATCCTGATCAACCAGGAGGGTGTTCTCGAACAGTTCGAAGGCTACAACAGCCTCAAGGAGCTTGACTGGACACACTACCGTTCCACTTACGGCAATATTCACCGTATGGACCGAATCCTGAAAGCTGAGGGTGATACCCCGGATATTTACAAGGTTGCCAAACAGCCTGATGTTCTGATGACTTTTTATACCCTCTCTCCCGGAGAGGTTGCCGAGCTGCTGACGAAAACCGGCTATAACGTGCCTGATGACATGACGCTGGTCAGAAACAACTACTCCTATTATGAGCCAAGAACAAGTCACGGCTCAACCTTGAGCAAGGTGGTTCACAGCATCATATCGAGCTACCTGCATGACGGTCATGAAATGGCATGGAAATGGTTCTCAGAAGCACTCAAAAGCGATATCCAGGACACACAGGGCGGAACAACACAGGAGGGTATTCACTGTGGTGTGATGGCGGGAACACTCGATACCGTCACCCGTTATTTTGCCGGCATTTCTTTCTACAACGAGAAACTCAATGTGCATCCGAACCTGCCTGCACAATGGAAAAAACTCTCCCTGAACGTCTGTTTCAGAAACAACCGCTATGCCATTACCGTTGAAAAAAACGATATCATTGTGACCCTTATGGAAGCAGAAGGAGATGAAGCCCTGGCATGTGTTGCCGGTCGCCATATCACTCTTGCCAAAGGAGTTCCATATCACTCCGCTTCGGTCTGAACTTGAAGGAAGGCCGTGGTGACGGCCTTCCTTTTTTGTATTTCATGTTGAAGCCTTATTATACTTTTACATTTTTTACGTCCTATGCGCCTGTCAAATTTTCGTTATACCTTACCTAAAGCAAAAATAGCCGATGAGCCGGTCTCGCCCAGGGATAAGTGCAAGATGATGGTGCTCAACCGGCGAAAAAAAGATATCGAGCATAAGCTTTTTGAAGATATCGTATCCTACTTCAAAAAAGGAGATCTGCTTGTCCTGAACAACAGCAGGGTTTTTCCTGCCAAAATTTTTGGTCAGAAGGAAAAAACCGATGCCAAAATCGAGGTTTTCCTGCTGAGGGTACTCAATAAAGAGGCTGGCCTTTGGGATGTACTTGTCGATCCTGCCCGAAAAGTAAGGGTAGGAAACAAGATATACTTCGAAGAGGATGTTGTGGCTGAAGTGGTTGACAATACTACATCACGTGGCCGAACAATCAGGTTCCTCAATCCGGACATCGATGTGTTCAACCTTGTCGAGAGAATCGGCAATATCCCCCTGCCCCCCTACTTCACCCGCCCAGCGCGTGAATCGGACAGGGAAAACTACCAGACGGTCTACGCCAGCCAGACAGGAGCTGTGGTAGCCCCCATGGCAGGATTGCATTTCACCATGCCCCTGCTGCAGAAAATCCAGAAACTCGGTGTAAAAATTCTGCCCATCACCCTTCATCCAAGCCTGAGCACCTTCAATGCCATTGAGGTCGAAGACGTTTCCAAGCATAAAATGGATTCGGAATATTTCAATATTCCCTACCCGACCGCCATGGAAATCAATGAAACCAAGGTCAATAAGACAGGAAGGGTCATTGCCGTCGGCACAACGACCTGCCGGGTACTTGAAGCAAATGCCACGGTTGACGGAAAGATAAAATTCGGAAGAGGCTGGACAGACAAGTTCATCTATCCGCCCTATCAGTTCAAGGTAACCGATGCACTTATCACCAACTTCCAGCAACCAGAAACAACGCTGCTGATGACCGTCAGCGCCTTTGCCGAACACCGGCTTCTTATGGAAGCTTACAAAACCGGCCTGAAAGGCGATTACATGTTCCTTGCTTATGGAGATACCATGTTTATTTATTAATCAAGAGCCATTCACCTCTTCATTATGAATTCCATTGCCATCATAGCCGCAAGCGGTATCGGAAAACGCATGCAGCTCAAAAACGGACAAAGCAAGCAGATGCTTGAAATCGGAGGGTTTCCGGTTATTCATCATACCCTGAAAGCCTTTGAAATGGCTGACTCCATCAAGGCAGTCTATATTGCCACAAAAGAGGAAAACATTTCGACACTTGGAGAGATGGCAGCCTCAGCGGGATTCAGAAAAGTGAAGGCGATTATCGAGGGTGGTAAAGAACGACAGGATTCGGTCAACAAATGCATCAAGCTGATTGAACAGGAAATACGCCGGACAGGCGTTGCGCCAGAGACCATTCTTGTGCATGATGGAGCACGTCCTTTCATACAGCCCAGAGAGATCGATGAGATATCGGCTCTCTCGAAACACTTCGGCGCCTGCGTTCCGGCAACCCGGCCAAAAGACACCATCAAGTATATCGGATCAAATCCTGAGTTTTTTGGAGAAACACCCGACCGCAGCAGGCTTCTGCAGGTTCAGACCCCACAGGGATTTCAAAGTGCCCTTCTCATTCAGGCACACGAACAGGCTGAACTGGAAGGATGGTATGCAACCGATGATGCCGCACTGGTCGAGCGATTTTTTCCCGAACAACCCATAAAAATTTTTGAAACAGGCTATCACAACATAAAGATCACAACACCGGAAGATATTCCGGTAGCCGAAGCGATTTTCAGTCAGTTGACAGCTACAGCTTAACAGAGGGAAAAAGAACAAATAAAACGTGGATGCAGCTTGTTTATTGCAATCTGCTATTGTATATTTTCAGCCCGGAAAATGGTGAGGTAGCTCAGTTGGTTAGAGCACAGGATTCATAACCCTGAGGTCGAGGGTTCAACTCCCTCTCTCACCACCAGGGAAAAGCGGGTGTAACTCAGTTGGTAGAGTGTTTGCTTCCCAAGCAAAATGTCGCGAGTTCGAATCTCGTCACCCGCTCCTCTTCCGGCACACTACTCAATTTGTTTGACTATTCGGCATTTATGACCCCTTCATCAGTTTTCCTTGGCCCGGTCAGCATAGAGGACATCAACACCACCCAGATCATCGATGGCCAGATGGCACGTCATCTCGGCATTGAAATGACCGAAATCGGAGCGGATTTCATGACCGCCAAAATGCCGGTTGACCACCGCACCATCCAGCGTATCGGTATCCTGCACGGAGGAGCTTCACTGGCACTGGCTGAAACGGTAGGAAGCATTGCTGCCTCATACTGCGTTGACCGCGACTCCTTTTACATTGTGGGACAGGAGATCAATGCCAACCATATCCGTCCGACAAGAAGTGGTTTTGTTTATGCCACCGCCACTCCCCTGCATCTTGGAAAAAGCTCACAGGTATGGGATATAAGAATCAGAAATGAAGAGGGCAAGCTTACCTGTGTGAGCCGCTTTACCGTAGCTGTCCTGAAAAAATCTCCGCAGCCCCAATAAAGCAGATGCTTAAGGTTTTTTTGAATGGCAGGTCAGGTTTTATTAAAAAACTTTTCATACCTTCATTCATTCGCCGTAGAAATTTTTCACAGTCGTAGAAGTTTTTCACATTTATTGCAGATTTCAGGGTATGCAAACCTCACAATCAGAAACTCCCGTCTCACCGTTTGACCCAGCCGCAGTTCTCCCCGAGGAGCTTCTTCATCAGTATTCTGTTCAGCAGAAAACACGGAAAAAATGGCTTCTCATTCAGCCGGTAAGCAACACCAGCATGATGGTAGATTCCGGCACGGTCAGTATGCCCCTGAACCTTATCATGGTTGCCACCCTGGTCGGAAAGCTCTTCGATGTCACCTTCATCGATGAACGACTCGGCGACAAGGTACCTGAAGATTTTTCCGGATATGATGTCATTGCCATCACCTCACGGACACTCAACGCATCGCAGGCATACCGGATAGGTGACGCTGCCCTGAAGCAGGGAAAAACCGTCATCCTCGGAGGTGTACATCCCACCATGCTGCACGACGAAGCATCCCAGCACTGCACCAGCGTTGTCTATGGCGAAATCGAATCGATCTGGGAAGAGCTGGCCGCAGATGTACTGAGAGGCCGAATGCAGCAGGTATACCGGGCAAAAGAGCTGAAGCCAATGAGCACCATGCACCGCCCGGACTTCAACTATGCCCTCTCATCGAAAAATTCAAAAAAATACAGCTCCCGAATTCCCCTTCTTGCAACGAAAGGATGCCCGGTAGGATGCAACTTCTGCACTACCCCAACCATTTACGGCAAAAACTACCGGTACCGCGAGCTTGATCTTGTGCTCGAAGAGATGCGCTACCACCAGGATCGTGTAGGAAAGAAAAATGTCAATTTTTCCTTCATGGACGACAACATCAGCTTCCGTCCACAATATTTCACGACACTACTTGAAGAGATGGCCAAGCTCGGCGTCCACTGGAATGCCAATATCTCCATGAACTTTCTCGATAAACCCGAAGTTGCCGAACTGGCTGGCCGTTCAGGCTGTGACCTGCTCAGCATAGGGTTTGAATCGCTCAATCCCGAGACCCTCAAAACCCTGCACAAAGGCTCCAACCGTCTTGGCAACTATGAAAAGGTTGTAGGCAACCTGCACAAGAACGGCATTGCCATCCAGGGATACTTCATGTTCGGCTTCGACAACGACACCGAAGAGAGCTTCCAGCTCACCTACGACTTCATCATGAAGAACAAGATCGAGTTTCCGGTCTTTTCGCTGGTCACCCCATTCCCTGGAACGCCCTACTTCGACGAGATGAAGCCCCGCATCCGCCACTTCGACTGGGACAAGTACGACACCTACCACTACATGTTTGAGCCAACCAATATGAGTGGCGAAAGACTGCTCTCAAACTTTGTCAAACTCCAGAAAGAGGTCTACAAAGGCCGTGCCATCATGCAGCGCATGGCTGGCAAACCGCTCAACTGGGTATGGCTCGCCAACTACGCGATGAACCGCTTCACCAGCAAGCTCTCGCCGGAGTATTATTACTGATTTTCAGGTTGGGAAGAGGGTTTTCAGAAAAGGGACTTCAAGGACAGCAGGAAGAAGAAAGAGGATGAAAGCCAAAGGCTTCGTTACCCTTCTTTCTCCATTTCAGCAATGAATTCCTCAGCACTCTGAAATTTTGCTTCGGAGATTTCTTTCC
>SZXY01000136.1 GCA_005843805.1 Chlorobium sp.
CAAGCGACATGGTGCCAAACCATACCGCAATGGATTCCGAGCTGGTACGCAACAACCCCGACTGGTTTCTATCGTCCGGCACAGCTCCCTACTACAACTACTCCTATAACGGCCCAAACCTCAGCCAGGATTCCCGTTACGGCATCTACCTCGAAGATGGGTACTGGAACCGTTCCGATGCAGCAGTAACCTTCAAACGGGTCGATTACCTGACCGGCGACACACGATACATCTATCATGGCAATGACGGCACCATCATGCCGTGGAACGATACTGCCCAGTTGAACTTCCTCAGTGCCGAGGTACGTGAAGGAGTGATTCAGCAGATCCTGCAGGTAGCAAGGATGTTCCCCATCATCCGTTTCGACGCCGCCATGGTGCTGGCCAAACGACACATTCAGCGCCTCTGGTATCCGCTTCACGGCCACAGCGCAGGTGTTCCATCCCGCTCGGCCTATGCCATGAGCATGTCCGAATTCGATGCCGCCATACCCGAAGAGTTCTGGCGCGAAGTCGTTGACCGTATCCATCAGGAAGTGCCCGACACCCTGCTGCTGGCCGAAGCATTCTGGATGCTCGAAGGATACTTTGTCCGCACACTCGGCATGCACCGCGTCTATAACAGCGCCTTCATGCACATGCTCAAAAAAGAGGACAACTCCAGTTACCGCTACCTGATCAAGAACACCCTTGAATTTGACGCCGAAATTCTCAAGCGCTATGTCAACTTCATGAACAACCCTGACGAAGACACCGCCATTGCCCAGTTCGGCAGGGGTGACAAATACTTTGGTGTCTGCATGATGATGATAACCATGCCCGGTCTGCCCATGTTCGGCCACGGACAGGTCGAAGGCTTTACCGAAAAGTACGGCATGGAGTACGCTAAGGCATATTATGACGAACAACCGGACGAACACCTTGTCTGGCGTCACTACCACGAGATCTTCCCCATCATGAAAAAGCGCCCTCTCTTCGCCGAAGTGCGCAACTTTTTCCTCTACGACGTCTACTCTCCTGAAGGGTCGGTCAACGAAAACATATTTGCCTACTCCAACCGTCTCGGCAACGAAACCGCCCTTGTGGTTTTCAACAACTGCTTCGAGCAGGCCACCGGCTGGATCAAAACATCGGTCGGGTACCGCCAGGGCGACGAAATCCGCCAGAGTTCACTCTCGGAGGGACTCAACCTCTCCAACCAGGATAACACCTACGTTGTCTTCAGGGATCACGCCAGTGGCATGGAGTTCATCCGCTCCTGCCGTGAACTTTCGAGCAACGGCATGCTCGTCGCCGTCGATGGATACAAATACAACGTCTTCCTTGACTTCAGAGAGGTATACCCCTCAAAACTCAGACCCTACGACCGACTTGCAGCAGAACTCAACGGACGAGGCGTCGAGTCAATCGAACGTGCCGCTCTCACCATGAGCCTATCGCCGCTCCACCTGCTGGTGACCGCATTTCTTGCCTTTGAGCATCCCGCACCACCAGCAACCGAGCTTCAGGAAGAAGAAGAGGCAACCGAACTGGAAAAAGCAATTGCACTGCTGCTCGACGCTGTTGCCCAACAGTTCAGTGAACTCATGGAACTTCCACTATCCGTACCCGAAAACCTTGCCTCAAAAGCCGCCGAACGCCATCGGAAAGCCGCAGAGCTTGCTGGCCATCTCTCACTACAGAAAAACTGCAAAAAGCTGCAAACCGCCCTCGGCTTCAGCAGCAAAGAGTGGTCGGACTACTACACCATGACCACGCACTACATTATCCTCGACACCATCCAGGAGATGGCCATCTCAGGCGGAATCCTGAGTTCAAACCTTATCGACGACTGGCTGATGAGCGATGCACTGCGCGAGATCTATCCCGAAAAAGGAGTCATCGGCATTCCGGGTGAACACCTGCCCGACCTGCTGGTCTGCCTGCTCACCCCAAAACCGGAAGCGAATACAGACAACGACAAAGAAGCGCACCTTCTTGCCCAGTTGAAAAAGCTCTACACAACAAACAAGCCACACCTTGGCCGCCTGTTGCAGTTTGACGAACGCCACCAGAAAGTCTGGTTCCGCGAACACCGCTTCAGCGTCCTCGTAGCCTGGCTCATCCTGAAAGAGCTGCTCAATGAACAGGAACCGCTCACCCCGGTTGAAGAAGAACACCCCGAAGCCACAATCGCCGAATGGGTAGATGCCTCCGAGCAACTTGACTTGCAGGCCTTCCTGGCGGGATATGAAATGGAAGAGCTGGTGAGGGCGAAAGAGTAAGGATAACACCGGGGGCTTTCGCTAAAAAAAAATGAAAGCCGGAATATTATTCAACAGAAAAAGGCTGCTCCGGCAGCCTTTTTCTGTTGATAAACCTGAGAAGATATTGTTTTACTGGTGACGTAAAAAATTTAGCAACAAATGCTACCTTGAGCCAAACAAGGAAGGACAAACCTATGGAAATGGGCTATGGCTTGCGCAAAACATTACAACAACTGCTCCGATGGCGTGTCAACAGTTCTCCAATGTTGCTTCTGAAAAGTGCTGCATGTTGGCACACAGGGCCACCTGTACATTCTTTATGAGAGGTCACTTTTCCTGAAAACAGCTTCCAGAGTCGGGGCAGTGAGGACCGCTTCACTCCATGCATCAAGTTCCTCCTCTTTGGCAATCCCTAACCGCTCTGATGCCCACTCAGGCAACAATCCAAAGCGGCGTTCAAGCTGCCTTTTCAGCAGGCTGTATTTGCCCTCAACACGGCCCTCAACGCGGCCCTCAACGCGGCCCTCAACACGGCCTTTGGCGATGCCCCTGGCCATGCCAATTCGTTCTACGCTTGTAATGTATTGCACTTTTTCTCTCTCCTCGATTGTTTCAAGTTCTTTCCAGACCTGGCTGTTCAACCATTCCGGCAGTTGCATCAACCAGTCCAGAACACAAAATAAATCAATGACACGTTGTTTCTCCCAGTGACGCTGATAGAGTATGCGTACCAAAAGGAGTTTGGCTTCATAGCGTTCCTGATGCTGCTTTCGGGTTTGCTGAGTCAGGATATGCGCCGCAGTAATCCATCCAAAAGCGTTGTCCGATGCAAGCAGTTCATCGAGTTGGTCTTCATAATCGGTCAGCTTGGCAACCGGGAACGTGATAGTATGACTGCACCCAAGAACCGCAAAACCGTATGAGGTCGGTTTCCACTGCCTGTGTTCATCTGCAAGCACCGCCAAACTGGCAACAGGCCTGTCATAGCGGTCA
>SZXY01000141.1 GCA_005843805.1 Chlorobium sp.
GTTGATTTCGAAAATCCGGAAGATTTGCCCGTTAATACATAAAGCTTCATAGAAGACAAACTATATTCAAGTTCTCTTGTGTCTGGTTTTTAAAACCGAAAAAAATGAACATCAATAGAGATATTGCTTGCTGCCCGTTATGCGGAGGAGAAAAAGAGCCTGGTAAAACAACATTGACGGTTGAACTCGGATATGGTCTTGTTGTAATAAGAGATGTTCCGGCAACAGTATGTGTTCTTTGTGGAGCTGACTGGGTTAATGATGCCGTTGCTGCAGAGGTTGAAAAAATTGTGGAAGAGGCTCGTAAAAAGCAAAGTCAGATGGAAGTTATCAGCCTGAAAGCCAGTTAGAGCTTTTTCATGATCAACCGACGTAAAAAATAAAAATGATAGATTTTATTGTCAACAAAGAGAGCTGCACGCTTTGTGGCGAATGCATGATCGACTGCCCTGCACGGATTATCACACCGGCAGAGGATGGATATCCCGTTATTGTTCCGGAAAAGGAGGAAACCTGCTACCGCTGCCAGCATTGCCTTGCTATTTGTCCAACGGGATCGGTTTCCATTCTTGGTCACAACCCTTCCGGCAGTTGTTTACTGCAAGGTGCATATCCAGATTCCGATGCCCTTGAGACGCTCATCAGGGGGCGCCGTTCCGTGCGGCGTTTCCAGCCCGACAATCTCGACCCGGCACTCTTCCAGAAGCTGCTCGATGTAGCGTGGCAGGCCCCGACAGGCGTAAACTCCCGTCAGGTTCGCTTTACGGTGCTCGACAGCCACGACAAGGTTGCTCAACTGCGCGACGAGGTGATGGCCGGTTTGACAAGGCTGGTGAACAGCAACACCCTGCCGGAAAAGATGGGCTTTTTTGCCAACTTTGTGTCGATCTGGGAGAAGCACCGTGCCGACATTATTTTTCGTGACGCACCACATCTGCTCATTGCCACAGCGCCCCAGCATGTGGCATCGCCCATACAGGACTGCATGATAGCGCTTGCCAGCTTTGACCTTTTTGCACAGGCCAATGGTGTCGGCACATTATGGAACGGTCTGGCAAAGTGGGCTATCAACGACATCCTGCCCGAAACACGCCACCGCCTCGGTATTCCGGACGATCATCTGTTTGGCTACGCAATGGTATTCGGCAAACCAGCGGTACACTACGCCCGCACAGTTCAGCACGGCCCGGCACTGGTTTATCGGGCGCTTGAGGGAGGAGCGACTGAAGCTGGAGAGACTCAAAAGTGATTTAAAAACCAGGATGAACACCTCTTGTGTTAATAAATAACTGAACTCAACCGGCGCGGAATAGCCCTGACAGTAAATATCAGAAATGCTCTTCCCGCGCTCGATCGAGTTGAATTATTTCATGAAGCTATGTCAACCCTGTTGATTTGGAAATTTAAAACCAATATACGTTCCGCCACTTATTCCCATCAACCCGAGCAACGTGGAATCGAATTCCGGCATGGTCAGTAAATTGTAAACTGACCAGGAGAAAATAACGATCAACACGATGGTCCAGGTAAAAATTTGAAAGCGGTGAAAACTTACCCCCTCATCATCGCTAAGGATGTCGCTGATAAAATTTTTCGATACAAGAGGGTTTGCGCTCTCAGTCTGTTTTTGAATCTGCTCACTTGTCTGAAGAATCACTTCCTTATTTGCCGCCAGTTTGGCTTGTTTGATTCCTAACTCAGCTTTAAGTTCCTCAATATTTGTTGGCGCAGGAGTTGCCGCTATATTGGAAAGAAGCGTGTTTATCTCACTTTGAAGGCTCTGGGATTCCACCTCAGTGCTATTCTTTTTTCCCTCAAGTGTCTTTTGTTTATTTTCTTGATCACTTCTTTTGCTGGCATCTAAAACGGCAGACCCAATAGCTGTAGATGCGCTGATGCCAATAAGGGCAAGCACCGATGTGTTTAAAGTAGAATCTTTCATCACCAACCAGATGAAAACATAAGAGATGATAACAACGAAAAACCATAAGGCCATTTGCGTGCGAGCAAGGCTATAGGGCTTCCTGTTGGGTTGTCCTTTATCGTTTAAACTTTTCGGTTGTGGGCCGGTATCTCGAATGATATCGCTTTTTTTAGCCACCGCCCAAAATACCCCAATGGCAATCAGAAAAATAAAAACGAATACCTTGAACCAGAACTGATTAATAACAGTGAGATCAGCTTGAATCGTACTTTCTATCGGACTCTCTTTTTCAAAACCCACGGTGATTGGCACATTCCGCTCCCATCTCCTTGGCCCTCTGCTCAGGATGGTCGTCCATGCATCTTTATTCTCCGGTATACGTTTGAGGTCAAATTGCAACGTTGACGTTGTAATGTCCAAAGTAGGATGAAGTCCATTTACGGCGTTGCCATCAATGTAGAGAATGAGTTTTGATAGATCATTATTATGTTTTTTAAGTCCCTTCTCAAGATTTTTTACTGTAATCTTGATGGTTTGAAAGATTTCGAATTTAACCTTATCCTGACTCGTTTCGTTGACAGTGATGCCGGTGACTGATAAAACGCTATCGGCTTTTGCTGCTGCTGCTGCTGCCGCTGCTGCCGTTTCTTTTTCTGCTTTAGTTTGTGTTTTAGCTTTGGCTGGTGCTTTACCTTGTGTTGGAGTTGCTGGTGCTGTCGCTGGTGCTAAGGCTTTTGCTCCTGCTGTTTCTTCTGCTGTGGCTTTGTATGTAACCGTTACTATCGAGCAAATGACCAGCAGAAAAGATACAGACACAGATTTTGCAACCCGTTGTACCATCATAGTGTAAGTTCGCATGTTTTCACTCCTTTCAGGTTAGAGTTATTCCTATGCAGCTCAACCATACATTTATAATTACAACGTATAGATTTTTTAACTAAAATCCATAAATGACTCAATTTTTGCATTAGGCCATTTGAGATATTTTTTTTGTAATAAGCGTTTGGCGTGTTTATTGAAGCGTTGTGGTACGAAAGAACTCTTAACCTGCAAGCGCGAGTTCCCAATATGCCAGTTATTAATCCCAAGTTGGATGTGAAATAAGGCATTAGCGATTGCAATGCCAAGACAGAGTCATCCGATAGTGTCGATAATACATGTAATATACAATGGTATGTCGAAATTCTTTTTCCCGGCCTGAGGGAAACGGTATATTATTGACTGCATCGTCCTCCATTCTTCAATGAAATTGTACAACAAACCATGCTGACAGAAACTGAATCACAACAACGGGTATTGCGGTTGCAGGAAATGCTCAGAGAGAAGGGTGTTCATGCTGCTCTTCTCATCATGCCGATTGATGTTTTCTATTTTACGGGAACTCGTCAGAACGCTATTCTCTTGATACCAGCGGACGGCGACCCAGTGATGCTGGTGCGTAAAAGCCTGTCGCGGGCGAGAGCGGAGAGCCCGATTGCCGATATCCGGCCTTTTTGCTCAAGCAAGGAATTTGCTTCCGTTTTCAGTCATGATCTTGTCAGCATTGGCCTGACGTATGACGCTGTGCCAGTTCAGCAGCAAAGTTTTTACACTCGAGCACTGCCAGGGCGTTCTTTTGTCGATATTTCAATGATGGTTCGTGAACTTCGCTCAGTCAAGTCGCCTTTTGAGGTTGAGCTGGTTCGCCAAAGTGCCGCCGGGCTCGCATCGGTACTGGCCGACGTGCCGAATTTCCTGAAAGCGGGTATGCGTGAGATTGATCTGGCAGCCGAAATGGAGTATCGTCTTCGCAAGGCAGGCCATGAAGGCTATGTGCGGATGAGGGCTTTTAACCAGGAGATTTTCTATGGTTTGGCCGTTTCTTCCGGAGGTGTGAACGGTGGTTTTTTTGATGGGCCGGTTACGGGAAAGGGGTTGTCGAGTGCCGCGCCGCATGGAGCATCGACTGATGTAATTCGCGTGAACGAACCGGTTCTGCTTGATTATGTCGGAGTTTTCAATGGCTATATGGCTGATATGAGCCGCATCTTTGTGATTGGCAAGCTCGACCCTGAATTGCAGCAGGCATTTGATCTTGCGCTCGATATTCAGGAGATGGTTCGTCAGGCCATGAAGCCGGGGGTCATCTGCGAAGAGTTGTTTCTTGACGCCGCGTCAATGGCCGAAAAGGGTGGATTTGGTTCCTGCTTCATGGGAATGCCGGGTGAACAGGCGAAGTTTGTCGGTCATGGTGTTGGTCTCGAACTGGACGAACTGCCAGTGCTTGCCAAAGGGTTTGCTGTCCCTTTGCAGGCCGGGCAGGTGATAGCGGTTGAGCCGAAATTCGTTATTGCGGGCAAAGGGGTTATTGGCATTGAAAATACCTTTGTTGTTACTGAAGAGGGTGGCCTCAGGATGAGTGATCTGCCGGACGCGATTGTGTTTCTGGAGGCTTGAATTTATTTTGAAAATAGAAACGTATACGTTACCATAGGGTATGCGGGAAAAAGTTGAGGTTTTTGAATATGTGGATCAAAATGGGAACTGTCCGTTCAGGGATTGGTTTGATTCACTTGATTCCGTGCCAGCAGCAAGAGCGGCTGTATATTTGGAGCGTGTTGTGCAGGGGAACTATTTAAATGTTGCGCCCATTGGCTCTGCATTATCAGAGATAAAACTTGATTTCGGCCCGGGATACAGGATATATTTTGGAAAAGAGGATGACTTTATCCTGTTATTACTTGGTGGCAGCAGCAAAAAAGACCAGAAAAAAGCTATTGAAAGGGCAAAAAAGCTTTGGGAAGAACATAAGGCCTATAAAAAACGATCAGGAAAATAAAGGGTGAGGAGATTATCATGTCATTAAGTCGATCATATAAGGAAACCATAAAGGCACGGGTTGAGCGCGATCCGGAATTTAGGGCGGCTTTATTTGAAGAGGCGATTAATGCTTTTCTTGAAGGTGATACAGCCGTTGGAAAAGCGCTTCTGAGGGATATCGTCCATTCTACCATTGGTTTTGAAGGGCTGGCCAAAATACTCGAGAAATCAAGTAAAAGTTTGCACCGTATGCTGGCGCCGTCGGGTAACCCGAGAATGGAAAACCTCTTCCAGGTTATTCATGCCATCAAGAAAAGTGAGGGAATCAACTGCCAGGTAACGACCTCCTATACAAAGAAGAAGAGCCATGTTACCGTATGACCAATACGAGCAGCTTGCTGAAGAAGCGGAAATGTTGCCGGATATACGGGATTATGATTCTGTAAAAACAGCAATTGAGCAAGGCAAGGAAGAACTTGTTCCCAGTGAAGTTACTTTTGCTTTGTTGGATAAGGAAAATCCTGTCAAAGTCTGGCGAGAATATCGAGGATTAACGCAACAACAATTAGCGGGAATCGTTGGTATAAGCACACCGTATTTATCTCAGATCGAAACCAGTAAACGGACTGGAACAACGGAAATATTATTGGCTGTCGCCAAAGCGTTGAGAGTAACGCTGGATGATATTGTCTTTCAGGCAGACAATTAATTCAAAGAATGGAGTGTTCAATCCAAAATGCCAGAGAATCCGCTACGTTGAAGGAAGCTGTGCACCCTGAACGGTTCAGATTGAGAGACTTGCTAAACATTGACATTGATTTATACTATCTCTATGCCTACTCCTGCCACCACTCCTGAATACTTGAAGCTCTCCGTTTCCGAGCGCATTCAGCTCGTCGAGGACATCTGGGATAGCATGGCTGCCGAGGAGTCAAATCCGCATGAGTTGTCACAAACCCAAATGGATGAGTTACATCGTCGAGTTGCCGCACACCGGGCAGACCCTTCCACGGCCGTTTCGTGGGAACAGGTTCGATCAAAATTATTTTTGAGTAAACCCTGATGTTGGTTGTGCTCCGTCCCCCCCTTTGCTCCATGCTATTTATTTTTTTTATGTTTACACCAGTTGTCATGAAAACCTATAGAGAGTCGTCATGGACGCAACCGCAATAATCGAGGAGCTTGTACAACATACTGAGTGGGCTGACGCTGTCGTCTTTGCGGCGATCCTCGGAAAACCACAGGCGGAAGAGGACGAAGTGCTGTTGAAGAGAGTGCGCCATATTCATCTGGTTCAGAAAGCTTTTCTTGATGTCTGGCTAAACCGGCCCATCAATCCTCATGTAACCGACTTGTTCAATGCTCTTGAATTAGTCGGCTTTGCCAAGTTAGTGCACAGGGAGATTCAGGAGTTTCAAAATGCTCTTTCTCCCGCTGATTTAGACCGGGTTGTTCATTTGCCTTGGTCAGGGCAGGTGAGCCTCACTCTTGGTTTTGAGATTGCCAATCCATCTCTTGGTCAGACGCTTATGCAGGTAGCTGCTCACAGCTCTTACCATCGCGGGCAGGTTAATACCCGGCTCCGTGAACTCGGTATCGATCCACCAATGACGGATTTTATCGCATGGATTTGGGCGCATAAGCCTACCCCTGTATGGCTTCATGAGTGAGAGCCTGTCTATAGCTATCGGTGAAGAACTTATCAGTGGCGTCGTTGAAAGGGTTGAGCTTTTTCTGCGAGTTGTCGGGGCTTACGATATGAAGCTATAGCACTGTTTCCAGATAATTGGTACTTTTCTGGGTAAGATTAGTCTGTTTTGGCGATGTTTTTGTAGTTGCCTGGCATTCCTTTCAATCCGGCATTTGGAGAATTTTCATGACTTCACTTTCCACTGTTACACAAAGCCACCCTGATATACTCAGTGGAACACCTGTGTTTATGGGTACTCGTGTTCCGGTTCGGTCATTGTTTGACTATTTGCAGGGAGGCGATACTTTGGATGAATTTTTGCGTCAGTTTCCTTCTGTTAAACGCCAGCAAGCCATTGCTGTTCTTGATGCGGCATGTGAATCGGTGACAACCGATGCAAATACTGCTTGAGTCAGTCGAGATTCGCTATATTGCTCTCCTGTAATCCTTTCTTCCATGGAGCTTGAACATTATCACCTAACCTTGCGCATTTCATGAGTGAGAGCAACCCTTCCAATTCCGGTGAGGAGCGCATTACCGGTATTGTTGAAAAGGTGAGCTTTTTCAGCGAGTTGTCGGGGTTCACTGTCCTGCGGCTTCGTGTCAAGGGGGAGCGTGATCCGGTGACGGTGGTGGGTCATGTTGCGGCGGTCACTTCCGGTCAGCATGTCGAGGCTGAGGGGCTCTGGCAAAATGATAAAACCTGGGGTTTGCAGTTCAAGGCAACCCATCTTGGGGTTGTTGCTCCTGATACTCTCGAAGGAATGGCCAAATATCTCTCTTCCGGTATGGTGAAGGGGATCGGCCCCCATCTGGCGAAGGTGCTTATCAAGGCTTATGGTCTTGAGGTGTTCAATGTTATTGAGGATTATCCTGAAAAACTGCTGGAGCTTCCGGGTATCGGCAAAAAAAAGCTGGAACAGCTTGTTTCGGCTTGGGCGGAGCAGAGGTCGGTGAGGAAGATCATGGTTTTTCTCCAGTCTCACGGGGTGGGTACGGCGCGGGCGGTGCGAATTTACCGAG
>SZXY01000019.1 GCA_005843805.1 Chlorobium sp.
AGATGGAGAGCTTCTGCTGTTTTGCGGGGACGTTCTGGAGAGTAAAGTTGCCGTTCATGTCTGTGGCAGTGCCAATGGTAGTTCCGGCAATGGACACGGAAGCACCGTAAACGCCCTCTCCGTCAGACTTGTCGGTGATCTTGCCCTTGACTGCACCAGTATCCGCTCCGTAGGAGGGGAGAGGTACCAGCATCATCATCAGGCAAAACGCCGAAAGAACAAAACGGACAAAGCGGAAAGCTTGCGCATGTTTTGTTTTCATGGTTGTGTGTTGTGTGGTTGCAATGATACGAACAAAAAAACAGGGTCAAGAACTCTTTTTATTTTGTGTCAGCCAGAGCGTAATCATCAACACCGGATATTGGCAATCAGAACAGGTACACAGGTCGTTTTGCGTCCATTTATTCATATCATTTAATTTATCAAAAAAAAAACAGAAAGGTGCAACTTTTACCGTAAACGAATTGCGAATACAGGCAAAGAAAAAGAAATAGTTGCCAAAAAAAAGCCTCCCCGGTTCTTTCCAGGGAGAGCTTGCAAGAGAGGGGTTCAGGTAGGTACAAAAAAATCGTCCAAAGGGTAACCGCTTCAGATGACGCCAAGTTCCTTGCCGATGGTGCAGAATTCGGTGATGACCTTGTCGAGGTGAACTTTCTGGTGGGTTGCCATATAGCTTGTGCGGAGCGCTTCGTGGCCCGGCATGACTCCGGGGCGAATGAAGGCGTTGACGTAAACGCCAGCTTCAAAGAGCTTTTTCCAGAAGTAAAGGGTTTTCATCTGGTCTTTTATCAGCACGGTGACGATGGCAGTGCGCGATGGCATCAGGGTGAAACCGGCCTTGAGCAGTCCCTGACGAACGTAATCGGTATTGGCGATAAGGCGTCCTGAAAGCTCAGGTTCTGTGCGGATGATCTCAAGAGTGGCCAGTACGGCGGCCACACTTGCCGGAGTGGGTGAAGCGCTGAAAATGAGCGATGCGGCGTTGTGCTTGATGAAGTTGATGACGGAGCGGTCGGCTACAACGTAGCCTCCAAGTGAGCCGAAGGTTTTGGAGAATGTGCCCATGATGAGATCAACTTCATTAACAAGACCAAACTCCGACGGAGTTCCCCTTCCTCCCTTTCCAATCACGCCGACAGCATGAGCGTCGTCAATGAGAATTCGGGCATTGTATTTTTTTGCCAGTTTGACAAGATGTGGCAGATCGACGATTTCACCAGACACAGAGAAAACTCCGTCAGAAACAATCAGTCGGCCAGCATTGTCAGGAATATTCTGAAGCACACGCTCCAGGTCTTCCATGTTGTTGTGGTTGTAACGAATCTGGTTCGCTCCTGCTCCCTGGGCCATGATGGAGGCCGCCACAAGGCTTGCATGGTTGTCGCGGTCAGAGACAATGTATTCGCCTCGCTGGACAAGCGTCGGGATGATGCCCTGTCCGGTCTGGTAACCGGTGCTGAAAAGCAGGCAGCGTTCTTTTTCGAAAAAGTCGGCAAGTTTTTCTTCCAGCTCGATGTGCAGGTTGACCGTGCCGGTCATGTAGCGTGAGCCGCTGCAGCTTGTGCCATATTTGTTGATCGCCTTGATCGATGCAGCCTTTACCCTGGGGTCAGCCGTAAGGCCGAGATAGTTGTTTGAGCCTGCCATGACGAGAGTCCGTCCTCCAAAGGAGACTACCGGACCTTCATTTTCATCGATCGGATGAAAAAATGGATATAAACCCTGTGCCTTGACTTCATCGGCAAGGGTAAAATCAATACATTTTTTAAATAAATCTTTCGTTTTCTCCACAGTGATGCAAATTTACTTCAGCCGTAACAAAATATAAGCTGGGATTTCTCGTTTTTACGGTCGTCTCTTTTTTGTTTCTTTCAGTGACCGGGTTTTTGGTATGCGGGCTCTGCCCGTAAACCGAAATGTATTAAAAATTTTATTTTATTTTTTTGTTAAAACATGGTGCGGTTTTATTACTGTAACAGAGGTTCATAGGAAAGGGCGAATTGAGAGGTGCTGAATAATTGAATATAAGGGGCGATCAGTCGATATGGGTGAAACAATACTGGTGACAGGTTCAACAGGGTTTATTGGTACAAGGTTGCTTGACTTTCTTGCAAAGGAGGGTGATCGGATAAGGGTTTTTCTGCGTCACGAAAGTGCAGACGGGTCGTTGCCTGAAGGGATTGATATTGTCCGTGGCAGTTTCAGCGATTCCCGCTCGCTTGGTCTTGCGGTGCAGGGGGTTGACCGGATTGTTCACCTTGCGGGGGTTACCAAAGCGGTTGATGAGGCAGGCTACGATGAGGGAAATGTGATGCCGGTGCGCAACCTTCTTGCTGCAGTCAGGGAGCATAATCCGGCGCTGAAGAGGTTTTTGCTGGTATCGTCGCTTACTGCCGCAGGTCCGGCCAAAGAGGGTACGCACGGTGTCAGGGAGAGCGATCCGCCCTGTCCGGTGAGCGCTTATGGACGAAGCAAGTTAAAAGCAGAAACACTCTGCCTTGAAAGTTCAGCGACCATTCCTGTCACCATTGTCCGTCCTCCCGCAGTATACGGGCCGGGGGATCGCGATGTGCTGCAGGTTTTTCAGATGCTCGCCAAAGGGGTGCTGGTCTCTCCAGGCAGCTCCGGAAGGCAGCGTTTCAGCATGATTTATGTAGACGACCTTGTTCGGGGTATCATGATGGCTGCCCGTTCGAGCCGTGCTGCGGGCGGCATTTATTATATCACATCACCCCGATCATTGTCATGGGACGAGGTGATTGCAGCAGCCCGACCAGTGCTTGGGTTTCAGAAGCTGCGCAGGGTTTCGCTTCCCAAACCCTTTGTGTTTTTTGTCGGAACGGTAATTGGCACTGCGGGTTCGCTTGGCCGCAAGCCTGTGCTTATCAACCGTGACAAGGCTAACGAACTCGTTCAGGACTACTGGGTCTGCTCTCCGGAGCGCTCGGATCTCGATCTTGGTTTTAAAGCCGGAACGTCACTTGCCCAGGGTGTAGCATTGACCATAGCCTGGTATCAGCGAAAAGGGTGGTTGTGAATTTTACCGATTTTAACCGGAGAGTTTTTACCGGAAAAGCTTCTGCATGAGTCGCAGGAGCAGATATTTTTCGTCAGGGTAGGGCAGCAGTCCTTTAAGAGCCGCATCTGTTTCCCGAAGGGCAGCGATGGCGCACTCTGCATCCTGAAGTGAGAACGACCTGGTGTAGGCGAGATAGTTTTTAACGAAATACTCCTGTTTCCCGTACATGCCCAGAATTTTTGCCATCTCTGACTGGGAAAGCCCTCTTACTTCGGGAAGGGAGAGTTTCCAGAGGCGGACAAAAAAGGTGGTCAGGAAGCGGAGAATGTTGCCGAGTCCCTCTTTCTGGCCTTCCTGATCCATGATCATGAGCGATATACCGCTGCTGAGTCGCAGGTTTTTTTCAGCAATGGCCTTTTCAAGTTCGAAGATGTTGTAGGTGCGTGATATGCCGACGCACTCAAAGACATCGTTTGCTCTGATGCGTTTCTCTCCATTTCTGGCGGAGGCATACATGATGATTTTGTCGATTTCGTGGCAAATTTCCCTGGCGGAAGGCTGCGTGTAGGCAGTAAAGGCCTTGAGTGCATCGGCGTCAAATTCCCATCCTGCGCTTTTTGCCCTGCCGGAGGCGAAAAGGTCAGGACTCTTGATTACCGGGAAGTCGTGGCGGAACGTTTTCAGCGCACTGAACGGGAACTTGTCAAGTTCCTTTTTGTCGATCTGGTCGGCATCGATCACCAGAACGGTAAACTCTGCCGGACTCAGCAGGTACCGACTGAATTTTTCTTCGTGCTGTTTCTGCAGCTCTTTTGTCGGGATCTTTTTGATTTTTTCAAACTGCCGGACAATGATGAGCTGCTTCGGGGTGAACATCGGGTATTCGGAGGCTTTCGATACCAGTTCTCCCGGAGTGAGGTCAGTTCCATAAAGAGTGTGTGTGTTGCAGGCGGCATCGCTTTCTGACGCAAAAACCGCTTTTCGGATCATACCGGTCAGCTCTTCCTTGAGGTAGCTTT
>SZXY01000178.1 GCA_005843805.1 Chlorobium sp.
CTGATTATGTTGGAATTGCTTCTGGACGTGACGTGGACAAGTTTGCCGTCACCGGGCTGACGTCTGTTCGCAGTGAATTGGTAGATGCTCCCTATGCAGCAGAGTTTCCCGTAGTGCTGGAGTGCCGCCTGCTTCATGTTATCGAGATCGGACTCCACACGCAGTTCATTGGCGAAATCATTGATGTCAAAGCTGATGAGAACCTGTTTGGAGAGGATGGCAAGCTCGATATCATGAAAATTCAGCCACTCATTTTCGACACCTCCCGCCGGGGATACCACGGAGTTGGGCCTTTTCTGGCTCAGGCCTTTTCTGTCGGTAAGGGGCTGCAATCGTCGTGAAACGGTGAAATAACATTCATAAAGGAGGTTAGCCATGTCAAAACTGATTGTCGTAGCAAAAGTTGTAGCGAAAGAAGATGCTGTGCAACAGCTCAAAAGCGAACTCCAGAAACTCATTGCCCCCACCCGGAAAGAGGAGGGATGCCTCGATTATGTTCTGCATCAGGACAATGAAGACTCTTTGGTCTTCCTCTTTTACGAAACATGGGAGAGTGCGGCTGCTTTGGAAAGGCATTTTCAGAGTGACCATTACCAGGCTTTTGGTAAAATAGCAGCAGGATTGGTTGCAGAGAAAGCGGTCTATCAAATGACACGAATAGAATAAAACTGCGGTCAGGAATGGCGATGCACATCTCAAAAATTTTGGCGTACTCTATGCAGCATCGAACAAACCGGTGCGACTTGCACCCGCCTACGACATCGTTTCAACAACGCCATACATAAAGGGCGATTCACTGGCGCTCACTTTTGACGGCAGCAAGCGGTTTCCGAGTGCCAAAAAACTGCTGACCTTTGCCAGGCTGCACTGCAATCTTCAGTCAGCAAAGGCTTCGCTCATTCTTGAAGAGGTGGCCGATGCTGTTCTTGATACTATGACTGAACTGCGCCAGCATATCATTGAGATCTCAAGCTTTAAACCGGTTGCTGAGGCAATGCTCAGGGAGTGGAACGAGGGGTTGAATGTCAGTTGTCGGATCGGGTAAGGTTTCTGGTTGAGAGTAGGTTCAAGCCAGAATGAGATGGAATGAGTTTGAAAGTTTTATATTTGTAAATGGAGTTTTGGCGCATCATCCGGGATTTTTCGGTAGGTAACCGTATAAAGGAATTGCATTCGATGCAAACTCATGATCGCATCACTATTGACCCCAATATTTGTCATGGCAAACCATGTATTCGTGGGCTGCGTTATCCTGTAGAAAACGTTCTGTAATGGCTGGCTGGCGGAATGACCATCGATGATATCCTGGGTGACTATGAGGATCTTGAAAGGGATGATATTCTCGCGACGTTAGCTTATGCTGCACGATTATCTGTTTAACGATCTGTATTACATGGAGATGCAGATGTCGATGATTATCTATTGGAGCAAAGAAGACAATGCTTTCATTGTGGAAGTTCCGGCACTTCCAGGGTGCATGGCCGAGGGGGGGACGTATGAAGAGGCTGTAATGAATGCTCAAAGAGTTATTGAAGAGTGGGTCGAAACCGCTCATTCACTCGGCAGGCCAGTGCCGAAACCACAGGGGATGTTGATGAATGAGTGACCTTTAATTTTTAGCCCACTGGAACAAAAGTAACTTGTATTAGTGAACTTAATGAAGGTGATTCTCGATATATTTGGCAGATCTGTACGTCTTACAGAAGAGCGGTGGGGGCATATTGTTGAAACACATCCTGAAATGGTTGACCAACTCTCAAATCTTGAAGAAACGCTTATAAATCCTTATGCTGTTATTGAATCGATGAATGATAATGCAGTGCAGTTGTTTTATCGAGCATTTCGTCATCTCTCTTTTGGTGAGAAATATTTTTGTGTGGTTGTGAAAACACAATTAGATGATGCGTTTATAATAACAGCTTATATTACTGATACAATAAAAAAGGACGTAAAATATGGAAAAAAATATAAAAGTATGGTTCGATAAAGAGGCGGATTTTCTTGAGGTTATGTTTGATATTAAAGCAGGATATTTCAAGGAAACAGAAAATGAAGATGTCATGGAAAAAATTGATGCCGATGGAAATGTTATCGGATTTTCAATATTGCATGTTAGTCAGCATGAAAAATCACCGATCTCTTTCGGGATTAAAACCAGTGTGGCATAGGGGGTTATATCATTGGGATACTTGATGGGTATTTACTAATTCTCTTGCCTGCAATATGCCAATATTAGATCTTGCTGTTTCCTTTATGGTGCAAATTTCAATTGATAACTTGTATTTCTTTTC
>SZXY01000119.1 GCA_005843805.1 Chlorobium sp.
CCGAAGCTTTAACCATCAGTTCTCCCGGACGCACATAGATCTGGGTGGTAAGGGTAAAACCTGTGGCCTCTCCAACCTTGGCCGCCTCTTTGGGTAACGTATTGAACGATTCGACGGAGTGTATGGCCGATTGTTTGCCGGAAGGGAGAAAAAGCACCTCATCACCCACCTTCACCGAACCTGCCGCTACTGTTCCGGCAACAATTCTGCGATCATCGTTGCTGCGGGTAAACTTGTAGATATCCTGCACGGGAAACCGAAATGGCTTCTCCTGAAGCTCTTTGTCGCTGGTGAAGAGATCGAGCTGCTCAAGAACACTCACACCCTTGTACCAGGGCATGCGTTCAGAAATGGTCGCAATATTGTCGCCCTCGCGAGCGCTGACCGGTATAAAACTGACAGGGGTCACCTTGATGCGAGCAAGAAAATCTGAATACTCAGCTTTCAGCTTTTCAAACGCCTCCTGGCTGAAACCCGCAAGATCCATCTTGTTGACCAGCACCGTTACATGCTTGACTCCAAGCATGGCAACCATGTGGCCATGCCGCTTTGAATTCTCCTTGATACCCTCGTCAATATCAATGACAAGCAATGCAGACTCCGCCCTTGAAGCACCGGTAATCATGTTTTTCAGAAACTCGATATGACCGGGTGCGTCGATAATGATATAATCACGTTGAGCAGTTTTAAAAAAGCAGCGGGCCATATCGATGGTAATACCCTGTGACTGCTCATCCTTGAGCGCATCGAGCAGGAATGCATACTCGAACGGCTTGGAGTTCCGTCGGCAGTTCTCTTTCACCGATTCAAGTTTTCCCCTGGGCAGTGAACCTGTATCGGCAAGCAGTCGGCCAATAACGGTGCTTTTACCGTGATCGACATGACCGACAATAACAATATTCATTTGTGCTCGTCCATTCATCATAACACTGGTCAAAAAATTTCACTCATTGTCCATTCTCAATTATCCATTATCCATTGTCACATATAGCCATCACGACGCAGGGTTTCAAGTCCGCCGCCATCTTCACTGTCCTGGGCACGACCTGATCGCTCGGCGATGTTGGAAAGCCTGCCACTTTTAAGTTCGTCGATAATCTCCGGAAGAGTCCGCGCCGTCGAATCGACAGGATTGGTGCAGGGATAACAGCCGAGGGAACGGTAACGGGTGCCGTTACCCTGGTTAAAGTAGAGCGAGACCACAGGGATCTTCTCCCGCTCGATATACTCCCATATATTCAGCTCAGTCCAGTCGAGAAGTGGATGGATACGCACATGGGTTCCGGGTGCAAAATCGGTCTTGAACTGGTTCCAGAACTCCGGCGGCTGATCACCCACATCCCAGACATTGTCCTTGTCCCGGGGAGAAAAATATCGTTCTTTGGAGCGACTCCCCTCCTCGTCAGCCCTGACGCCCACAATAACGCCAGTATAGGGTTCATGCCCCTCATCGGGAACATATCGCTTAAGCTCATGATCCATCCGGTATCGAGGCCACTCACCCGAAAGCGTGTGTTTCAGGGCTTCGCTTTTGAGATATTTGCAGCAGGTAATGCGATCGGTATTTCCATCAGGAAAGGTAAGTTTCCCCTCAAGCGCCTCACGGTTTTCGCCGTAAATCATGTTCAGGTTCCACTCAAGTGCGAAATGGTCACGATACTCGATCATTTCAGGGATTTTGTAATGCGTATCGATATGCACGAGAGGAATGGGCACATGGCCAAAAAATGCTTTCCGGGCAAGCCAGAGCATAACGGTGCTGTCCTTGCCGATAGACCAGAGCATGCAAAGGCTCTTGAATTCACGGTAGGCTTCGCGGAGAATATAGACGCTCTGCGCTTCAAGTGTGTCGAGATGATCCATGCTTTCGCTCTTGATAATGTTACTGTTTTTCTCCACGATGCAACCCGCACTCCCGATGTTCGGCCATCTCCCACCACCATCTTCCGGCCCGTATATCCTCACCCGGCTTGACCGCCCTTGTGCATGGAGCACACCCGATGCTTGGATAGCCTTGCTCGTGAAGAGCATTGAAAGGCACCTTGTGCGTTCTTATATACTCCCAGACCCACTCTTCCGTTGCTTCAGCAAGCGGGTTGATCTTGTAGAGACCAAAAGCGGTGTCCCACTCGATGGGAGTCACAGCGGTTCTTGTAACCGACTGCTCACGGCGAAGTCCGCATATCCATGCTTTCAGCGTTGAAAGTTTATTTCTGAGCGGCATAACCTTCCGTATCCGGCAACACTCACGACGATACTCAACGCTCTCATAAAAAAGGTTGGGACCATGAAGCGTCTGCATGGCTGCAACTGCTGATGATTCAGGAAAAAGCACCTCGACCTGAATACCATAGTGCTTTCTCGTTGCGTCCAGAACATCATAGGTCTCCTGGGGCAAGCGCCCTGTATCGAGGGTAAAAACTGATACCCCCAGCTTTTCTTTATGAAGAATATCGGTAATGACCTGATCCTCCGCGCCAAAACTCGAAGCAAACGCTGTTGAGGCTGCTCCAAAAAATTCGACTGCACGGCGCAGGATCACGTCCGGCGATTTGCCGGAAAGTTCCTCATTGAGTCTTTCAACTGTTTGGCTGCTCATCTATATTATGTAGTTGTTTGAATCTGCTGACGCACCAAGAATCTCTGCATTAACCGTATCAATCCCGATTCGATCGATCATGTGCCCAAACCGCTCTTTTTTCCTGCCATGTTTGCGGTAACAGGCAAGAGCCTTGTCGGCCAGCTCGTAAAGTTCCTCCTCGCGCTCAACCACTTTTTTCAGAATCGTGGCAAAACGGGGTGTTTTACCCATGGTACCACCGATATAGAAATTGTACCCTTGCCGACCGATAACCCACGCCTCACCCGGGCAATGCAGGGTACAGAGGTTACAGTTAATGCAACTCTCACGATCAGTGGCATAAAGGTACTCCATACACCCATTGCTGCCGTGCTCCCTGCGTTCAATCGCCTTCGGCGGGCAAATCTTAAGGCAGAGATGGCAATCACAGCAAGACGAAGGATTCCACTGAGGCTCAATGGCCCCCCTGATTCCAATATCGTTTTCGGTTGCCTTGGTGCAATTGTTGAAGCACCCGGTTACCGCCATCTTGAATTTCGAAGGCGCTTCCGCGTTGAAATAGCGTTTATCAAGCTCCCTTGCGATCTTTTTGGTATCAAAAAGTCCCCATTTACAGGTTTCTTCACCCGGACAGGCGACTATGACCCGAACCCTCGGGCCAGAAGCACCCATCTCGACTCCGCCCTGTATCAACTCCTGATGCGCTTTCTCCAGATTGTCAAAGTGAACATAATGAATCTCAATGCCCTGTCGGGTAGAAAGATGAATTCCTCCCCTTCCATATTGTTCAGCCACACTGGCAATACATGAGAGTTGCTCTACGCTCAGGTCACCGGCAACAGCCTTGATACGCATCACATAATAGTCCGGCTGCTTCTGGCGAAACATACCTGACTTGCTCAAGGCAGCCGCCACATCAAGCTCTTGTCCGTGCATATCCTCTTATATTCTATAATTTTAACAACCAACTAACTTCCATAACGCCATAAAAAGCCGACACGTTCTGAACGTACGGCAGTCAAAGCACTTTAACGATCGTTAATAAAACCCAAGAAAATCCACATCTCCAAACCAATCCAGGAGAAATACCGCAAATATGGTATGGGTATGGCTGGGCAATTCTGATACAAAGCGGAAGAATCAAAAAAAAAACATCCGGGCAAAGCGGAAGAAAAAATGTACCCGACAACACTTTTCTTCAGAAGCCCGGATGCGCGGAGGAACCA
>SZXY01000114.1 GCA_005843805.1 Chlorobium sp.
CAAACACCACTCACAATATGACGCAATGTATTATATTTACAAATATATGCATCATGTTTGCGTTTTTTTGGAATATATCATTCACATAGTTGTTATTTTATTCATCGAAAAAGGAAAAAGAAAATCTCTTGCCTTGTTGAAAGTCGGAATTTCAAAAAAGGATGTTTTCATTTACTGCTTGATCGCTCTCCACAATCGGACTGAAAAGATATCGGCATCTGCAAAAAAAGTAATACCATACCGGCGCAAAGAATGCGCCACCATATCGGCATGCTGAACGGTAAAAGCTATTCAGAAAAGATTTTTAGATGCACAGGAATCCTTCATATCCCTTCTGTCTTCCTGTTTAACGATCCCGGCCATCAAACGGCCCTTCCGCTTTCAGGCAGATACTCCCTGCAGAGAAATCCGGGTTTTTCAATCAGGCGAAGGGCATTCAGCTTCGAGGATCTCCTGAATGAAAAAAAACTGGCTGCAGATGAACATATAAAATCCTTCAGATCATCGGAGAGAGTGGCGGCAACACGCAAATAATTCTCTGGTCAGAGGATTGAGATTACCTCTGTCTGTGAGAAGCAGATACGGCCACCATACCAGGCAACAGAAGCTCATTAGCAAAAATAACTCGCTTTCGATCGCGCGCTTCCACTTCCTGGCTGAAATGAGGGAGAGTCATACAATCCGCTTTTTTTCCACCCTCATTCATCCTGAAACCGATAAACCCTTGATCACCGAACCAACTCTGCGTCGTGAGCCTTTTTTGCCTGAACCGAATATCTTTGTAAATTTATGATTGGACGCACATAATCTTTTTAACACCTTTCCGGAACAGCTCACCATGAATCCTTCTGATCCATTGATGCAGCCTCTCTCCCTTGATGAACTCAACATTCTTGACAGCTTTCTCATCTCGGAACAAACACCACCAGAATCTCTTTACTCGATTGAAATGCTTGACGGTTACATAACCGCGACTATTGCCGGGCCGCAGGCATTCGATGCAGATGACTTGATGGCCGCCATCTGGGACAAAAACAAGATTCTCAAGCCTGAGTTTGCTTCATCGGACGAAGAAGAGGGGATCAGTGAACTGATTGTGCGTCACAACAACTCCACACAATTCCTTTTCGATGATGAGCCAGAAAATTTTGTTCCGCTTTTTGAGCGTGTAAGTTATGAGAGTGAAGATGAAAAAATGCTTGCTGTCGAAGAGTGGGCTATGGGATTTCTTTCGGGAATTGAACTTGTCTACGACGCATGGGCTCCTCTTTTCGACGATAAAAAGGCCTCTCTCCTGGTGATGCCAATGTTCATGCTCGGCAAGGTGTCGGATGAATTCGGAAACCTGTCGGATGAGGAGATGCTCGATCTGAGTGAAACCATTGCTGGCACTGTTATCGGCATACACTCTTTCTGGCAGAAGAAAAACTGAGCTGAGAACCCGGCCTTGCGCCAGCTCATTATCAAGTTGGTTGAGCCAAAAGAGTTGGTGTAAAGAAAAGGTTATTTTTTAACACCGGAAAAAACTACAAAACTGTAGTTTTTATACCAGCAGTTGACCTCCCTGAATCCTGCACTTCTCAGAAAGCAGAGCTGGCTCTCAAGAGTGCCCGGACGGTCAGCTTTCATCCTTTCTTTTGCCGCATCGAACTCTGTATCAGCAAGACCGCTCCCGGCAACCTGCCGAAGCCAGATTTCCCTGTAGAACCGATCGATCTCGTCAGTAGCTCCCAGTACCTGATCAGCATTGATAAACATACCTCCTGGATTGAGCACTTTATAGATACTCTGAAACAACGAGGCTTTCTCTTCGTCCGGCAGATGATGGATAGAAAGTGCCGACACAATAAGATCATAAGAGCCCTGCAACCCTTTTGAATAGTCGTGAACAAAAAAAGAGAATCGTTCAGCTTCTCCTGCAAACCGCTCACGGGCCTTTTGCAGCATCTCAACGGAGATATCCATCAGGGAAACATGAGCCTCTGGAAAACGCTCTGAAACAAAATGAGAAAGCAATCCCGTTCCGGCTCCAAGATCAAGCATGCTGAACGCATCATGATGCTGAAAGGGAACAAGCTCGGGTACATGGCTGTAAAACTCGTCAAAACAGGGAATAAGCTGCCTCCGAGTCTCATCATATGAGGGTACTGAACGGTCAAAAAGCTCTCTGACGAAAAGCATATCCATATCAAGACCTAAAAAAAAGGGGTGACTTAACAAAAAAAGTATTCAAATCTACCCATAAAACGGCATACCACAAAAACCGTTCACCTGTTCAGCGAAGTCACATTTCCTACCAGAATGTATTTTTTGGCATTTTCCTACACCTTTGTAGTTCTTTTTGGGTTTCGATAATCCACTACGGCGGAGACTTCAATAGCCTTAATAAAAAAAAGAGCCACAACTAACAAGCCCGAAACCTTTGAGCCATGCGGCTTTGGCGCGTTTTCTCTTCCCTGCGCAATAATTCTTTTCCGGAAAAGGACATTTCTGGCACGCATCTTGCATCTCTATAATCATAACTATTAAGGGCAGAAGCCAAAATGGCCTGAATAGTTGACGATAAATGCAATAACAACCTAAAAAAGCACGAAAATGAGAAAAGTAGCTATTTACGGAAAAGGTGGCATCGGCAAGTCAACCACAACACAGAACACGGTTGCCGGTCTTGCGGAAATGGGCAAGAAAATCATGGTTATTGGCTGTGACCCAAAGGCTGACTCAACACGCCTGCTTCTCGGCGGACTGCAGCAGAAAACAGTGCTCGACACACTTCGCGAGGAAGGTGAAGAGGTTGAACTTGAAGATATCATCAAGGATGGGTACAGAAAAACCCGCTGCACCGAATCTGGTGGTCCTGAACCAGGTGTAGGTTGTGCAGGTCGCGGTATCATCACCAGCGTTAACCTTCTCGAACAGCTTGGTGCTTTCGATGATGAATGGGATCTCGACTATGTGTTCTACGATGTGCTTGGTGACGTTGTGTGCGGTGGTTTCGCCATGCCTATCCGTGATGGCAAGGCTGAGGAGATTTACATCGTCTGTTCAGGTGAGATGATGGCCATGTACGCAGCAAACAACATCTGTAAAGGTATCCTGAAATATGCCGATACCGGTGGAGTTCGCCTTGGTGGTCTTATCTGCAACAGCCGTAACGTTGACAACGAGCGTCAGATGATTGAGGAGCTTGCCAAAAAGATCGGCACTCAGATGATTCACTTTGTACCTCGCAACAACTTTGTGCAGCGTGCCGAGATCAACCGTAAAACTGTTATCGAGTACGATCCGACCCATGAGCAGGCTGACGAGTACCGTGCTCTTGCAAAGAAAATTGATGAAAACAAGATGTTCGTCATTCCAAAGCCACTCGAAATCGAAGAACTTGAAGCACTTCTCATTGAATTTGGTATCGCTAACTAAAAAAAGGAGTACAAGCACATGTTAATGATCAGAACAATCGTCAGGCCGGAAAAGGTTTATGATGTCATGCAGGGTCTGCTTGACGCAGGTTTCCCGGCTGTAACAAAAATTTCGGTTGTTGGACGCGGCAAGCAGCGCGGTCTTCGCGTCGGCGATGTGGTTTATGATGAAATCCCCAAAGAGATGCTTTTCGTTGTTGTTCCCGATAATGACAAGGATTTCGTCATAAGGGCAATCATGGAGAATGCAAAGTCAGGATCAGAAGGAAAGTTCGGTGATGGCAAAATCTTTATTTCAAGCGTCGAGGAGGTCTACACCATCAGTTCCGGCGAGAAAGAAACCGAACCAATGCTCGCTTCAGAAAAGGAGGCCTGAATGAAAGAGATCATTTCAGTCATAAGGATCAACAAGGTGAATGCAACCAAGAAAGCGCTTATCGATGCAGGAATCCCGGCTTTCACCGCTACAGGCAGAGTTATGGGACGCGGCAAGGGCCAGGTTCACTATGATATTCTCCAGGGCGCTGAAGCAGGACATCCGGAGGCAATCGCGCAACTCGGCAATGCACCGAGACTTGTTGCCAAAAGGATTCTTACTGTGGTTGTACCCGACGAGTTGTGCCAGAGTGCAATCGATACAATCATCAAGGCCAACCAGACCGGCAAACCCGGTGACGGCAAGATCTTTGTAACGCCGATTGTCGAAACCATCAGGGTCAGAACCGGCGAAGAGGGTGATGAAGCGCTGAACTAACAGAGCAATATTTAAAAGGTGTAAACGGAGAGAGCTACATGGAGGCGAACATACATTTTCCGGATCCTTCCAAAGTAAGGGAGGAGCTGATACAAAAATACCCGACCAAGGTCGCTAAAAAGCGGTCAAAGTCGATCATTGTCAATGACCCGGATTTGATTCCGGAAGTACAGGCCAACGTGCGTACCGTTCCTGGAATCATCACACAGCGAGGATGTTCTTATGCTGGTTGTAAAGGTGTGGTTCTCGGACCTACGCGTGATATCGTCAACATTGTGCACGGCCCTATCGGGTGCAGTTTTTACGCATGGTTGACACGCCGCAACCAGACCAGACCTGAAACGCTCGAAGACGCAAACTATATCCCTTACTGTTTCTCTACCGACATGCAGGAGGAGAATGTGGTCTTCGGCGGTGAGAAAAAGTTGAAAGTGGCAATACAGGAGGCTTATGACCTCTTTCACCCGAAATCCATCGCTATTTTCTCGACCTGTCCGGTCGGTCTGATTGGTGATGACGTGCACGCCGCTTCAAAGGAGATGCGTGAGAAGTTCGGTGACTGTAACGTTTTCGGGTTCAGTTGCGAGGGTTACAGGGGCGTAAGCCAGTCGGCAGGTCACCATATCGCAAACAACGGTGTATTCAAGCACATGGTTGGTCGCAACAACACACCGAACGAAGGAAAGTTCAAGATCAACCTGCTTGGCGAGTACAACATTGGTGGTGACGCTTTTGAAATCGAGCGGATTTTCGAGAAGGTCGGTCTTACCCTGATATCGTCGTTCAGCGGCAACTCGACCGTAGGCCAGATTGAAAATGCTCATATAGCCGATCTTAACGTGATTCTCTGTCACCGTTCGATCAACTACATGGGTGACATGATGGAGACAAAGTACGGTATTCCGTGGATGAAGGTGAACTTCGTCGGCGCAGACTCATCGGCAAAGTCTCTGAGGAAAATTGCTGAATATTTTGGCGATGAAGAGCTTAAGGCACGAGTTGAAGAGGTGATTGCAGAGGAGATGCCAAGGGTAAAAGCAATCATTGAAGAGATCCTGCCAAGAACGACAGGAAAAACCGCCATGCTCTTTGTCGGAGGCTCACGAGCCCACCACTACCAGGATCTCTTTACCGAGCTTGGCATGACAACGGTAGCCGCAGGATACGAATTTGCTCACCGTGATGACTATGAAGGACGTGATGTACTGCCAAAGATCAAGGTTGATGCTGACAGCAAAAATATCGAGGAGCTGAAAGTTGTGCCTGATCCTGAGCTCTACAACCCAAGAAAAACCGAAGCGGAGCTTGCAGAACTGAAGGAAAAAGGACTTGAGATCAACGGCTATTCGGGAATGATGAAGCAGATGACCAAAAAGTCACTGGTTGTCGATGACCTCAGCCACTACGAGTCTGAAAAGCTGATCGAAATCTACAAGCCCGATATTTTCTGTGCCGGTATCAAGGAAAAATATGTGGTTCAGAAAATGGGTGTACCGCTCAAACAGCTTCACAGCTATGACTACGGCGGCCCATACACAGGATTTGTTGGTGCAACGAACTTCTACAAAGACATTGACCGCATGGTAAACAACCCTGTCTGGAAACTGATCAAGGCGCCATGGGAAAAGGCCGGAAACGGAAAAAGCGGAGGAATTGAAGCCAGCTACGTCACTCAGTAATGAACAGGAAAACGGAGACTATTGAATTATGCTATTAAGACACACATCAACAGAGGTTAAAGAGCGTGAGGGACTGACGATCAACCCGGCGAAAACCTGCCAGCCGATCGGCGCCATGTACGCTGCGCTCGGTATTCATGGCTGTCTGCCTCACAGCCATGGCTCACAAGGATGCTGCTCATATCATCGCAGCACCCTGACCCGCCACTACAAGGAGCCCGTAATGGCGGCAACAAGTTCGTTCACCGAAGGTGCTTCAGTGTTCGGTGGCCAGGCTAACCTCCTTGCTGCCATCGAAACCATCTTTGCGGTCTATGACCCTGATATCATCGCGGTGCACTCAACCTGCCTCAGCGAAACCATCGGTGATGACTTGCAGCAGATCACAAGAAAAGCAAATGATGACGGCAAAATCCCGGAAGGAAAGCATGTCATTTTCGCCAGCACACCGAGCTTTATCGGCTCACACGTAACCGGATACGCCAACATGGTGGCCGGTATGGCTGATCAGTTCACCGTGTCAACTGGTGAAAAGAAAAACCAGATCAACATTATTGCCGGCTGGATGGAGCCTTCCGACATGCGCGAAATCAAGCGCATCTCGCAAGAACTTGGTGTAAAGATCGTGCTTTTCCCGGACACCTCGGATGTGCTCGATGCACCGATGACCGGCAAGCATGAGTTCTATCCGAAAGGTGGCACCACAGTTGAAGAGTTGAAAAGTACCGGCGACAGCCTTTCGTCTCTTGCACTCGGATGTATCAGCGCCGAACCAGCGGCGATCGCCCTTGAAAAGAAGTGCAAGGTGCCGTTTGAAACGCTCGACATCCCAATCGGTCTCTCGGCAACCGACCGCTTCATCATGGCGCTCAGCAAGGCTGGCAGCGTAACGGTTCCTGATACTATTACCGCCGACAGAGGAAGACTGGTCGATGTAATGGCCGACATGGAACAGTACTTGTACGGCAAGAAAGTAGCGCTCTTTGGTGATCCGGATCAGTTGATTCCACTCACCGAGTTCCTGCTTGACCTGAACATGAAACCGGTTCATATCGTCAGCGGTACTCCCGGCCAGCGTTTTGAAAAACGCATGCACCAGATTCTTGAAACAAGGGCTCCGGGAACAAACTTCAAGAACGGCATTGGCGCCGATATGTTCCTGCTGCACCAGTGGATGAAGAATGAGCCTGTTGACCTGCTGATCGGCAACACCTATGGCAAGTACATGGCACGCGACGAAGACGTTCCTTTTATCAGGTTCGGCTTCCCGATTCTCGATCGTATCGGCCACAGCTATTTCCCAAGTGTCGGCTACAGCGGCGGTCTGAGGCTGCTTGAAAAGATTCTCACCGCCATTCTGGATCGCCAGGATCGCGATGCACTTGAAGAGAAGTTTGAGCTGGTCATGTAAAGAATAAGAAAGGGAAATCAGGGAGTTATAAACCACCTCCTGGCCAATGCCGGGAGGTTCCCTTATCGCAAAGCAACATTTTATTTTTAAAGGGGTAGAAGCTATGGAACATATTGGTATTCTCGAGGGACGCCAGAAACAGATCTTCGAAAAGAAATCAGGTGTTGAGCAGGTCGATATTTCATGTGACACCTCCAGCCTTTCGGGATCAGTGAGCCAAAGGGCATGCGTCTTCTGCGGTTCCAGGGTGGTACTCTATCCCGTAGCCGATGCCCTTCATCTCGTTCATGGCCCAATCGGATGTGCCGCCTATACGTGGGACATACGAGGCGCTGTCTCTTCAGGTCCTGAGTTACACAGACTGAGTTTTTCGACTGACCTGCAGGAGATGGATGTCATTTACGGCGGAGAAAAGAAACTCTACCATTCGCTGATTGAGCTGATCGAACAGTACAAGCCCAAAGCCGCATTTATCTATTCAACCTGTATTGTCGGCCTTATTGGTGACGATATCGAGGCTGTGTGCAGGAAAGTTGCAAAAGAAACAGGAATCCCTGTGCTGCCGGTTCATTCCGAAGGATTCAAGGGCACCAAAAAAGATGGCTACAAAGCCGCCTGTCTGGCACTTATGAAACTTATCGGCACGGGATCGATTGAAAATATCAGCAAACAGAGCATCAATATCCTCGGCGAATTCAACCTTGCCGGCGAAGCCTGGCTCATCAAGGCATACTACGAGAAAATGGGTATCGAGGTTGTCGCAACCCTGACCGGCGACGGACGAATCGACGCAGTACGTCGGGCACACGGAGCAACCCTCAACGTTGTACAGTGCTCTGGCTCCATGACCTGGCTTGCCAAGGAAATGGAGGAGAAATATGGAATTCCCTATATCCGGGTCTCCTATTTCGGTATCGAGGATATGTCGAAATCGCTCTACGATGTGGCAAAACATTTCCCCGACCATCCCGAAATCATGGAAGCGGCAAAAGAGGTTGTCAGCGAAGAGGTCAAAAAACTCTATCCACAACTTCAGAAGTTCAAAAAAGCACTGACTGGCAAGAAAGCAGCCATCTATGTGGGTGGAGCATTCAAGACATTCTCGCTTATCAAGGCACTCCGCTCGATCGGCATGTCGGTAGTGCTGGCCGGTTCCCAGACTGGCAACAAGGATGACTATGCAAGACTCAAGGAGATGTGCGACGAGGGAACAGTGATCGTGGACGACTCCAACCCCGTTGAGCTTTCCAAATTTATTCTTGAAAAAGAGGCCGACCTGCTTATCGGAGGCGTAAAGGAGCGCCCTATAGCCTTCAAGCTTGGTATCGGGTTCTGCGATCATAACCATGAGAGGAAAATCCCTCTGGCCGGATTTATCGGCATGTACAATTTTGCACTGGAGGTCTATCAATCGGTCATGAGCCCGGTATGGCAGTTCGCTCCGCGAAAAGGAGGTTCACTATGAAACACGCGAAAACAGCAACACAGAACGCCTGCAAGCTCTGCAACCCACTCGGCGCATGCCTTGCCTTCAGGGGAATAGAGAACTGCGTGCCGTTCCTGCACGGTTCCCAGGGGTGTGCTACCTATATACGCCGTTACCTGATAAGCCATTACAAGGAGCCTATCGATATCGCGTCATCGAACTTCCATGAAGAGAGCGCTGTGTTCGGAGGAAGCCACAACCTGCAGGTTGGCCTGAAAAACGTCACCGAGCAGTACAAACCTGATGTGATCGGTATCGCGACCACCTGCCTGACCGAGACTATCGGAGACGATGTTCCCTTGATCCTGCGTGACTATAAAAAGGCACATAAAAACGGCTCGCCCATGCCGATCATGATTCATGCCTCGACGCCAAGCTACCAGGGCAGCCACATTGACGGCTTTCATGCCGCAGTGAGGGCAACAGTAAAAACGCTTGCTGAAAAAGGAGAGGAACAGAACCTGATCAACCTTTTTCCAAACATGGTTTCGCCAGCCGACTTGCGTTACCTCAAGGAGATTTTCCGTGAATTCGAAGTCCCTTGCATGATGTTGCCCGACTATTCACAGACAATGGATGGTGGACCGTGGGGTGAATACCACCGCATTCCTCCAGGTGGAACCCCTGCAAGTGCTATCGTCAATGCTGGTTCTGCAAGGGCAAGCATCGAGTTCGGTTCAACGCTCGAAGCTTCCAAATCGGCTGCAGGATATCTCCAGGAGGAGTTTGACGTGCCAAGATATCAACTCTCCCTGCCAATCGGCATCAAGGAGAGCGACAAATTTTTCAGCCTGCTCGAAACGCTGACAGGCAAGAAACGGGCCGAAAAATATGAGGACGAACGGCGCCGCCTGATTGACGCCTACGCTGACGGCCACAAATATATTTTCGAGAAAAAGGTCATTCTCTACGGCGAAGAAGATCTGGTAGTCGCCATGACCGCCTTTCTCTCTGAAATCGGCATGACGCCGGTACTCTGCGCCTCGGGTGGCAAAAGCGGCCTCCTGAAAAAGAGGATCATGGAGCTTGTGCCAAATATGGAAGAGCTTGGCATCAAGGTACGTGAAGGTGTTGACTTTGTCGATATCGAGGATGAAGCCAAAGTGCTGCAGCCCGATTTTCTGATCGGCAACAGCAAGGGCTACACCATGTCAAGAAAAAACAATATACCGATGCTCAGACTCGGCTTCCCGATTCACGACCGCTTCGGAGGCCAGAGAATGCACCATCTTGGATACAGAGGAACACAGGAACTCTTTGACCGGATCGTCAACACCGTCATCGAAGAGCGGCAGAATGCTTCATCAATAGGCTACACTTACATGTAAAGGGAGGAAACCATGTCACTGAAAATAGAAAACCACCCCTGTTTCAACGATGCGTCCCGCCACAAGTTCGGTCGCATTCACCTCCCTGTTGCGCCGAAATGCAACATCCAGTGCAACTACTGCAGCCGGAAATTCGACTGCATGAACGAGAACCGCCCTGGCGTCACCAGCAAAGTACTTTCGCCTCATCAGGCATTGCACTATCTGGAACAGGCCATAAAGCTCTCGCCAAACATTGCTGTGGTAGGTATTGCCGGCCCTGGAGACCCGTTTGCCAACCCTGACGAGACCATGGAAACACTCCGGCTGGTTCGGGAAAAGTATCCCGAAATGCTGCTATGCGTAGCAACCAACGGACTCGACCTGCTTCCCTATATCGACGAGCTTGCACAGCTTCAGGTCAGCCATGTCACCGTAACCATCAACGCAATCGATCCGGAAATCGGTGCGGAAGTCTATGCCTGGGTACGCTACAAAAAGAAAATGTACCGCGACATCGATGCTGCCAGGCTGCTCATCAAAAACCAGCTTGAGTCGCTTAAAAAGCTCAAGGAAGCCGGTATTACGGCCAAAGTGAACTCGATTATCATTCCGGGCATCAACGACAGCCATGTGATCGCTGTCGCATCAAAAGTTGCTGAACTTGGAGCCGACATCCTGAACTGTCTGCCCTACTACAACACTATGGAGACGGTGTTTGAAAACATAGCGGAACCTTCAGCAGAAATGGTGAGTGAAATCCAGAAAGCCACCAGCGAATTTCTGCCACAGATGAAACACTGTGCACGATGCCGCGCTGATGCAGTCGGAATTATCGGAGAGATCAACAACGAGGAGATGATGCAGAAACTTGCCGAGGCTGCTGCACTGCCAAAAAACCCGGCTCACAACCGCCCCTTTATTGCCGTCAGCAGTATTGAAGGTGTGCTCATCAACCAGCACCTCGGTGAAGCAGATCGTTTTCTGATTTACGCGCTGGAGCCGACAACCGGAGAGTGTGTGCTGGTCGATGCAAGAACCGCACCACCCGCCGGCGGAGGCCAGCAGCGGTGGGAAGCACTGGCTGACAGCCTTGACGACTGCAGGGCGCTCCTTGTCAACGGCGCAGGTGATTCACCGAAAAAAGTCATGAAGGCCAAAGGCATCGAGGTGATGGTACTCGAAGGAGTCATCGAAGAGGCGGTTTACGGAGTCTTTACCGGACAGGATCTGAAACACCTGATGAAAAGCAGCCAGATTCACGCCTGCGGCACAAGCTGCAGCGGAACCGGAGGCGGATGCGGGTAAGAAAAGCAATGAAGAATGGAGAATTGACAATGGATATTGAAAATTAGCGACATTTTTTTAACACTGATCACAAATTATCATGGACAAACCAAAACATCACATTTTCGTCTGCGCAAGTTTCCGCGCACAGGGAACACCACAGGGCATCTGTCACAAAAAAGAGTCACTCAGCCTTATCCCCTACCTTGAAAGTGAACTCGCTGACCGGGGAATGAGCGACGTCGCCGTTTCAGCCACGGGATGTCTCAATATGTGCGAAAAAGGGCCGGTACTGGTGATCTACCCTGAAAACCTCTGGTACGGCGAAGTCAACGGCGAAGAAGAGATCGACCAAATCCTTGACGCCCTTGAAGAGGGTGAAGCGTGCGAAGCACTCCTGATAAACTGATTTGTTTGCGGACAGTGCTGTCTTTTTTAATGGCAAAAGGCAGCACACCGCATTTTTTTTATCCATCGTTATTTCTTGTTGCATATAGCGAAAGCCTGATAACAATAAGCCATTCTCTCTGGCTGATTTTTTTTAATCCCCGTTATATACATCTTGTTATAGCGATAATCTCGCAACACCTGTTCTTTCTCTCGTTACACCTTCCCGGCGTTTCTCCGGCGCCGGGTTTTTTACTCAGACAACAGCGCCAAAAAGCCTGCCGACACCCGCCGTGAGGCCCATGGCAAGCACTCCCCAGAAAGCGACACGCAAAGCCCCCTTGAGAACAGGCGCACCGCCTGCATAAGCCGCTGTTCCCCCAAGAACAACCAAAGTTACGAGAGCTGTCAAAGAGGATACTTCAGCCACCCGGCCTGAAGGCGCCAGCAACACAGCAAGAATCGGAATAACCGCACCCGCAATAAAAGAAATTGCAGAAGCAAAAGCAGCCTGGATTGGCCGTGCCCGCAACGTCTCCGTAATACCAAGTTCATCACGGATATGCGCTCCAAGAGCATCTTTCATCATAAGAGCCTCTGCCACCTGCCGAGCCAGCGCTTTGTCGAGTCCCCGGCTCTCATAAATCGAAGTCAGCTCCTCCAGTTCATGAACAGGATCAACCTCCAGTTCACGTTTTTCCCGCTCGATATCCGCAGTTTCAGTGTCAGCCTGCGACTGAACCGATACATACTCCCCTGCCGCCATAGACATGGCACCAGCCACCAGACCAGCAACACCGGTCAACAAAACACTGCCCTGGGAAGCGCCCGCAGCGGCCACGCCAATAACAAGGCTTGCTACCGAGATGGTACCATCATTGGCGCCAAGCACCGCAGCGCGAAGCCACCCGATCCGGGCTGCCCTGTGGGTTTCCCTGTGAACATAAGGCATCGACAAAATCTCCTGTTGGTTAAACTACTTGTTTGCAGTTATGAATTACTTCTGCGGTGCGCTGAACGTACACGGTAAAGCCGTTCAGTAAAGCCACCCTCAGTTTCAAATGATTTCGCCAGTGCCTCGATCTGGCGGTCGAGGAGGTAACAGCAAAGGTTTATCAGTGAGAGCGAAGCATTTGCCACAAATACAGGGACAGGAACTGACTGGCACTGAATGACAGGGACACTCACCTGAGAAGTGCTGTCTGTGCTCGTCTGTGTCGGTCTGTGTTGCTTTTGCTCAGCGGCAACCCATTGACGCAGTTCAAGCAAGCTGCTGCAACGAAGAGCTTTGAAGCGAAGCAGTGCAGGATGATCGGGCCACCATTCTGGCAACTCCCGCTGGCGCAGAAAATCTTCGTAGTCAAGTCTCAGCTCTTCCAGACTGGCACGTGCTACACTGGTAAGTTTGAGTTCGGTTTTTTTTGAAGTCCCTGAAGCCTGGCTTCCCTCGGCAATGTTCTGAACACCTGAACGTGCAGCCTGCACCATCTGGTCATGTGTCCGGCTGCGTTTGTCGATATAGCGGTCACAGAAACGCACCGTCACATCATAGACCAACTGCGCAATCTGGAAACTTTTCAGCTTTCTGTAGCCGCCGTGTTTGGGAATGAGAGGCTCGGTGCTCATGTTTCAGGCCGCAAACTGGTTGAGAAAAAGATAGTGCGATATTTAATTTACAGAATACTTCCTGCAATTTATAAGGAACAGCCAATTACCACACAAATACAAATTACTGATCGACATACGATTTACACACAACGTCGGGAGAAAATCTGAGCGTTTTGAGGGAAAAAAGTCACTTTCAATTCTTGCTCTGCTTTATTTTTATCATGTATCTTGTCGTCATGATTTCAATTCCTGAAATATAACCCGATAACATCGCTTCGAAAGGAGAGGCCGGATGAAAAGCAAAAAAGAAGAGATCGGCCTTGAGGGTTCGATCTGGTTTCAGAAGGCAGAGAACAAGTTTCTTGGAGGCGACAGGATTGCTTTACTGGAAAAAATCGATGAGCTTGGCTCGATCAACAGTGCGGCCAAAGCCACGGGAATAAGTTATAAAACAGCATGGCATCTGGTCAATATGGTCAACAACCTCTCCGAGAAGCCTCTGGTTGACAGGGTAGCAGTAGGAAAAGGAGGCGGAGGAACGGTTCTCACCAGAGAGGGAAAAAAAGTGGTTGAGCAGTTCCGTGTTGTACAGGAAGAGCACCGGAAGTTTCTGCAAAATCTTGAGGGACGTCTTGGAGAGACCAGCTCTCTTTATCAATTTCTTAAAAGGATATCCATGAAAATCAGTGCACGCAACATTTTTTCAGGCACCATCGAATCAGTCATCAGAGGGGCTGTCAATGCTGAAGTGACTCTTCTCTTGAACGGTGGCAGCCGTATCGTCTCGATCATCACCAATGGATCGGTGGACAATCTCGGCCTTAAAGAGGGAGTGAACGCCTACGCCATCATCAAGGCAAGCTCGATCATCATCGGCCAGGATCTGCACGATGCAAAAATCAGCACCCGCAACATCATGTGCGGCACCATCAGCAAACTTATCGAAGGGCCGGTCAGCACCGAGGTCGATGTGGAAATCGGAGGCGGCAATGTCATCTCCGCCGTCATCACCCACGGCAGTTCCGAAAAACTCGCTCTCAAGGAGGGTGGTCATGCCTGCGCAGCATTCAAGGCTTCGAGCGTCATTTTGGGCGTAAGCTGACAGCCGCCGCTCACTCACCTTTATCAATGCAGGAAGAAAAGCCCTTTTCTTCCTGCATGATGTCGCTCTTCCACTTAAGCAAAATTGACCCTGCAGCCATCCATACCCGCCCTGCGGCAAAGATTACTGCGGAGATTATCGGATGCATTGGTGATGCGCCTGTTGGGCAGGCCTTTTCGAAGCTGGCTGTCTCACGCGAAGGTAGTCGCAGGAGGAGAAGCTCAGGCCCATCTTCGTAGACAGCACCTCTTCTGGACACACGCTCGTGCACGTCAGGCAGAGCACGCACTCCGTTGACAAGACTGGCCTGCCCTCCTGCACGTAGCGCATGACCTCTATGTCCATCGGGCAGTTGACCGTACAGTTGCGACAGCGGGTGCACCTGTCGTTCTTCGGTGCGATTCGCATCATCGAAACGCTCGCTGATGGCTTGAAAAAACCGACGATCGGGCAGAGGTACTTGCAGAATGCGCGGTTGTCCTTCAATACGACCGCGAGCACGATTCCCGAGCTGAAGTAGAGGAGATTGCCGATAAGGAACCACCACATCTCCGGAATCATGAACGCGCTCGAATACTGTGATGTGTCGTCAATCTTGATCGCGTGGTTGTAAATCACGATTCCGTGCTGGCTCTCAATGGTGTAGCCAAAGATGAACACCAGACTCGCAACGAGTCCGAGAGCAAGAGCGAACAGAAGATAGCGCAGGTGCCCCCAGCGTCCCGGAACCCGTCCGGGGGAGTTCTTCCAGGGCAGGAGGTCGAGTACGGCGGCTGTCCAGCATGCCCACCCGCACCAGCCTCTGTTGAAGACGGCGGGACCGACGATCTTGGCTACGAAGTAGTGGATGGCAGCGGCCTGGAATACACCCGCGAAGACCATGAACCAGAAACCCTCGATCTGCATGTTCTCCGGCACGATGGCGCCGAAGCTCAGGTAGATCAGTCCGCAGCCCAGCCCGAAGAAGAGGTATCCGCCCACCAGTACCTGGGACAACCTTCGTGCCCAAGGCTTCCTCTCTCTGGGGAGCAGGGGCCAGAGACCCATCCCCAGCGAGATCGAAAGCCCGATTATCCCAAAATTGATGAGATAGAAGGGCTCATCGAACGCCTTCCAAAACCCGATGGCCACGGTTGTGAACACCGCCATCATGAGGAACATCAACTTGAATTCGGCCAACTTCGGTCTAATCATGGCGCAGACTCCTTGAAGGGCGGTGCTCACTATCGGGGGCACTCCCCCACAAAAGCTTCAAATTCAGCGTATCTCGCATGGAAGTGCGTGTATTGTGATG
Source organism: Chlorobium sp. (assembly GCA_005843805.1). GTDB lineage: Bacteria > Bacteroidota > Chlorobiia > Chlorobiales > Chlorobiaceae > Chlorobium. Next base: position 15,735 of record SZXY01000114.1, read on the forward strand.
TTTGTTATCGAGAAGATACAAACGGATAATGATTCAATAAAACATTGATATGATGGCACTTCGCATGTTCTCCTGTTTTTATGCCTAACGAAAGTAGCTAACCAGCCCAAACGCTGGCACCCGGGTCTGAGTTGCGCGGTGGGTTGGGGTGATAGGGCTCATTTAATGCCTTTCAATAATGACTTGAAACTCTCCCTGCCATTTGCTACAGGAAATATAACGGACACAACAACCTTTGAGGGGTTCTTGCCATCCATAACGGCCACTTCTTATGGTTTCGGTACCGCCTATAATCTGATTGATGACCTTTCGCATATAGCCATTGCGATTCTTTGTGGGTGTTCCGGCCCTAAAAACAAACCCATCTTCGATTTCTGCGCTCACCCAGCCACCGGGACTCTCCTGAAACCGAATCTGCTTGCCAACCATGTTTCACCTGAGTGTGAATTATCCTGACATAAGTGATGCTGACCGGCAAAAAGATGCTGTGATTGTTCATGGGATTGTCACTTGAGTTCAGCGTTGCTCATTGCCTCTGCAACGAGGAGTGACATGCCGTTCAATAGACGCCAACATCGATAGGCGCTTCCGATGGTATCGATAGCAAGCGCGAGGCGTAGAGTTCCAGGGCACCTTGCCTCTGTTCGGGTGTTAGATGTGCGGGACCGTAGTAATTTCGGAGAAAGTGAGTTTATGAAATCCACTGCTGGAGGCATTACTTCAACATTGTATTTTATGCACACAATATATCATGCTTGATATATTTACACAACATCACATCGAAAGGGACTATAAAGATTAGAGTTAGTCGTCATCGTCCCTGAACAGTAAAATCGAAGCTATTTGATTTAATTGATTGGAGTTATCGAAATAATGAGGGCAAAGCGTTATTATCGTTATTAAACAACGCCTCAGATGCGCAGATGCGATATCGATTTGGGATGTCACCCGGATTTCTCCGGCTTTTCAGCATAAGACAGAATATAGTCCAGGCCGGCGTAGACACTCTCTGCAGAGCGATGAAATGCTTATTTTGCGAGAATCATGGCAACCGGAGGCAGCTTCCTGACAAACGTTTGATCTCTTGACAGATACTCATGAAGAGGCCGATAAACATTGTCACGTATTGATTTGATGTCGATAGTGACGAAGCCGGCGCTCAAGAGCTTACTGGTGTAGGACGGAATCAGATAATAGTTTTCCTGCGGAATATTG
>SZXY01000094.1 GCA_005843805.1 Chlorobium sp.
GGGGCCAAGTGCTTTTTCTCTCATCGCAAGCGATCGGCGATAGAGCGGCTCCGCTTCTGCGTATTTAGCCTGGGTTTGAAGCAATGCCGCAAGATTGTTCAGGCCCGTAGCAACATCAGGATGATCGGGGCCAAGCGCTTTTTCTCTAATCTCAAGCGAACGGCGAAAGAGTGGTTCAGCTTCCGCGTACTTGCCTGTTATCCACAATATTGCCGCATAAGCATTGAGATAAAACGGATCCTGATCTTCGATTGCTGCTGCTTTTTTGTAGTAGCGCTCGGCTTCGGGGTAGTTGAGTTGCAGTTCATAGTTCTGGCCTTGCAGGTAATCGGTCTTGGCAAAATCCTGTCGCAGTTCCTTGTGCTTTTCCCGAAACGCCTGCAACAGACGGTTAACTTCCGGATAGTTGAACTCTCCTCTTGCCCTGTCAATTTGATGAAAAAGGGCTTTCAGTTCTTCGCTGACCGTGCCCTGTTTGATTTGCTGGTAGTTCGCGTCTGCAATCTCAACCTTGTCGAGAAATTTTGAAAGGTCTTCCCAGAAAATTGCTTTGGAATAGTTGTCAACTTGCTCCACGTTTTTACCGTTATTGCTGGCTCGGACAAGTTTCCTGAATGCCGGATTATCTTTGGTTGCTTCCCAGTCCTGCTCAAGTATGATTTTCCTAAATGCTGCGTACTGTTTGCTGGTTGGAGCTTTAATCACTGTGGTGGTTTTGCTCACCGGAGCGTCATAAAAATCCCGGCCAGCAGTTTTGTTTCCATTGCCAGTTACAGTTTGATGGTTGCCCTGAGCACTCAAAACAACAGGATCAACTGCCAATAAAACGATAACGGCAAAAAAGAAGAAACAAAAAGTCTTCCGGAGTTTTTTGTCTTTCATGGCTTTTCCGCCCCCTGTTTTACGGAGTGGTTGTACACCGGAGCGTTATAAAAATCCCTGCCAGCACTCTTGTTGCTATCCCCAGTAACTATTTGTCCGTGATATTCCGTAACCTGAACTGTTGGGGTGGCTGGTTTTTCAGATTTATTATCGGATTTAGAGTGACCAAAAACTGTTATGAGTGCCACAGCAATGGCTATTCCTCCAGCAATACATCCAGAAATAATGGCTGCTTTGATCTGTGTTTTCATGGTTTACCCAAAAATAAAAGTGGGAAAATGAAAAACCGTAATAACAAAAGATAGTGTTATTGTATAGCATTAACAACGTAACCGAAGGAAAATCATTGCAGAGATTGACAATGCGTACGAAATTGCGTACGTTATTAATAAAAGGATTAAAACTATGGCCTCAATTACAGTAACAAGTGCTCGTGCAAAGCTTTATAAACTTGTTGATGAAACAGTGAGTTCGCATGAGCCTGTCATCATTAAAGGGAAAAGGGGTAACGCAGTTCTCTTGTCTGAAAGTGACTGGAATGCTGTTTCGGAAACACTGCATCTTGTCTCCATTCCCGGTATGCGCGAATCAATTCAGGAAGGTTTGAAGGAAGATATTGCTGAATGCTCAAAAGAGCTTGACTGGTGACCTGGCAGCTTGTCTATACAAAACAGGCTCAAAAAGATGCCAAAAAACTTGCGTCTGCGGGCCTGAAACCTAAGGCAGAAGAACTTCTTGAAATCCTCAAGAATGATCCTTTCAAGAATCCTCCGCCTTTTGAAAAACTTGTCGGTGATCTGACAGGTGCCTGTTCCAGACGATTGAATATCCAGCATCGCCTCGTCTATCAGGTCTGTGAAAAAGAGCACATCGTCAAGATTATCCGTTTATGGACACATTACGAATAAGCCCTCCATTTCCCCCCACTACCCCTCTTTCAAACCAGCTTCCCTGACTATCCCTTCAACCGCGAGGTTGGCGCTCATGACGGCTCCGCCCATTGAGTCGTAGTAGGGCTGGCGGGAAAATCCGCCTGCAAGGAAGAGGTTGCGGAGCGGGGTTCTCTGGGTTGGGCGGAACTGCTCCATGTTGGGTGTGGGCGCATAGACGGATTGGGGAATCTTGACCAGCGTTGACTTGAGAATCTTCGCACCGTGGGAGGTTTCGGGATAGCAGTTTCTGACGCTCATGTCAACCTGGCGAACAATCTCTTCTTTTGAGAGGCCCATGAGACTTTTGGCGGGCGCTACGCAGAATTCGAAGCGGGTTTTGCCGTTGAAGGACTCTCCTCTCAAGCGACGGTAGTCTGGTGTGGTGCGTGCAAGATTGGCGTAGACCGGTATGACGCCGTCGGGCGAGAAGAGGACGTTATCGACGGGGGTGATTTCCTGGTCGTACCAGATCTGGACGGAGATGACCGGAACGCCTTCGAGGTTGTCGAGTCCGCCGAAAAAGCGGTCGTGCTTTTTCAGAGGGTCGGGCAGCACTTTTTGGAGGTTATGGATCGGCAGGGCTGAAAGGTAGTAGTCTGCCGTGAGGATTTCACCGTTACGGAGCTGAACACCTTTGATCTCTTTGCCGTCCCAGAGCAGCTCTTCGATGGCGGTGTTGCTTTTGAATATCGCGCCTCGTGATGCCGAGTAGTCAAGGAGGGGCTGATGGATGTACTCTTGCGGGGCCCCTTTGAGGAATCCCATGCATGAGGATTCGGGAATACGGTAGAAGGTTTCGGTGACGTCAAGAATGATCTTTGCTGATATCTCTTCGGGTGGAATGAATTTCAAAGCCAGAGCCATCGGACGGAACATCTTCTCCATGAGACGAGCACCGAATTTTTTCTTTTCTGCCCATTCGGCAAAGGTGAGGTGATCCTGCGTTGGCGGATACTTGTCCTTTTGCAAAGCCAGGGGAATGAGTGAACGGGAAAAGGCCGCCATTTCACCGAAACTGAAATAGCCGTTTTTCACAATTGCGGGCATGAGGTGCAGCGGGCTTGGAAGATCCCATGTGTCGAAGGTAAATCGTTTACCTGCGTCAAGGGTGTAGGTGAGCTGGTGCTCTTTCCACAGGACGGCGTGGTCGGTTTTGATCTCTTTCAACAGATCGTAGAGTTCTGTGTAAGCTCCGAAAAAACAGTGGGTGCCGGATTCGATCCAGTCACCTTCGTCATCTTTCCAGGAGGAGACTTTGCCTCCGAATATCTCTCTTTTTTCAAGCAGCTTTACCTGAAATCCCCTGTCGGTCAACCGTTTGGCTGCAGTCAATCCTGCAAGTCCTCCACCAAGAATCAATACTGACTTTTTTTCTGAACTCATCGAAATGTTAATTCTCTTTTTGTTCGTCATGCAGCAAAAAAAGCTACACGGCGGAGCGCCCTTCCATTGCCCGTGAAAGGGTGGCTTCGTCAATAAACTCAAGTTCTGCTCCAACAGGAATACCCCTCGCTATTTTGGTAACGAGAAGACCAAGCGGCTTGAGAAGTTTGCTGAGATAGAGCGCTGTTGTTTCTCCTTCAACATTGGGATTCAGGGCCAGCACAATCTCCCTGACTTCAGGACTCTCCGGTTCCGACAGCCTCAAAAGCAGTTCGCGAACCTTGATATCGTCTGGCCCAATGCCATCAAGTGGTGAGATGACACCATGCAGAACATGGTAGAGCCCTTTGTAGTAACCGGTTTTTTCAAAGGCGAGCATATCGACCGGAGATTCAACCACGCAGATCACCGAACGGTCACGACCCCTGCTGGTACATACCGGGCAGGGGTCAATGCCGAGATCAGTGACATTCTGGCATACAGAACAGTGGATAACCTTGTCTTTGACATCGAGCAAGGCTCCTGCAAGCTTTTCGGCTTCAGCTCTTGGCTCATGCAGAACATGCATGGCAAGGCGCTGGGCGGTTTTGCGTCCAACGCCGGGAAGTTTGGCAAATTCATCAACAAGAGCTTCAATCGAAACTGAGGTATAACGCATGGAGCGGCTATTTACCGAGATTCAGGTTTTTGAGCAAGTCACCCGGATTCATCATCCCTCCTGCAACTTTTGATATCTCGTCCTGTGCAAGCCGGGCTGATTCGTCAAGGGCGTTGTTGACGGCTGCCAGCACCAGATCCTGAACCATTTCCACATCATCCATGATGTCAGGGTCGATCTGCAGGCTGAGCACTTTCTGCTTCCCACTGACACTGACCTTGACCATTCCGCCTCCCGACTCTCCATAAGCCACTATCTTTTCCAGTTGTTTCTGCACATCCTGCATCTTTTCACCTGCCTGCTGGATCTGTTTCATCATATCGCCAAAATTCGGAAGGCCCATCGTTTGTTTCTCCTGCTCGTTATAAAATTGTTCATCTGCTGGTAATTCTGCCACAACGCCTCTGTTTCAACATTTTCTGCGGAGTGCCAGATAAATTTTTTCAAGAATATCTTCGGTGGTGAGCTTGTATTTTTTCAGAAGCTCATCGGCTTTTCCAGACTCACCAAACTGGTCTTCGACTCCCACCATCTCGATCGGTACGGGAATATTGAGGGCACAGACATGGGCTACGGCATCGCCAAGACCGTTATAAACCTGATGCTCTTCAGCCGTGACAATAGCACCGGTATCGTTGGCTGCACGCACAATGGCGAGCGTGTCGATAGGCTTGATGGTGTGCATGTTGATTACCCTGACACCAACACCCTCCTTTTCAAGAATACGGGCAGCTTCAAGCGCTTTCCATACCATGATGCCACAGGCTATGACCGTAACGTCCTTGCCGGGATGCAGTTCGATCGACTTGCCGATTTCAAAACCATCTTCATCAAGAGAGAAATCAGGAATGTTGGGTCTTCCGAAACGAAGATAGACCGGCCCCTGGTGCTTCACGATTGCTCTGGTCGCCCTTATGGTTTCACTGTAATCGGAAGGCACAACCACAGTCATTCTCGGCAGGCCGCGCATGAGACCGATATCCTCAAGAATCTGGTGAGTAGCTCCGTCCTCTCCGAGAGTCAGCCCGGCATGTGATGCGCAGATTTTGACGTTGAGATTGGAGTAGCAGAGTGACTGGCGGATCTGGTCATAAACCCTTCCGGTGGCAAAGACGGCAAAGCTTGCCGCTATCGGTATTTTGCCTGTTGTCGCAAGACCGGCTGCCATGGAGATCATGTTGGCTTCGGCTATCCCGGTCTGGAAAAAACGGTCAGGAAAAGCATCGCGAAACAAATTCATGTTTAAAGAGCCTGTCAAATCAGCGCATAACGCGACCACAGCACTGTTTTCCCGTCCGATTTCAAGGAGAGCCTCACCAAACCCGGTACGGGTAGCCTTGTTTCCCCGCGAAGCGTATTGCGATGCCGGGGTCACGATGTTATTTTCTTCCATTACTTCCAGAATAACTTAAATTAGAAAAAGTAGTTCCGCCCGGCTATGGTAGTGAAAAAATTCCGGACCTGATGAAAAACGTTCAATATAAGCATACTGAAATAGCGGTGAAAAAAAAATTAGGTCAAAACTTTTTGACTGACCGCAATATCACAAGAAAAATAGTGGCATCGTCCGGAGCAGGACCTCTGGACAACATTCTGGAAATCGGTCCGGGGTTCGGAGCGCTGACCCGTGAGATCATCGAACTCTGTCCGGTTTTCACGGTTGTGGAAAAAGACCCGAAGCTGGCTGAATTCATCCGTACCGAGTATCCGCAGCTCACGCTCATTGAAGGCGACTTTCTCGACATCGACCTGGTAGCGCTTGCAACAAAAAAACCACTCCGAGTGCTCGGCAATATTCCCTACTCCATTACAACTCCCATTCTTTTCCGGCTTCTCGAAAACCGCCGTTCTCTGGTTTCTGCCACCCTGATGATGCAGCACGAGGTTGCCATGAGGATTGCCGCAATGCCCAACACCAAAGAGTATGGAATCCTTGCTGTCCAGTTGCAGGCATTCTGTGATATCAACTACCTCTTCAAGGTCGGACGCAAGGTGTTTCGCCCACAGCCAGGAGTTGACAGCGCAGTTATTCTCATCACTCCGAAAAAAGAGGATCCGATTGAAGATGCCGACGGTTTCAGGCGGTTTGTCCGCATTGCTTTTCACCAGCGCCGCAAAACCCTGCTGAACAATCTCAAAGAGAGCTATAACCTTGATACGGTAGAGAGCGACACCCTGAAGCTCAGGGCCGAAGCGCTCTCCATTGAAAATTTTTTCCAGCTCTTCCGCCAACTCAAACCGCCACAATGAACGGTACCCCTAAAAAAGCCGATTCCTGCTCTTCACCTTCAACAGGAGACCGGAAATGTTTGCAGCAAAAAGAGTTGGGCGCAGAGCAGGTTCGAGCTGGCTCAATAATAAAATTACCGGAAGAAAAAGAGTTCCGGTTCCATAGCAATTGTTCATTGCTCCAAAGTGTATTTTTTGTTAACATTGAGTTTCGATTAACAAAGTCATTCCGATTCATGCTACACAGGTATCATCCTATCCGTTTTTCCATTCTTGCTGGTCAATCCTCCCTTATTTTTTATTAACTCATTATTCCAGGGGGTCACTCGTATGTCGCAGTCTTTCAATGACGTCTATCAAAACTCAATTCAGAACCCGGAAGCTTTCTGGGGAGAAGCCGCAGAACAGCTTCACTGGTACAAAAAGTGGAACAAGGTTCTGGATACCAGTAACCCACCGTTCTACCGATGGTTTGCTGGCGGAATTACAAACACGTGCTATAATGCACTTGACCGCCATGTTGATGAAGGACGCGGTAACCAGGTTGCCGTTATTTACGACAGCCCGGTAACTGGCACCAAGAAGCGTTATACCTTCCGTGAGTTCCGAGATATCGTTGCACAGTTCGCTGGTGCGCTCCAGTCAAGGGGTGTGCGCAAGGGAGACCGAGTTATCATCTATATGCCGATGATTCCTGAAGCAATGGTGGCCATGCTTGCCTGCGCAAGAATCGGAGCCATCCATTCAGTTGTGTTCGGCGGCTTTGCCTCTCATGAGCTTGCCATAAGGATCGATGACTGCAAACCGAAAGTGATCATTTCTGCCTCATGCGGCATCGAGCACAGCAAGATTATCGACTACAAACGGTTGCTTGACTTTGCCATCGAACTGGCCCACTTCAAGCCTGAAATCTGTATCATCAAACAGCGCGACCAGTTAAAAGCTGAGCTGAACGAAGAGCGTGACCTGACATGGAACCAGTCGCTGCTTGGCGCAGAACCAGCCCAGTGTGTTCCTGTCGAATCTTCCGATCCCCTCTATATCCTCTACACCTCCGGTACCACCGGCCAGCCAAAGGGAATCGTGCGTGACCACGGCGGCCACATGGTTGCTCTGCAATGGTCAATGAAGAATGTTTATAATGTCGAGCCGGGTGAAGTGTTCTGGGCTGCAAGTGATGTTGGATGGGTTGTAGGACACTCCTACATTGTCTACGCGCCGCTTCTTCAGGGTTGTACCACCCTTATTTTTGAAGGCAAGCCAGTCGGCACACCCGACCCCGGAACCTTCTGGAGAATCATCAGCGAATACAACGTCTCAGTCCTCTTTACCGCTCCGACCGCATTCCGCGCCATCAAAAAAGAAGATCCCAACGGCAACTATATCAAGAACTACGATCTTTCAAATTTCCGTACCCTCTTCCTTGCCGGAGAGCGTGCCGATCCCGATACGGTCAAATGGGCTGAGAAACAACTTAAAGTGCCGGTTATCGACCATTGGTGGCAGACAGAAACCGGATGGGCCATTGCGGCAAACTGCCAGGGCATTGAGCCAGGCCCGGTCAAGTACGGCTCTGCCTCAAGAGCGGTTCCAGGCTATAACGTTCAGGTCGTCAATTCAGATATGGAACAACTTCCTGCAGGACAGATGGGTGATATCGTCATCAAGCAGCCTCTGCCTCCCGGAACCATGCTGACACTCTGGAAAGCTGACAACCGTTTTGTGGAAACCTACATGAAGCAGTTCCCCGGCTACTACCAGACCAGTGATGCCGGATTTATCGACGAAGATGGCTATATCAACATCATGTCACGTACTGATGACGTCATCAACGTTGCCGGACACAGGCTCTCGACCGGAGCAATTGAAGGCGCTCTCTGCGAGCATCCTGATGTGGCGGAATGTGCGGTCATTGGCGTGCATGACGATCTTAAGGGTCAGGTGCCACTCGGATTCCTTGTGCTCAAGAACAATGTCGATACTCCTCAAAGCCAGATCATCCGCCACGTTATTGAATACGTGCGTGAGAACATCGGGCCTGTCGCTTCCTTCAAGAGTGCCATTGTTGTTGACCGTCTGCCAAAAACCCGTTCAGGCAAGATTCTGCGTGGAACCATGCGCAAAATTGCCAACAGCGAAGAGTACACCATGCCAGCCACCATTGACGATCCGGCAATTCTCGATGAAATCAGGGAAGGCCTCCTGACAATCGGCTATGCAATAAAAAGCAAATCCATTACAAAGGACGAATGATCAAAAAGATTGACCACATTGCCATTGCCGTTCAAAACCTTGAAAGCGCACTCGAAACGTTTCGCAACGTTCTCGGGTGCGCCCCCGAGGCTATCCGGATCGAAGAGGTTCCCTCTGAAAACGTCCGAGTGGCATTCATTGCCATAGGAGAGACCAAAATCGAACTGCTTCAGCCTTTGAGCGATGAAGGCGCCATTGCAAAGTTTCTTGCAAAAAACGGTGACGGGATGCATCACATTGCACTTGAAACCGACGATATCGAAAAAGAGACGGAGAGACTTCATTCCGTTAACATCAATCCACTTGGTTTACCAAAGGAAGGAGCTGGAGGGAAAAAAATCGTCTTTCTGCACCCCAAGGAGACAAACAGGGTGCTTCTTGAGTTTGCACAAAAAAAGCATTAAACCGTTTTCGACATTCACCAATCAAGACAAAGCAGCTTGTAACCAGTGAAACATTTTTACCTGCCTTTCGAAAAAAAAGAGGGCTTCAGCTACTCGCATGACCGCATTGAAAAGCTGACCGAATACGAAAAGTATCAGCTCTCCTTTCACCCAGAACGCCCCAAACACCTCGATTACCTTACCGTATTTGACGAAGCTGAAGAGTGCCTGCAGAACGATCAGCACGGCAGTTGCATTATCCAGACCCACCGTGCTGTGCTGCGCAATGGGGAAAATGCCTGGTGGCCAGTCATGCTGATCGGCCAGCAGTCGGGACCAACCTCTGATTTCGGGCGCTTGAGCAAACTGATGAGAAACCCCGAAGAGATCGCCAAATGGAACCAGGGCATGCCGACACCGGCTGCATTTGAAAAGGCAATCAGGGCCATTGAACTGGCCGAACAGGAAAACCGTATCATCATTACCGTCATTGACACTGCAGGTGCCGATCCGACCGAGGAGTCGGAAGCTGGAGGCATCGCATGGAAAATCGGCAGATGTATGCAGTCCCTGGCCGAAGCGACAGTGCCGACCATATCGGTCATCATCAACCGGGGATGCAGCGGCGGCGCCATTGCACTTACCGGATGCGATGCTGTTCTGGCCATGGAATACTCTACCTACATGGTCATTTCACCTGAAGCCTGTTCATCTATTCTCTTCCGCACAAGGGAAAAGGCAGGCATGGCAGCAGAGATCTCACAGATAACGGCCAAAGAGGCTCTGAAAAACGGTATCATCGATGACATCATCATCGAACATGACGGACCAGCACACCATTTTCCAAAATCCGCCCTGCAATCGTTCAAGGGATCGATGGTAAAATGGATCGACAAACTGAGCAGAATACCTGCCGACGAGATCTTTTCACAGAGAATGGAGAGGTGGGAAAAGATTGGCCAATGGGATACCATTACCGAGAAGGAGATCGCTGCTTTTGAAAAACCAGTCACATTCTTTATCCCCCAGCCAAAAAAAGTTCTTTTCGTTGCCCGTCACAAACACTGTGTCGATACAACCGGCAAAAAAATTCTCGATCCGATACTCTACACAAAACTCTTCAAGGACAACTTTGTCTGTGAAACCTGCGGTCATCGTTATGTCCGACTGACGGCCCATGACTACATCGAGTTGATCCTTGACCCAGGCTCGTTCACCGAACATCCTGAAACTCGCTACATCGTTGACCGCGACATTCTCAACTTCCCGGATTACCGGAAAAAAATTGGAGAAGCGCAGCATAAAACCGGTGCAGCTTCATCATTTATCACCGGCAACGCCACAATCGAGGGTGAAGAGATTGTTTTTTGCGCCACCAACTTCAATTTCCTTGGCGGTTCATTCTGTATGTCTACGGCAGAAAAAATCTGGCGGGCAAGCAAAATCGCCATTGAACATGGTGTTCCACTGGTTATCCAGGCAACTGGAGGTGGAGCAAGAATGCACGAAGGATGCTCTTCAATGGTTGGTCTTCCCAAGCTTCATGTCGCCATATCGAGTGTCGAAAAAGCCGGACTGCCGGTTATCACCATCATTACCGACCCGACTCTCGGCGGCGTAGCCATAGGCATCGGATCGAGGGGAATAAAACTCTTTGAACATAACGCCGGCAATATCGGATTTTCCGGCAAGCGTGTCATCGAGCAGTATACCGGCAAACCAACTACAAGGGATTTCCAGACAACCTGGTGGCTGCAGCAGAAAGGATTTGTCGAAAAAACAGCCTTGCCGACATTAATGAAAGAAAAAATCCTGGAAATCGTCAATCAGTATCATTTGCAGGAAAACCAGCAGGAAGCATAGGTATAGACCGTTTTGTATGAACAATCCTAAAATCAGTCATGACACAATCCCAGCCTGATTCACTGTTTAATGAGTTTCCGGCTGTCAGCCGGGCGGAGTGGAAAACAAAGGCAGTAGCCGAGCTCAAGGAGATCCCTTACGACAGCATTGTCTGGCATACGCCGGACGGATTCGATCTTGAGCCCTGGTACTCTCATGAAGAACAAACCCTGCAACTCGATGTTCCGCCCGGAAAAGCGAACAACTCCTGGAAAAATTGCCGACGCATTACCGTTCATGATCCCGAAAGCGCAAACAAGTCTGCCATAAAAAGCTTTGAACAGGATACGGCAGCTCTTGAATTCCGCATAACCGACCCTTCACTCTGCTCTGCTGAAAACCTGCGCAAACTTTTTGCCGGAATCGAGACCTCTGCCATTGCCATTTACTTTTCAGGTAACCTCCCCCCAGCTCACGAACTCCTTCAAACCCTTCTTGCCATTCCAGGTTTTGCGACCAACACAGGCGGAGTGCTTGCCGGAAATATAGCCGCTTCTATCGGGCCGGAACTTTCAGGATGGAAAGCCTCACTCCCGGAATTCAGGGTTCTGTCGGTCGATACCCTTCCCTACCATGAAGCTGGTTCAACCGCTTCCCAGGAAATCGCCCTGGCGCTTGCCGGAGCGAGCGACCTGCTGCACCAGTTTCAGGAGGCTGGTATCGAGGCTGAGAGTGTCGTATCGTCTATGGAGATCATCATGGCGGTGGGGTCGAGTCATTTTACCGAGCTTGCAAAACCAAGGGCACTCCGCTACCTCCTCCAGCATCTCCTTAAAGCTTATGGAGCATCGGGAGCCTCACTGCCACGACTCTTTGCGAGAACATCCGAAAGAAACCGTTCACTGCTCGATCCCTATACCAATGTGCTCCGGCTCACCACTGAAGCTGTTTCAGCCATTCTCGGCGGTTACGATACCCTGCAGATAAGCGCTTTTGATGACGGTCTTTCAGTCAGTCCCGACATTGCAGAACGCATTACCGGCAACATTCATCTCATTCTCAAGGAAGAGGGCTCCCTCGACCGGGTGCTTGACCCGGCACGTGGCTCACACTACATTGAAACCCTGACAGCTAAACTTGCAGAGTCAGCCTGGGAGATCTTCCGCAAAATCGAAGCCGCTGGCGGCCTCAGCGAAGCGACCGCTAAAGGTATCATCGAGCCCATGATTTCAGCATCGGTTGCAGAGAACAACAAAAACATCGGCAAACGCAAAAAAACACTTATCGGTGTGAACCGTTACGCCATTGCACTTGGCACCGAACAGGAAGAAAACATCAGCGCTATTGCCGCAGTTGCCGAAAAACTGCCAGCAGGCAGTGAAACTGCTGCTTTCGAATTGCTGCGCCTGAAAACCCTCTCATTTGCGATGAAAAGCGGTCGAACACCATCAGTCTTTATCTGGATGCATGGAGACCCGGCTATCAGCTTCAGGCAGGCTGCGTTCAGTGAAGATTTCTTTAAATGTGCCGGTTTTGAAATTGCCGGCAGTGCCGCTCTCCCTCTGGAAGAGCAATCGTACAGCGTTGCACTGCAAAACAAACCCGACATTATTGTCCTCTGTATTGCCCTGAAAGATCCAGTACCGAGTGCTGAAACCATCACAAGCACTCTCTCTAAACTTCAGCCCGGTATAGTGCCGGTCATGGCGGGCAAACCACCCAAAGAATCGGAAAGGCTCATCAATGCCGGCATTGACAGTTTTATTTATACCGGTGTCAACCTCCTTGAAATGCTTTCGTCCTTCCAACTCAAAACCGGAGTGCAATGAGACCGGACTTTTCAGATATCGCTGTTTTTGCGACCGCTACCGCTGCCAAGAGAGTTCCCATCCCGGTTCAAAGCACCGGATGGACAACTGCGGAAGGCATAGAGATCAAATCCACATATACCCATTCCGACGTCAAGTGTGCTGAGCAACTGAACTTCGCTCCCGGTTTCGCTCCCTTCATCGGCGGGCCGTACACCACCATGTACACCACAAGACCCTGGACAATACGGCAGTATGCAGGATTTTCAACCGCCGAAGAATCAAACCATTTTTACCGCCAGAACCTTGCTGCAGGCCAGAAGGGACTCTCAGTAGCCTTTGACCTTCCGACCCATCGGGGTTATGATTCCGATCATGAGCGCGTCATCGGTGACGTAGGCAAGGCAGGTGTTGCCGTTGACTCGGTTGAAGACATGAAAATTCTTTTCGACCAGATACCGCTCGGCGACATTTCCGTATCCATGACCATGAATGGCGCAGTTCTTCCCATCATGGCCTTTTATATCGTTGCAGCCGAAGAGCAGGGTGTGCCGCCTGAAAAACTCAGCGGTACCATCCAGAACGATATTCTCAAGGAGTTCATGGTTCGCAATACCTATATCTATCCGCCCGAACCCTCCATGAAAATTATCGCCGATATCTTCCGCTACACCAGCGACAAGATGCCGAAGTTCAATTCGATAAGCATTTCGGGATACCACATGCAGGAAGCGGGAGCTACAGCCGATCTTGAACTTGCCTTCACCCTTGCCGACGGACTTGAATATATCCGTACCGGCCTGAAAGCAGGGCTCGACATCGACGCCTTTGCTCCGCGCCTCTCTTTCTTCTGGGCGATGGGCATGAACTATTTTGTTGAAATTGCCAAACTGCGTGCGGCAAGAATGCTCTGGGCAAAAATCGTAAAGCAGTTCAATCCAAAAAATCAGAAGTCACTGATGCTCCGCTCCCACTGCCAGACCTCCGGCTGGAGCCTTACCGAGCAGGATCCCTTCAACAACATTACGAGAACCTGCCTTGAAGCCCTTTCGGCCACGCTTGGCCACACGCAGTCACTCCACACCAACGCGCTTGACGAAGCTATCGCACTTCCCTCAAAGTTTTCAGCTCGTATTGCCCGCAATACCCAGCTCTACCTGCAGGAAGAGACCGGTATCACCAAGAGCATCGACCCCTGGGCAGGTTCCGCCTATGTCGAATACCTGACCGAAGAGCTTGCCGCAAAAGCGTGGAAAATCATCAGCGACATCGAAGAGGCTGGCGGAATGGTCAAGGCCATAGAACTTGGCCTGCCGAAGCTGCAGATTGAAGAGGCCGCAACACGCAAACAGGCCCGCATCGACAGCGGACAGGACATCATCGTCGGCGTCAACGGCTACACAACCAGCAGCAAAACCGATATCGAGCTGCTTGAAGTTGACAACACCCTTGTGCTCGATCAACAGCTCCGGCGACTTGCAACCATCAAGGCGGAACGAAACAACGAAGAGTGCGCCCTTGCCCTCAAGGCAATTGAGGAGAGCGCCGCATCCGGAGAGGGCAATCTGCTTGAACTGGCAGTTGACGCAGCAAGAAAAAGAGCTACATTGGGAGAAATATCATTGGCCTGCGAAAAAACCTACGGAAGGTATCGCGCCATCACCAGACTCAACAGCAGTGTCTATATGTCGCAGATGAAAGACAACACCTTTTTCATTGAAGCGCAGCAGCTTGCCGATACTTTTGCCTCGCTTGAAGGGCGCCGCCCGAGAATCATGGTCTCAAAAGTAGGACAGGACGGCCATGACAGAGGTGCAAAGGTGATTGCCGCAGGATTTGCCGACATAGGTTTTGACGTCGATATCAGCCCGCTCTTCCAGACTCCCGAAGAGGTGGTTCAGCAGGCGCTCGACAACGACGTTCACCTGATTGGCATATCAAGTCTTGCAGCCGGACACAAGACCCTCATTCCAAAAATCATCGAGACGCTTGCCGCAGAGCAGCGCGAAGATATTCTGGTTATTGCAGGTGGAATCATTCCTGAAAAAGATCATGCCTTCCTTTATGAAAAAGGTGTGGCTGGTATTTTTGGACCCGGAACCGTCATTGCAGAAGCAGCCATCACGATTTTGAAAAAATTGATTGCCAGGTGTGAGGGATAAGCCTTCGCCTCCGCTCAGTCACCGATTTAACATTATGCGTTCCCTGAGCGGAGGCAAAGGGAACGTTGGAAATTGCACGAAAACATTAATATTGGTGTTACGGCATAGAGCGAGGCGAAGCATCCATGTTTTTCACCAGGGAAAAGATATGGTGCGGAATAAAAGTTAAGACCTTAACCATTCAAGAATATGCAGAAAGCTTTATTAGAAAGTGAATCACTATCGGATCTGAAATTATTACTTGATCTGGCAAAAAAACTTGGGATAAAATCAAAAATTATATCTGTTGATGAAATTGAGGAAATTGGCATGGCTAATGCTATAAAAATTGGTCGAACAAATGAATTCCTCAACAAAATCTCACAATGATTGTTTTAATTGATAAATCATTTGATAAAGATATAAATAAAATAAATGACAAATCAATTCTAATAAAAATTGCAATCTGCATTACAGATATACAGAATGCCAATAGTCTGAGTGAAATCAAGAATTTAAAGAAATTAAAAGGTTTTGAGTCGGAATACAGAATCGGAGACTATAGAATCTGTTTAATTATTGAAAATAGAAAAATTACTTTCGTCAGGTTCCTTCATAGAAAAGACATTTATAAATTCTTCCCTAAATAGTTACGTGCCATCCCTACATCTTGATTGCGAAAAAGAATAAGAATCGTATTTATAAGCATCCAACAATAAGTCAAGAACTAATCTTTATCGAAGCAAGCCGACATTTGCTTAATTAACGATTTACTGTTACATCTTTTTTTGCTAAACCAATTCTTTTAGGGTGCTTAGCGATTAAAAAAAAACAACAACATTCAGGATAGATAATGATTTTACATTCACAATCTATATTTCATTTTACCAGCGAACAAGGCTTATTTGGAATCTTGGAAAATAATTTCAACATAAGATACACACGTGAACGTCTTATCTATCAGGATGATTCTTATTTTGATTATTTAATTCCAGCAATATGTTTTTGTGACATACCATTGTCCGCAATTTCAGATCATATTGCCGAATATGGGGAATATGGAATTGGATTGAAACGGGATTGGGCTTACAGCAACAAATTAAATCCTGTAATCTATTACAGTGAGGACTCTTATTTCGTTCAAACATTCTATGAATTAATGAACCTGCTGCAGGAGGACAATTCTTCTGCGGGGGATCGTACTCGACCATTAAGCAAGCACTTATTTCATTATTACAAGCCACATACTGGATATGATTTTAAAAATAAAGAAGAAAAATGTTTTTACGATGAAAGGGAATGGCGATTTGTACCACGAATCGATAATAATTTAGATCTAATAATACATTGTGACGAGCAAAAAACTGAATTCATAGAGCAATTAAGAAACTCGACAGAAAAATTGAAACTTGAATTCCAGCCAAATGATATATCGTTTATAATTATTAAAGATGAAAGCGAAAGATTAAAATTTATTCGAAAAATTAAAGAAATTAAAGGTAGATACTCGCATGATGATGTGGAAATATTAACATCTAAAATACTGACCGTTGAAAGGATAAATAAGGACATTTAAAAAAAATTACATCCATATAACCTATCCATCAGTACGTAATCACTGAAGGTCATCGATTCTGACATCTTTATGCAATGAAACCATAAATCGCTTTTAAACACGCACACAATCCCATTCATCAGTACAGGCATAACGCTTACAAGAGCAAATATGGAACAAGATATCAGATGGAAACAACGGCTTCAAAATTTTTCAAGAGCAGTCAACCTCTTGCGGGAAGTCCCTGAACTTGATCTACATACACTTTCATTCCTGGAAAAAGAGGGTATTATTCAACGGTTTGAATATACGCTTGAACTGGCATGGAAAACCCTGAAAGATAAAATGGAAAATGATGGTATCATTCTGGATAAAATATCCC
>SZXY01000063.1 GCA_005843805.1 Chlorobium sp.
CTGAAAAACGGTAAACGAGACTTTTTTTGAAGGGCATCATACCCTTCTGAAGAAGAGCTTTAAACCTCTTCAACTGAGAATACTCTGTTTACTCTCCCCAAAAATCTGGTTTACTGCAGCGCCCGGATTTTTTCGATAATCTCGGTGTGGGGGTGTTTGACGAGGTCGTCTTCGTGTTCGGGCAGGGTGACGTGTTTTGCCACGATTTCGAGCATGCGCTGTTCGAGGTGGATGGAGATGTCGAGCATTCGCGTAAGGTGGTGCTGGAGTTCGTAGTGGATGAACTTTTCGGCGTTGTGTTTTCTCATTTTGCCGAGGATTTGCGCCATCATCAGGGCGTCGATGTGCTTTGAAACGGCGCTGAAGTATTCCATCGGAAGTTCGTTGGCGTAGCCGGTTGCCTGGTCAACTCCCATTTTGAAGCAGACGCCCGCAGCGATTTTTGGTTTGATGTGCTCGACCATGAGCGGGACAACCACGAAGTGCGGGATGTACTTGACGATCATGGCGATGGCATTGTATAGCTCATCGAATCCTTCGGTTTTAACCTCAACCAGATTTTTGCCCCAGGCGATAACCTGCTCTTGCTGGTGAGTGGTAAGCTGGTGCAGCACTTCCGGTACGGGTAGCTCGGTCCATGCGTGGGATTCGTTCAATTCACTCATGCAAGTTCAATTTTAAATTGGGATATCCGATGCCGGGCTTTCCGGGGTTCTGCTGCTCGAAGGTTTGTGACGTCAAGTTTATGAAAAAAAAGAGAGAATAGAAAACCTCAACAGTCATCAATTAAGGGACGAGCCTCATTTCACTCAGTTGCCAAAAGAGGATTGCTGCTGAAATCTGCCGATTTTCCGGAATTCGGGCAGGAGTTTGTTTGAAGGGCGGAGTGCCATCTGGTTGGTGGGTAAAAAGAGAGCATCGGGATGACTGAAAACGCCAAGCAATGGTTATATTCCAGCTTTTGCTTGGTCATGAGGGTAATGAAACTATAAGGAACGGTGGGAAGGTATGGTGCTTTTAACGGTTGAGGGGTTAGAGAAAAAATATGGTCTGAAGCATTTGTTTGAGGATGTTTCGTTTGGTATCGATGATCGCGACAAGATCGGTATTATCGGGGCGAACGGGAGCGGGAAGAGTACGCTTTTGAAGATTCTTGCGGGTGTTGAAACGCCTGACAAGGGGAAGGTGATGATTGCAAACCAGAAGAGAATTGCCTATCTGCCGCAGGATTCGCCTTACAATGCCGAGGATACGGTGCTTGAGGCTATCCTGAAGTCGAGCGACAAGGTGATGGATCTTATCTATGAGTATGAGGTGGTCTGCAAGGAGCTTGAAACCAGGCACAGCGAGGATCCTTCGCTGATCGACCGTATGAGCCGCCTTGCCCATGAACTCGATGTTTGCGGTGCATGGGAGCTTGAGTCGAACGCCAAGACGGTGCTTGGCAAACTTGGTCTTTATGATCTTACGGCGATCATGGGTACGCTTTCCGGTGGCCAGCGCAAGCGGGTGGCTCTGGCTCATGCGCTTGTGGTGCCGAGTGACGGGCTTATTCTCGATGAACCGACCAACCATCTCGATGCTGACAGTGTCGAGTGGCTGGAACAGTATATCAGGCGATATCAGGGCGCGGTGATTTTGATTACGCATGACAGGTATTTTCTTGATCGTGTGGCTAATCGCATGATCGAGATGGATGGCCGCACGGCGGTTACCTATACCGGCGGATATTCAAGCTATCTGCAGCAGAAAGCTGAACAGGAGGAGCAGGCAATACGGGATGACCGCAAGCGTCAGGCGCTTGTCCGACAGGAACTTGACTGGATGAGGGGTGGCTGCAAGGCTCGCACGACTAAACAGAAGGCGCGTATGCTGCGGGCCGAGAGTCTGGTCTATGCTCCCAAAAAAGAGAAGGCAAAAGCGCTGGAAATCGGCTTTGGGGCGGGACGCTTGGGCGACAAGATCATCGAGTTTCACAAGGTTTCGAAGTCCTATGATGACAAGCTGCTGCTCCATGCGTTCGAGTACCATCTGCAAAAGGGTGATCGCATCGGCATTATCGGGCCGAACGGGTCGGGTAAGACCACCCTGTTCGAGATGATTACGGGGCGCGTCAAGCCGGACAGCGGACATATCGATATTGGCAAGACGGTTAAAATTGGATATTACGATCAGCAAAGCCGTGATCTTGATGATTCCAAGCGGGTGATAGAGTTCATCCAGGATGAGGCTGAGCAGATCAAGACCAAGGATGGCAGCGTTTTTTCCGCATCCAAAATGCTCGAGCGTTTTCTTTTTGCTCCTTCGACACAGTACAGCTATATAAAAACCCTTTCGGGTGGAGAGCGCCGGAGGCTCTATCTTTTGCGGCAACTTATCGGCTCGCCCAACGTGCTGCTGCTTGATGAGCCTACCAATGATCTCGATATTCCAACCCTCAGAGTGCTTGAGGATTATCTCGATACCTACGAGGGGTGCCTCATAGTGGTGAGTCATGACCGCTATTTTCTCGATCGTACGGTCGAGTATATTTTCGCCTTTGAGGAGAATGGTACCATTCGTCGCTATCCGGGCAACTACTCGCTTTATCTTGAGCTGAAAGCTTCGGAAGGAGGAAAGAATGAGAAAAAGCCTCTGAAAAAAGAGCCTGAGCTGCCAAAACCAGCAGTTGTTCCGGCCTCAAAGCTGCAGAGCAAGCTTACCAGCAAGGAGAAGCGTGAGCTTGAGCAGCTTGAACGGACAATCCAGGATGCTGAAAGCCGTCAGTCGGAGATTGCCGAACGGCTCGCATCAACTGGAAGTGATTTTGAGTTGCAGCAGCAGCTTGGCTCGGAGCTGCAAGCTTTGCAGCAGCAGCTTGAAAAAGAGATGGCTCGCTGGTCAAAACTTGCAGAACTTGCCTGAAGGTCAATCTCAATGGTAACCGCAGACTCCATAAGCAAGCAGCTCGAAGCCCTCGGAACCCCCGAAGAGGCTTTGCACGCGCTCAGATTTTTCAAGACCGGGCCGGGCGAGTATGGCGAGGGTGATCTTTTCCGGGGAATTCGTGTTCCGGTGTTGAGAAAGATCTCTCCGACGCTGGATGTTGCTCCGATCCCGGAGGTTGTCCGTCTGCTGGAGTCTGCCTTTCATGAAGATCGCCTGCTTGCACTCCTGCTGCTTATGCGTCGTTTTGCGAAGGGAGATGAGGTCACCAAACAGCAGATTTATGAGATCTATCTGACGCATACCCGCTTTATCAACAACTGGGATCTGGTCGATATTTCGGCGGAGCATATTGTCGGCAGCTTTTTGCAATGTCGCCCGAGAACTCCGCTCTACCGGCTTGCGGTTTCACGAAGCTTGTGGGAGCGGAGGATTGCAATGCTCTCTACCTTTCATTTTATCCGGCGCGGGGAATTTGACGATACCCTTGCAATTGCCGAGATGTTGCTCAATGACCCGGAAGAGCTTATTCACAAGGCCACAGGCTGGCTGCTCAGAGAGGTGGGCAAACGGGATCTGGCTCTGGAAGAGGGGTTTCTTCAGCAGCACTATCAGCAGATGCCGAGAGTGATGCTGCGTTATGCAATCGAGCGATTTCAGGAAGATCGCCGACAGCTCTACCTCACGGGGCTGGTGCAGTAGCATGGAAAGCAGCGACAGCAGGGACAAAAGTGACAACAAGGACAGATATGTTCTATCAAGATGATTTGTTGTTCACTGGCATGATTTCGCTGTTCCTCAATTGACGAAGCGCTATTTTATCTGAAACTCAGGATGGCCGGTCTGCCATAGCCCGAAGCTGAGTACATCGGCAAGGGTTTCAAATTCTTTTGTTTTGGTGTTTCCCATTCCGTGACCTGCCTTGTCGTCGGCAAAGAAAAGAATTGGTTTGCCGGAAATAGTGGCCTGCTGAAGTCGGGCGGCGAATTTGGCTGGTTGCCATGCAATCACTCTCGGGTCGTTGAGGCCGGTTGTGACGAGTGTGGCAGGGTAACTGACGTTATCCTTTATGCTGAGGTAGGGATCCATTGCGATCAGCGCCATGCACTCTTCACGGTTTTTGACGGTTCCGAATTCGGGCACGTTTACCGGGCCGTTGGGGCTCTCTTCGCCGCGAAGCGGGTTCAAGGCGCCTACCTGTGCTATGACGGCAGCAAAAAGGTCAGGGCGTTCGGTCATCGCCCTGCCGACAAGGATACCGCCAGCGCTTGCACCGTTGATGGCGATTTTGCCTGGTCCCGTGTAGCCCTCTTTTTCGAGATACTGGGCGCAACTGACGAGATCTTTCCAGGTGTTGGGCTTTGTGGCTTTCATCCCTCCGGTGTGCCATGTGTCGCCTCGTTCGCCGCCTCCCCTGACATGAGCGAAGGCAAGCACTCCTCCCTTGTCAGCCCAGAGCAGCATTCCGGGACTGAAAAACGGCGTGATCGATTTGCCGTATGCGCCGTATCCATAGATAAATGTCGGGTTTTGTCCCTCTCTTATTATTCCTTTTTTGTAGATCACCGAAAGCGGCACCATGGTGCCGTCATGCGAAGGGATCATAAGCTCTTCGACCACCAGGTCGCGGTATTCGGGATATTCAGCAGGAGATGAGAGTGTCTCCCGGAGGAAGGTGCTGGTTGCCGCGTCGAAGCGGTAACGGCTGTAGTCGCTGCTCCACCCTGCAATGACCACCCAGAGGTCATTAAATTGGAACCCTTTTGAGGAGAGATGGATGGTGCCGGCCTTGAAGGGGAGGGTAATCTCCACAGGCTTGTCGCTCCCGAACTCTTTGCGGAAAAGCTTTGCCTCGACTCCGTTGAGTGAGCGGGTGTAGTAGAGGGCGTCCTTTGTAAGGGCAAATGAGGTCAGCCCTGCTTCCGGCTCTTCAGCAATGACCGTTTCGGCATGGATCAGGTCGGGGTTGCTGAGCGAGGTTTTCAGCAGTTTGAAACGGGGCGCATTTTTTGGAGTATAGAGGTAGAGGTCGGTTGTTGTAACGGCAAAGTCATGAATGTCATCTTCCGGGCGAAAGAGGCTTTTCCAGTTGATCTTTTCTCCTGAGAGTTCCTTTGCAGGAGCATAATAGATGGTGAGCCTTCGGTCAACGTTCGAAACGGAAGCGAAGAGATATCCGCTTTTTCTGTCGAACTCGACGGAGGGGATATCTTCGCTCAGGATATGCAGTTCAGGATTTGTTGCCTGTGAAAAAATTTCACGGTCGGTTGCTGGGTCGCTTCCGATGCGGTGTAGCCAGGTTTTGCTGTTGTTCTGCGGATTTTGCCCATCGTGAGTTGGCTGCAGGCGGTTGTAAAGGAACGCGCTGCCGTCCGTGATCCATGAGGGAGAGGCAAACCTGCAGCGGTCAATTTTTTCAGGAGAGAGTTTTTTAGTGGCAACATCCATGATGAGAAGGATGTTGTTTTCGGAACCGTTGGCCGAGACGGCAATGACCACCTTCGATCCGTCGTCGGATGGCGCAACTCCGCTGATAACATAAGTTTTACCACTTCCAGCCTCAAACGTGGAGGAATCGAAAAGCAGGGTTTCCTTGCCCCTGAAACCGTCACGGTAGAAAAGTTTACCGGTTTCGTCCGTTGCTCTCTCTTTCAGGTAGAAGTAGCGGTCGTTATCGGTGATGGAGAGGCTGTATACTTTCGATGTTTTGCGGCTGTCGAACTCCTGCATTTTTTTCAGCAATGCGCTTCGTCCGGGAATTTGGTGAAGGATCGACTGAGCATGGGCTGATTGCTCTTTGAACCACTTCTGCACCGGAGGATTGTCAAGATTTTCCAGAGAACGGAAGGGATCAGCAACTTTTTTGCCGTAATAGTCATCCACAACCGTCGATGTCGGGGCCGGAAAAAGCTCTGCTGCCCGGATTGGCAGGGGAGAGAGAAAAACGAGAGTGCAGAAGGCGATGGCCGCAGAGCGTAATGTCATAATGTTCGGTATGATTGAAAAGAGAGTGATCTGTTAATGCCGGTTGAGCGGCACTTGTAACTCAGTTAGCCGCCAGTTTTTTGAGAAGGAATGCCATTGAGCGACCGAGATCCTCCATGTTTTCCATGCCTTCACGGTCGTTTTCCACTTCGCTGCCCTCGCGACCGCCAAAGCCGAGATTCCAGTAAGTGGAACCAACGGTGAACATTCCGGAGATCTGGAAGAGGTGGTTGATGGTGTCAAAAGCGTGAATACCCCCGCCCCTGCGCAGTGACACAATCCCTGCTCCTGCCTTGTGGCGAAAGAGGTTGCCGTTGACCCGCGACACAAATCCTGACCTGTCGATCAGCGCTTTCAGTTCAGGGGTGATGTCGGCGAAATAGGTTGGAGAGGCCAGTAACAGAGCGTCGGCTTCCAGCATTTTGCGGAACACCTCGTTGAAAATATCGTTTTTTGTGGAACATTGCCGGTCTTTGAGTTCAACGCAGCGGTAACAGGAGAGGCATCCCCTGATGTTTGTTCCACCTATCTGTATAAGTTCGGTTTCAATTCCCTCTTTTTCAAGCGCTGCAAAACAACGCATGAGGAGTTTATGGGTGTTGCCTTCCTTGCGCGGGCTGCCGTTGAAGCCGAGTACTTTCATGTGGTGGAGCGGTTTGTGATTTCGGATAGTTATGCCGTCGCAACAGGGGTTGTGACCGCAGTAAAAAGAGAATAGCCTTATCGGGGAAAAAATGCAAATGACGGGAGAAGGAAAGAGATGCTTCACTGCTTCTGCAGTTGTTTGTCAGGCAGATTCCTGCTCAATAATCGAACGGATTTTTTCAAGCGCGAGCTGCATGTCTTCCGGCAGCGGGGCGGTGAAGGAGAGCGGTTCATGGCTCATGGGCTGATGAAATGAGAGGTGTGCGGCGTGAAGTGCCTGGCGTGGCAGCAGTTCGAAGAGGTTTCTGACAAAGCTTTCGCTCTTGCTGAATGGCAGGGTGCGCAGCGAAGCTCCTCCGTAGGTTTCGTCGCCAAGGATCGGGTGGCCGAGGTGCTGCATGTGCGCCCTGATCTGGTGGGTTCTGCCCGTGTGAAGTGTGACCGAGAGAAGGGAAAACCAATGCAGGTTCTCTGTTACGGTATAATCTGTAATGGCGGTTTTTCCGTCCTTGCCTTCAAAAGGGAAATTGGCCATTATTTTGCGGTCTTTTCTTGATCGTCCAATATTGGTCTGGATTGTACCGGAGAGCGGGTCGGGCACTCCCCATGCAATGGCCTTGTATATTTTTATCACCTTCCGCTCGGCAAACTGGCGGGCAAGCCGGTGAAGTGCGACCGGATTTTTTGCAATGATGATGAGGCCGGAGGTGTTTTTGTCGAGCCGGTGTACGATACCGGGACGGAGTTCCGATTTATCGAGATCTTCTGCATCCTTGCCGATATGGTGAAGAATGGCGTTGGCCAGTGTTCCCGTCCAGTTGCCAAATGCAGGATGGACAACCATGCCGGGTTCCTTGTTGATGACCATCATATCCTGGTCTTCATAGATGATGTTGATCGGGATATCTTCCGCCGTCAGTTCTGGAGCTGGTGGCCGCAGAAAGGTCATCTGGATGAGGTCGCATGATTTGATGCGATAGTTCGATTTGACCGGCTTTTCATTGACCAGCACCCGTCCTTCCTCGATGGCCTCCTGAACCTTGTTGCGTGTAGCGTTTTCAATCTGCCGTGTCAGGTATTGGTCGATACGCATCGAGCTCTGTACCCGGCTTACCTGCAGGGTGAGTTTTTTTGGTTCAGGAATTACTCCTTCCGGTTGCTCCGATTCGTTTTTTAGCGTCTGATTTTGCATTTTCCTGAAACTTGAACACTACCCTGAGCACTCTTACGGGGTAAGTATAACAAAACCATACCATATCTTTCCATGCAATCCACAGAGCAGTTGCCAGAGGGGCCCCTTCTTCGCTTTGAAGTGGCTGTTATCGGTTCAGGTCCGGGCGGTTATGAAGCTGCTCTCCGTGCCGCCAAAGCTGGCATGAAGGTCTGTATCATCGAAAAAGGCGCTTTGGGCGGTGTGTGCGTCAACTGGGGCTGTATTCCCACCAAAGCGCTTCTCAGAAGTGGTGAACTCTTCGATCTTGTCAAAAAATCCGCCTCTTACGGCCTTAACATTCAGGGCTCCACCATCGATCTTGGCGAAGCGGTCAAGCGCAGCAGGGGTGTTGCGCTGAAACTCTCCAAAGGAATTGCCTTCATGCTTCGCCGTGCTGGCGTGGAGGTCATTCAGGGCGAAGCGGTTTTCAGCGGTTCGCACGATCTCGATATTTTTCGTGATGGTGAGCGGGTTCAGCGTGTGAGTGCTGAACATATTATTATTGCATCGGGAGGTCGTTCGCGGACAGTGCCGGGGCTTGAACCGGACGGAAAACGCATAATTACCAGCAGGGAGGCGCTTGCTCTCAAGTCGTTGCCGCAGTCGATGATTGTGGTGGGTGGTGGTGCAATTGGCGTTGAACTGGCCTGGTTTTATGCCATGGCAGGTACGGAGGTGACGCTGGTGGAGATGATGGCGCGTCTGCTGCCGCTTGAAGATGAGGAGATTTCAGAGGCTCTTCAGCGCTCGTTTCAGAAATCGGGGATCACTGTAGCGACTGGTGCAAAACTGGAGGCGGTCGCTCTGTCCGGCGATCAGGTAAGCGGGCTGCTTGTGGTTGAGGGAGAGGAGTCGCGCTCAATAAGTGCGGAGTGCATGCTTGTCGCTGTCGGCGTTACCGGCAACACTCAGGGGCTTGGTCTGGATCTTGCAGGAGTGGAGAGTTTCAGAGGGTTCGTTGTAACGGATTCGGTCTGCCGAACCTCTGTTTCTCATATTTTTGCCATTGGCGATGTGCGCGGAGGCATGCTGCTGGCCCACAAGGCGTCGGCGGAAGCGGCTATTGCGGTTGACACCATTGCGGGCAAAATGGCCCGGCCACTCGATGAAAGCATGATTCCACGCTGTGTCTATGCCGAGCCTTCGGTTGCAAGCATTGGATTCTGCGAAAAGGAGGCGGAAGCGCGGGGATACAGTGTAAAAGTTGGTCGATCAATGTTTGCCTCTTCCGGCAAGGCCAATGCATACGGCAATCTCGAGGGGTTTGTGAAGCTGGTGTTCAACGCTTTGGACGGACGTTTGCTTGGAGCTCACCTGCTCGGGCACGGAGCGGTGGAACTGATCGGGGAACTGACGCTTGCCCGACGACTTGAAGTTACTGCCGAACTGCTTGCCGAAACGGTTCACGCTCATCCAACACTCTCTGAAACGATAAAAGAGGCGGCAGAAAATGCTCTGCAGCGTTAACTTTTTGAAAACCATTTTCTATTGTCTTTCTAAAAGCATAAATTCAAGGCTTATTATTTAAACTCTTAAACAAGTAAGCCTTTTCCTGTGAATGAGTTTCATGGTTCACGAGGTGAGAAGGAATCAACCAAACGATCAATTATGACTCAGACTGAAACAACTGCAAAAAAATCTGTAGCGGCAAAGGTGAAGGCGGGTTCAGATGTTACGGTAGCTTCGGAGCCCAAAAAGGCAGCAAAGCCTGCTGCAAAAAAGAAGTCCGGTCAGGCCTTTCCTTTTACAGCAATTGTTGGTCAGGAGGAAATGAAGCTCAGTCTGATCCTCAATATCATCGATCCGAGGATAGGCGGAGTGCTTGTCATGGGACACAGGGGTACCGGAAAGAGTACCACCGTCAGGGCGCTTGCTGAAGTACTTCCCTTGATTGAAAGGGTGAAGGATGATACCTACAATCGTACTGTCGATCAGTTCATCGAGGGTGAAGAGGCCAAAAAAGGGCAGAAGGCGATTGATCCAACCAAACTCAAGACTGAAAAAATTCCGGTTCCGGTCGTTGATCTTCCGCTTGGCGCTACCGAAGACCGCGTTTGCGGTACTATCGATATCGAGCAGGCGCTTACCAGCGGTGTGAAAGCTTTTGAACCCGGACTTCTTGCCCAGGCAAACCGAGGCTTTCTCTATATCGACGAGGTCAACCTGCTCGATGACCATCTTGTTGACGTTCTTCTTGACGTTGCCGCCAGCGGCAAAAACGTTGTAGAGCGCGAAGGTATAAGCATTCGCCACCCAGCCCGCTTTGTGCTTGTCGGCTCAGGTAACCCGGAGGAAGGCGAGCTGCGTCCCCAGCTTCTTGACCGTTTCGGTCTTCATGCCCGCATCATAACCATTCTCGATATTGCCAAAAGGGTCGATATTGTCAAACGCCGTCGTGAGTTTGACGATGATCCCGATGCCTTTATGAAAAAGTACAACCGTGAGCAGTTGAAGCTGCAGAAAAAGATACAGACAGCCAAGGATCTGCTTCCGGAAGTGACCATGACCGATCAGGTGCTTACCGATATTGCCAGACTCTGCATGAATCTCGGTATTGACGGTCATCGCGGTGAACTTACCATTACCCGTACCGCATTTGCACACGCCGCTTTCCTTGGTCAGAAGGAAGTTACAATGAAACATGTCAGGGAGATTGCTGGTCTCTGTCTGCGCCACCGCTTGCGCAAAGATCCGCTTGAAACCCTCGATGCTGGTGAAAAAATTGATCGCGAACTTGCAAAAGTCCTTGGAGAAGCGGAAGCAGTATAATGATAGCTTTTACCGATATAGTAGGAATGGATCTGGCCAAGCAGGCGCTCATGCTGCTGGCCGTTGATTCTGAGCTTGGCGGTGTGGTTATCCCGTCAGCCGTAGGGTCAGGAAAATCGACCATAGCACGGGCCTTTGCGGGTATCTTGCCCGAAGGTACTCCTTTTGTGGAACTTCCTTTGAACGTTACCGAAGATCGTCTGATCGGTGGTGTCGATCTGGAGGCAACCCTTGCTACCGGAACCCGTGTCGTTCAGCACGGCGTGCTTTCAAAGGCACACGGCGGGGTGCTCTATGTTGACTCTATCAGCCTTCTCGACAGTTCGGCGGTGTCGCACATCATGGATGCCATTTCACGTGGCGAAGTGCTTGTCGAGCGTGAGGGCCTCAGTGAGGTGCACCCGGCAAAGTTCATGCTGGTGGGCACCTATGATCCGAGCGACGGAGAGGTGCGCATGGGACTGCTTGACCGCATAGGTATTATTGTGCCCTTTACTGCGCAGAACGACTACAGGGCACGAAAGAAAATTGTCAATACAGTTCTCGGCAAACGGGATGAAGAGGATACCCGTGACGAACTGAACATGCTGACTGGTCTTATCCAGGCCGCCAAGGAGCAGCTTCCTCACGTTTCCATAACGAAAGAGCAGGTTCAGGCGCTTATCCAGACCGCACTCAGTCTCGGAGTCGAGGGAAACCGTGTCGATATCTTTACCGTTCGGGCTGCACTTGCAAGCGCAGCGCTTGCCCAGCGGAGCGATGTCGATGAAGAGGATATGAAACAGGCCATCAAGCTTGTGCTGATTCCCCGTGCAACACGCATGCCGGAAAGGGAAGCTGAAGCAAATGACATGCCACCGGAGGAGGAGCCACCACCACCCGATGAGGAGCAGGAAGCCGAAGACGAGGAAGCAAAGTCAGATACTCCTGATTCCGAAGCCGAAGAGGAGCAGAAAGAGACTCCTGATATGATCGAGGAGCTCATGATGGACGCTATTGAAATGGAGCTGCCTGACAATATTCTCAATATTTCGCTCGCTTCGAAAAAGAAAACCACAACAGGTAGTCGTGGTGAAGCGCTCAACAACAAGCGAGGCCGTTTTGTAAGGGCTCAGCCTGGTGAAATGCGCAGCGGCAAGGTAGCGCTTATTCCTACATTGATTTCTGCTGCACCCTGGCAGGAGACACGCCGTCGCGACAAAAAGCTGTCAAACAGACCGAAAACGGCACTGATCATTACCAAGGACGACGTGAAGATCAAGCGGTTCCGCGACAAGTCGGGTACGCTTTTTATTTTCATGGTCGATGCTTCGGGCTCCATGGCGCTCAACCGTATGCGGCAGGCCAAAGGTGCGGTTGCAAGTCTTTTGCAGAATGCCTACGTGCATCGCGACCAGGTATCCCTGATCTCCTTCCGTGGCAAGCAGGCGCAGGTTTTGCTGCCTCCCTCACAGAGCGTTGATCGTGCTAAACGGGAGCTTGACGTGCTTCCGACCGGTGGAGGCACACCACTTGCCTCTGCGCTCTATCTTGGCTGGGAGACCGCCAAGCAGGCCCGAACAAAAGGTATTTCACAGATCATGTTTGTGCTCATTACCGACGGACGCGGCAACATCGGACTTCAGGCGACCTTTGATCCCAATGCTGAAAAAATTTCCAAGGAGGATCTGGAGAAAGAGATCGAAGCTCTGTCACTATCCATCCAGTCTGATGGTATTGCATCCATCGTTGTCGATACCCAGATGAACTATCTTTCCAGGGGCGAAGCTCCCAAGCTTGCCCAGAAACTCGGCGGACGTTACTTCTATCTTCCGAATGCAAAGGCAGAACAGATTGTTGAAGCCGCACTGAGTTTTTAGAAACCCCCCTACCCAGGCCTTTCCGGAAAGTTTACCGGAAAGGTCTTTTTTCGGAACTTTTCCCCTTCTTTTATACATTAGAGGTAACGATACTATTTTTTATATGTTATCCTTTAATTCGTACTTACTTTATACATCATGTCGAATCGTCGTAAAGTCGTTGCTATTGTCGGACTTGAGCAGTACAACGCCGGTCTTTGGAAAAAGATCAAGGGGCTTCTTGCTGGCGAAGCGGAACTGACCCAGTTGAGCGATGTTGATCTTGAAAAGCAGCATCCTGAAGCTGCCAAAGCAATCCAGGAAGCTGACTGTGTTTTCATGAGTATGATCAATTTCAAGGAGCAGATCGACTGGTTCAAGAAACAGCTCGATCAGGCCACCAACGAAAAGACCATTTTTATTTTTGAGTCAATGCCGGAAGCGATGGCGCTGACCAAGGTTGGAAGCTATTCTGTCGGCGACGGAAAGGCAGGTATGCCGGATATGGTTAAGAAGGTGGCAAAAATGCTGGTCAAGGGGCGCGATGAGGATGCCCTCTATGGCTACATGAAGCTGATGAAAATCATGCGAACCATCCTGCCGCTTGTGCCCAACAAGGCAAAGGATTTCAAGAACTGGCTGATGGTCTACTCCTACTGGATGCAGCCGACGGCGGACAATATCGCAAACATGTTCCGCCTGATTCTTCGCGAATATTTTAATGAAAAGCTGAATGTCGGTGCCATTGTCGATGTGCCGAACATGGGAATCTACCATCCTGATGCTCCGGCCTATTTCAAGGATGTCAAAAGCTACAAGGTATGGCTGAAAAAACGTGGCGTCAATATCGACAAAGGGCAGAAAATCGGGCTCCTCTTTTTCCGCAAACATCTCCTGCAGGAGAAAACCTATATCGACAACACCATTCGTGTGTTTGAAAAGCAGGGGATTCAGGTGTTTCCCTCTTTTGTGATGGGTGTTGAAGGTCATGTGCTTGTGCGCGACTGGCTGGCCAAGGAAAATATCGATCTTCTGGTCAACATGATGGGCTTCGGCCTTGTTGGCGGCCCTGCAGGATCGACCAAACCGGGCATTGCCGCTGAAGCGCGGCACGAGATCATGAGCAAGCTCGATGTTCCCTATATCGTCGCACAGCCTCTTCTTACCCAGGGATTTGAATCATGGCATGAACTTGGCGTTTCGCCCATGCAGATTACCTTTACCTATGCCATTCCGGAGATGGACGGAGCAATCTGTCCGATTATTCTCGGAGCGCTCCAGGATGGCAAGATAGAGACTGTTCCTGAACGCATAGAACGCCTTGCGCTCGTTGTCAAACAGTGGCTCAGGTTGCGTGCAACAGCCAATCGCGACAAAAAAATTGCCCTTATTGTCTACGATTATCCTCCCGGTCTCGGCAAAAAAGCCAGTGCTGCATTGCTCGATGTTCCAAGAACACTCTTTGCTGTTTTGCAAAGGCTGAAAAAAGCGGGCTACAATGTCGGTCAGCTTCCTGAATCTGCTGATGCCCTCTTCACGGCGCTTGACCATGCCACCGATCACCAGATTCAGCAGAACCGTCCGGACGCACTGAAAGTCAGTTATGAAACCTTCAAAGAGCTTACCTCACCGAGGGAGCGTGAACGCATCGAAGATCGGTGGCAGAAATTCCCCGGTGAAATCGTACCGATGGGTGAAAATGATGTTTTTGTTGGCGGCATAAAATATGGCAATATTTTCATTGGTGTTCAGCCTCGTATCGGTGTGCAGGGAGACCCGATGCGCTTGCTCTTCGACAAGACAAACGCCCCCCATCACCAGTATATCGCATTTTACCGCTGGATAAGCCGTCAGTTCCAGGCGCACGCCATGGTGCATGTCGGTATGCACGGCTCTGTTGAGTGGATGCCTGGCCTTCAGACAGGTCTCACGGGCGACTGCTGGCCAGACGCACTGCTTGGCGAGGTGCCGCACATCTATATTTATCCGGTCAACAACCCGAGTGAATCGACAATCGCAAAACGGCGTGGTCTGGCCACCATGGTCTCCCATGTGGTGCCTCCGCTTTCACGCGCAGGTCTTTACAAGGAGTTGCCTGCACTGAAAGAGCTGCTCGTTGATTTCCGTGAAAGATATCTTGGTGCCACCTTTGATGAGCATTCCGATGCTTCAGGCATCGAAGAGGCGATCATGCAGAAAGCTGATCTGCTCAATCTGACCGACGATTGTCCCCGTCGTGAGGGTGAAGGGTTTGGCGACTATGTCAGCAGGCTTTACATCTATATTTCAGAACTTGAAAACCGCCTGATCTCCAATTCTCTTCACGTTTTCGGAGAGGCGAGCCCGCTTGAATCGCAGATCATTACCGTCGCCGAAACCCTGAAAAACCGGGCAGAAGAGTCAAAGACCCTTCCATCCCTTCTCATGAGTGCTTCGGGGAAGAACGGACATTTCAGAAGTTATGAGGAGTTGAGCAGCCGGTCAAGAAAAGGCGAAGAGGAAGCCATTCGCCTGCGTGAGTGGGTTGATCATGCCTGCCGCGATTTTGTGCAGCAGATTGTCTTCGACCGCAAAAATTCATCAAGCGTTTTTGCGTCGATAACCGGAGGATCGAAGATTCCTGCCGACTATCAGCCCTTTGTCGATCAATTGGCCCAGGAGGGTTCGCAGCTTCTCTTTGCCCTTCGTGACAATACCGGAGAGATGGACTCCCTGTTGAAGGTGCTCGACGGACGCTATATCTCCTCCGGACCGGGCGGTGACCTGGTGCGGGACGGCATCAATGTGCTCCCTTCCGGACGCAACATCCACTCCATCGATCCATGGAGAATCCCCTCTGTCCTCGCCTTCAAGCGCGGGACGCTCATTGCCGACAGCATCGTCAAAAAGCATCTCGAAGAAAATGACGGCGTCTACCCTGAAACCATTGCCCAGGTGCTCTGGGGACTCGACACCATCAAAACCAAGGGAGAGGCTGTTGCCGTCGTCATAAGGCTGCTTGGCGCAGAACCATCATACGACGCTTTTGGCAAAATCAGCCACTACGGCCTCGTGCCGCTTGAAAAGCTTGGCAGACCACGCATCGACGTGCTCATGCAGCTCAGCCCGATTTTCCGTGACGCTTTCGGTCTGCTCATGGATCAGCTTGACCGGCTTGTAAAGGATGCTGCCAAAGCCCTTGAACCAGTCGAGATGAACTATGTCAAAAAACATGTCGATGAGGCGCTCGCTTCCGGCATGGAGTTCGACAGCGCCACTGCCCGTCAGTTTACACAGGCACCAGGAGCTTATGGCACCTATGTTGACGATATGATTGAAGATTCCGCATGGGAATCGGAAAACGATCTCGACGACCTCTTTATTCGCCGCAACAGCAGTGCTTACGGTGGTGGACGAAAAGGGGAGAAGGAGAGCGAAATCCTGCAGAAACTGCTCGGTTCCGTTGACAGGGTTGTGCACCAGGTTGACTCTACCGAGTTTGGTATTTCCGATATCGACCACTACTTCTCGTCATCGGGATCGCTGCAGCTTGCCGCAAGGCGCCGCAACACCAAGGGCAACGACATCAAGCTCAACTATGTCGAGTCATTCACCTCCGACATCAAGGTAGACGATGCCGATAAATCGCTTCGTATCGAGTACCGTTCAAAACTGCTCAACCCGAAATGGTTTGAAGGGATGCTCAAGCACGGACACAGTGGAGCTGGTGAGATCAGCAACCGTGTCACTTACATGCTTGGATGGGATGCCGTCACCAAGAGTGTGGACGACTGGGTCTACAAAAAGACCGCCGAAACCTACGCGCTTGACCCCGATATGAGGGAGCGACTTGCAACCCTGAACCCGCAGGCAATCAAGAACATTGTCGGTCGAATGCTCGAAGCGCACGGTCGTGGCATGTGGAAAGCCGACCAGAATATGATCGATGAGTTGCAAGAGATCTACGCAGACCTTGAGGACCGTCTCGAGGGTCTGGTTGACGACGACAAATAACAAATTGTTATGTAGGGGCGGGGTTGTCCCGCCCTTTTTTTTCTTTTTTCGATAGCCAGGAATTAGC
>SZXY01000152.1 GCA_005843805.1 Chlorobium sp.
AAAGAGCTGTGATTTCCCTTTTTCGGGTTTGCTGGTCAGCAATCGACTCGCAAACCTCTACCAGCATAGGTGCTCGATTCTCTGGCTGAGCAATGAAATCCACTTCCCGTCCAGACTTGTTTTTATAATAGAAGATATCCGGGGTGACTGCTTCATCCATTGCTCGACATCAAAACTGACAAAGCTATCCGGAAATAATATCCACCTGAACAACACATCATGAAGCTCTTTACAAAAACCACCCACGACCATTTCTGGATCATACTACTGCTTGCAAGCCTGACACTCTCTTTGGGTTCAGCACCTTCCTCGGCAGCCACCCCAAAGATTGGTGAAAGTTATGGAGGGGGAGATGTCTTTTATCTCGATGCCAGCGGTCAGCATGGCCTTATTGCCGCCCCGGCAGATATAACGACCACCTTCATCACTCAAACCACATCGCAGTTTGTCTGGAGCACCGATCAAATCAAATATGAGAAGTCCTCCGATTTTGCTTACCGGGAACTTGCCAATACCAGCACTGCAACAAGTCAGGGAGCTGCCAATACCAGCAAGATTTTGCTGACATACCCTGCATCAAATTTTCCCCAAAGCGCAGCCGCAGTTGCCAGTGAGTATCGCGGAGGTGGGTATCATGACTGGTTCCTGCCAAGCAGGGATGAACTGAACCTTCTTTTCCTTAGCAAAAATGTTATTGGAGGGTTTGTAGATGCTACCTACTGGAGTTCATCCGAGATCAATGAAAGCAGTGCATGGTGCCAATCATTCAAGAGTGAAAGCAAGGCCGACGACACCCTGAACTTCAAGGATGAATACAACCGTGTGCGAGCAGTGCGTGCTTTCTAACCCCGGTTCTACGACATGTTGAGGCAAAAAGCTGTTCTGGAAATCCCTTTTACTGAATCAGGATTTCCAGTTTTTTACCTAAGGCGGCCGCCGTAATGAGAGAGCGTAGAAAGCCTTATATCCTCTGCATGATTCTCGATACGTGAAATCACCGATTTGTGCGTCTGGAGTTTTTCAGCAAGCTCGTCCTGCATCATCCCTGCATTTTGGCGTGCCTGCTTCAGCGTCACCCCGATTCTGAAGTGGCGGTATCCCTCGTCATAGCCTTCCGCAAAGTCTGGATTCTCAATTTTCCTCCTGGCGATACATTCCTGCAAATCACTCATGTTCTCTCCTGATATTCTTTTTTTCTTTGCTCTCTGAAAGCTATCTCCTGCGCTGGCGTTTTCTGGCTTTTCCTGGCAAATCCATTTGTCAGAATGATAATCTTCCCTTTATCCTGATCATTACCTCCCTACTTGTCAGGACAGCAATCGATATCGATAAAGTGACTGTAAAATGCCTTCACGCTGCCATCAGGCTCTCCGCTCAAACTCTCTGCACCCTTCTTCTCCACTTTGCGCCCGAATGCAGCTTCAATGCATGGAGTTGTCAGTACCCTGAATATTTCATCCATCTTTTCCGCTGAGTAAGGCATATTGTTGTCAAGCCACCAGGTCATGAGAGAGAGCAGCGAGCTGACCAGGTAGTGGGTCGTTATTTCAATGGGTACCGAAAAGGATTTTCGGTTCTTAATGAGCGCAGTCAGCGGTTCGATCAGCAGATTATAGAGATAGCGGTGAAGGTATTTCACAATCATCTCGCCACTTTGTTTACCGGCGATAGCCTTGTAGAGTTTGTGATGCTCTCCGATATGACGAAAAAGTTCCAGAATGAGATTGACTGCAGGAGCCTTGCCGGTACGTCTCGATTCCAAAATGGCTTGCTGCTGCTCTTCAAACAAGGTTCGAAGATGCTCAAAACTGGAGAGGAGCAGTTCATCCTTGTCCCTGTAGTGGGCATAGAAGGTCGATCGCCCCACATCTGCACGATCCAGAATATCCTGAACAGTAATCGCCTCGTACCCTTTTTCCACAATAAGGGCCATCAGCGCCTCATGCATCAGCCTGCGCGTGCGGCTAATCCGCCGGTCTTCCTTTTTTTCTTTCATAAATCCTCGTTTTTCGGATGACAAAACCGGCTGTTTTGTTCGGTAGTGAACAATTTGCCAAACATTGATTCTTGACACAGCGATTAAATATAGCTATTATTTTATCGAACACAATGTTCCATAACGAATAACTTATTCTTTAACTATCAAGATCAAGGAGAGTATCATGGAAGGCAAAAGTATCATAGAGGCAATCAAAGAACGCTACGCCTCAACCGTTAAGCCCGGAAGCGGGTGCGGATGTTTTCAAAAGACCAGCGTTCTTGAACCTGAATTTATCCACTCCGCAAACAAAATGGCCGGCTATTCCGAGCAGGAGCTGAAGAACATCCCGGAAGGATCAAATCTTGGGCTCGGGTGCGGCAATCCCGTAGCATTCGGAGCAATCAGGGAAGGTGATGTCGTGCTTGACCTCGGATCAGGCGCAGGAGTAGACTGTTTTTTTGCCGCAAACACCGTCGGAGAGCAGGGGCGGGTTATCGGAGTAGACATGACGCCAGAGATGATAGAGCGAGCAAACGAGAACGCAAGAAAAAACGGATACCGGAACGTTGAATTCCGGCTTGGAGAGATCGAAAACCTTCCTGTCGAGAGTTCGTCGGTCGATGTCATTATTTCCAACTGCGTCATCAACCTCTCAACAGACAAGCCCAAAGTTTTTCAGGAAGCCTGGCGTGTCCTGAAACCCGGAGGAACGCTTATGGTATCAGACATGGCCCTTCTTGAAGATCTGCCCGACTACCTCAACGGTTCAGTTGAAGCCTATATCCGCTGCATTGCCGGAGCCATCCGCAAGGAGGAGTACCTCGACGCAATGAGACATGCAGGATTTGACGACATATCGGTTCTCGGAGAGAGTCACTATCCAGAGGAGTTGATTGCCCAGCAGCCCCTTCTCAAACAACTTGCCACAGAAATGAACGTCCCGATGAGCGAACTGCAGCGAATAGCACAATCGGTCGTCAGCCTGAAAGTATCAGCGAAAAAAAGTTTCTGAACCCCTTCGTGACTTCGAAACACAGCTTTTCTTCCCATGACCATGATGTTGATTCCAGCAAAGAAACGAATCAACATCATGGCTACATGTTGAGGGCGACGCCTGATAAAAGGTGATTGCTCGCTCAAAAAAGTTAACCTCCATGTCAACCAGCACCAAATCAAAATAATTTACGTTACCCGCCAAAATCAACCAAACCTGTTCTGCAAAGGATAGAACTCATACCAAAGCCCTCTATAAATCAACAGTATAGATTAAATTAGTGCTGGTGATAAGGGTTTTCCACGGCGGCTATGCATACTCACAAGTGTAGAAAATCGAACAGTTCCTCTTCTTTGATTCTTCGTTTTGCTTAAGCCTTGATTCTTTTGATGTTGAGGAAGTACTGCAAGTAGTACATGTTGAAAATATGAACCAGTTATGCGAGTTCACTTATCCTTTTACGATTTGTGGTTTAGTATAAATATTCTGATATTAGTAGTATGAATACCAATATCAGAATAAAATTAAAATCAACAATCGCCCACCACATTCAGGGCACTGTTGATCTGTCATCATGGCTTGAGCAGCTTGGCATATCCCATGATCTCCAGAAACATTACCGTAAAAGCGGCTGGTTTGAGTCCTTCGGTACCGGTGCGTTGAAACGGCCCGGTGAAGAGGTGACGTGGCAAGGGGCCCTCTATACCCTGCAATCGCAAGCCAAACTTCCGATTCATGCCGGGGCGCTCACCGCCCTTGCCTTACAGGGTTTTGCCCATTATGTACCTCTTGGCAGACAGACCATTTTTTTATTTTCGCCAATCAAAACACTTTTACCGGCATGGTTCAGAAAATATGAGTGGCCGCAACTGATCGTCCATGAAAAAACATCAGTCCTGCCAAATGAGTCCTGTATAATTGATTTGCAGTTACCCTTGTTTTCAATACGCATATCTTCTCCGGAGCGGGCAGTTTTTGAATGCATCTACCTTGCCCCTGATACCCTGAATCTTGTGGAATGCTATCAGATCATGGAAGGCTTGACAACACTTCGCCCTCATTTAGTACAGGAACTTCTCGAGCAGTGTCGCTCGATCAGGGTAAAACGCCTTTTTCTCTACATGGCAGAAAAAGCCGGACATGAGTGGCATAAGCGCCTTGAACACTCGAAACTTGATCTCGGAAAAGGAGCAAGAAGTATCGTTAAAGGCGGCGTTTATGTCGAAAAATATGCTCTTAACCTGCCAGAGGAGCTGGTAAAGCTATGATAGATCCAATGTATCGCGAACAGGTAGACCTTCTGCTTCAGGTGTTACCGCTTGTGGCTAAAGAAAACCTCTTTGCGTTAAAAGGTGGCACGGCAATCAATCTGTTTGTACGAGATATGCCCCGCTTATCTGTCGATATTGACCTGACCTATTTGCCGCCGGATGATCACGATACTGCAATGCGAAAAATTTCTGAGGGCTTAAACCATATCAGCCAGAAGATCAATCATGCAATACCGAGGATAAAGACCCAATTGGTTAAGCAAGGCAGCGGAAAGGAAGCAAAGCTGACCTGTCAATCTCCATCAGCACAGATCAAAATTGAAGTAAACACCATTATCAGAGGTCACGTTTTTCCTCCCCGGATAATGGACATTTCAAAATCAGTAGAAACCGAGTTTAAAAAATTTGTTTCCATTAATGTGTTGTCACACGCGGAATTGTTCGGCGGAAAAATATGTGCCGCACTTGATCGACAGCATCCGCGAGATATGTTTGATATCCATCAGCTTTTTGAGCATGAAGAATATACACCAGATATCCGCCTTGGATTTATGACCATGCTGATTAGCCATTCCAGACCGATACATGAACTCATCAATCCAAACCTGCTCGACCAGAAAACGGTATTTCAGCATCAGTTTACCGGCATGACTTTCACGGCTTTCAGCTATGACGACTATGAATCAACACGATCTCGCCTTATAAAGTCAATTCATGATCACCTGACCGATACCGACAAAAGTTTTCTAATAAGCTTCAAAAGCGGCACTCCCGACTGGGAGCTTCTGCCATTAGAAAACCTGCGCTATATGCCTGCGGTACAATGGAAACTTGGCAATATCGTAAAGCTTAAAACACAAAATCCAGAGAAGCACAAGGCACCGCTCAAAGCCCTGAAAAACATTCTGATGGCCGGTTAAATCTCTTGGAAATTCAACTCTCATCCCTGAACCCTTTTTTGACCGACTTCACGTACTTGCCAAACTCCCTATCCTTTTTTCTCTTTTCAGCATAGGACATCTCGTAAAACTCGGACTCTTTCCTTAGTTTCTTGTAGTTTTCAAAATGCTCCTGATTAATTTCGCCGGAATGCATGGCCTCAATCACCGCACAGCCTGGTTCGCCTGTATGGCTGCAGTCGCGATACCGGCAGCTTGATGATAGTGCGGTGATGTCAGAATAACTGCTCGCGATACCTCCTTCCGCACCCAAAATGCCAAACTCACGCATTCCCGGATTGTCGATAACCAGCGCACCGCCCTCGATACGAATCAGCTCACGACGAACCGTTGTATGCCGCCCTTCGCCTGTTCCGCTGACAGCCTTTGTGTCCAACATCTCACTGCCAATGAGGTGATTGATCAGCGTGCTCTTGCCAACCCCTGACGAGCCGACGAAGCTGTAGCTCTTTGCTGGCACGAGCAGCCGCCTGAGATCATCCAGACCGTCCCCTGTTACGTTACTCAACGTTACTATCGGTGCGGTGATACCAGCAGAACGCAGTTCCGCCAACTGCGCAGTCAGAACAGCAGGCTCCACCAGATCAGTCTTGGTGAGCAGAATGACGGGCTCAGCCCCACCATCCATCACCATGACGAGATAACGTTCCAGGCGCTTCAGATTGAAATCAAAATGACATGACTGAACGATAACCACATAATCCACGTTCGCCGCTATCATCTGATACTCGACGACTTTCCCCGCCGACTTTCTGCGCAGCGAACTCCTTCTCTCGATAAGCGAGTGTACCACCCCAAACTCCTCACCAGCATGCTTCTCCACACAGACCCAGTCGCCTACGCAGGGCAGCTCGTGGGAGTGGTGATGACGGTGCAGAAAGCTACCCGCCAGCTTTGCCCTGAAAGTGCCTGTCTGATCCACAAGCAACAACTGCTCTCGATCGACCGCCGCAACGCGGGCGATAGTATCCGTGGGTTTGCATTGTACCCTTTGCTCGAACCAGTCGTTCCAGCCCAAATCGTTTAATTCACAATGCTGATTTTTCATTGTTCTCCACTCATGCGGTCAGAAAACAAGAATTTACCAATTTCAGAGGATGGCTGCCAGCCAAACAGCAGCTAAATTACGGCATTTCGCGATGAACAAAAAATACCTTGCGACACAAACCAGATTTTTGTGGATGACAGAAACGATACAAAAAAGTTAGCGTCTGATAAATCCTCTAAAACGGTACACAACGAACTTTGTGAATTACAGACGATACACAACGCTGCTTATAAAAGGCACTTTCCGCACAGCTTCACCGCCCTTGAGCGTTTACCTAACCCCCTCTCACTTTCCGATGCAAAACTGCTCAAAGATGACGTTGAGTATCTCTTCGTTCACCACCTTGCCGGTGATCTCTCCAACGTAGTCGAGCGAGGAACGGAGTTCAAAGGCGACAAGCTCGGTACCGGAATCGCTCGCGATAAGCTCACAAGCATTGTCGAGGGAGTCGGATGCGTTGCGGAGTGCTTCGTAGTGGCGCAGGCTGGTGACGAGGACACTGGCTTCGTGCAGTTTGTCGAGCCCTTCTACCATGCTGCTCATGTGCTGTTTGAGCACTTCAAGTCCTTCCCCTTTCGCTGCTGATATGGCGCACACTTGGTTGCCGGTGGCTTCGTTTAGCTGCGTTACCCTTTCGGCACTTTCGGGCGCAAGATCGGTTTTGTTGGCGACAACGATGATTCGGGCGTTGCTGTACCGTTCCTGAAACTCTCGGATGACTGCAACGTCGTCGAGATAGTCATCGAGGCTGATGTCGAGGAGGTAGAGAATGAGGTCGGCTTCTGAGATTTTCTTGTAGCTGCGCCGGATGCCTTCGTGCTCGATCTCTTCACTGCCTTCCCGCAGGCCAGCGGTGTCGGTGAGGCGAAACATGGTTTTTTCGTGGATGAAGCACTCTTCGATATAGTCGCGGGTTGTGCCGGGGATATGGCTCACAATGGAGCGTTCTTCGCCGAGCAGGAGGTTGAGCAACGTGGATTTGCCGGCATTTGGTTTTCCGGCAATGACGGTTGCGACTCCTTCCTTGAGGATTCTGCCGTGACGGTAGGAATCGATGAGGCGACGAAGCTTTTCCTGCAGGGTGCCGAGCTGTTGCTGAAGTTCTGTGCGGCTCTGGAACTCAACGTCCTCTTCGCTGAAATCGAGTTCGAGTTCCAAAAGGGCGCATGAACGCAGAAGCTGCTCCCGCAGGGCATCGAGCCGGAGGGATAATGTGCCCTGCATCTGGGTGACGGCGGTGCGGAAGGCTGATTCGGTGCGGGCGTGGATCATCTCGCCAATGGCTTCGGCCTGCAGGAGGTCGAGGCGTCCGTTGAGAAAGGCCCGCCGGGTGAACTCTCCGGGTTCGGCCAGTCGGCACCCTTCGTCGAGCAGTACCTTAAGGAGGTGTTTGACAACCACCGGCCCGCCGTGACAGGTGAACTCCACCATATCTTCCATGGTAAAGGAGTTGGGGGAGCGAAAGACCATAACTATCACCTCGTCAATCAACCCGTCACGGTCATACACCGTACCGTAGTGAACACGGTATCCTTTGGACTGGGCAAACTGGAAAGATGGATTGCTTTTTTTGCGGAAGATACGCTGGGCGATTTCAAAAACACCCTGGCCGCTTGTTCGGATAACCGCCAGGGCACCAACACCTACCGGCGTGGCAATTGCGGCAATCGGCTCACATTGTTCTGGCTGTAAAAGAGAAGTGGTCATGATGACAAGCTTATGACAATATTCACAAGTCTCAAACGCTTAAGGGTAAATGGTGGTTGAGAGCTTGACTGGATGCTCAGAGGAAGTATAAGGAATAGCGGCAAGAAAGAGTAACTTCCCCGAGCAAGGAAGCCCGGAATGAAAACACCACAAGACCCATGCCTGAAAAAACACCCATAGAGCAGTTAAAAGCTGATATCGTTTCGCAAAAAGAGAGAAGCCTTACCGAACAGTTTCGGCGGGTTCTGAGCCTTGTCAAGGTGCTGCGGCAGGAGTGCCCCTGGGACCGGAAGCAGACCCCGGAGTCGCTGGCCCACCTGCTGCTGGAGGAGAGTTATGAGCTTGTTCACGCTATCGACCAGCAGGACAAGAGCGAGCTGAAAAAAGAGGTTGGCGATCTTTTTCTGCATCTCTGTTTTCAGG
>SZXY01000154.1 GCA_005843805.1 Chlorobium sp.
TTTCAGCAAATTGAACGGTGCCGTCCGGACGCCATGTGAACCACTGCGGGTGCTCCTTAACATAAGGGTGATCAGGCGAACACTGAAAGGCAATATCGAGGGCTACGGAAATACCGACGCCCTCCGCTGCTGCAACAAATGCCGTAAAATCATCTATAGTGCCAAGTTCCGGATGGACAGCCTTGTGGCCTCCATCGCTGTTTCCGATAGCCCAGCAACTGCCAGGTTCACCGGGAGCAGCCACAAGAGCATTGTTTTTGCCCTTGCGTTTGGTGTAACCGATCGGATGAATGGGAGGGAGATAAACAACGTCAAACCCCATCCCGGCTATCATCGGCAGCAGCCTGCGGCAATCAGTGAAGGTGCCGTGCTTGCCGGGTTCAGCCGCCCATGAACGGGGGAAAAATTCATACCATGCACTGCAACCGGCCTTTTTCTGCTCAACCGTCAGGGCGAGCACCTTGTCATAGACGGTTGCCATGGCCTTGTCGGGGCTTCGCTCCATAAGCACGCCAAGCTTTTCATTGAGCGCAATGACTGAAGCCTTGCCCTGATCGGCCGACCTGAGAGTAGTAACAGAAGCCTTGAGTTTCACTGCATCGGCAGCTCCAGCCCTTTCGGCTGCACCTTCCACCAGGAGCGCGCCAATCTGCAGGTCGAGCGCAACATCCTGACCCGCCTCAATTTTTTTCGATAACCCCTTTTTCCATGTCTGGAAATGATCGACCCATGCCTCGATTGTATAGTCATAGACACCAGGAGCTCCGACAGTAAAAGAGCCTTCCCAGTGGTCATTGCCCAAGGAGTTCATCTGCGAACGCTCCCAGGCGGAACTTCCGGCAGGACGAAAACAGAGTTCTGCACAAATAGTGTCGGCGCCATCGACAAAAATATCGGCACCTACAACAATGCGCTCACCCTCCACCCCTTTGGCAGGGTACTTTCCCCCGTCAATTTCTGGAGAAACATTTTCTATGACAACCCTTTGACGCCCGTCAAAAGGTTGGTTGAGGTAGTGCGGAACTGCCCTGAGAAATGCATTATTCATCGTTAAAATCTATAGTTGGTCCCCGGGAGCATCCCGGTCATGAGGCAGTTGCTCCAATTATCATCCCGCTATTCGAAAAAAAAGCGTGAATATAACCGGGGCTGCTCCCTGTTTTTTTTAACTGAAAGGAAAATATGAAAACTCCCTTACTTTTTTGTGTAGATACTCTCCTAATTTCAAAGGAGCCATCAAATCGTCAACCTTAATGCAACATTTGTTTTCTCCGGAAAAAATTATTCCTTTAGGGTGTCAAGCTTTTATTGCCAACATATCAGTACCGAAAGCCATGTTTGAACCACAAAAAGAAAGACTGCAGGAGATCCAGCGCCGCCTGGAACAGTTACGGGGGTATCTTTGACGTCGATGAGCGCAAGGAAAAAATTTATGACCTTGAAAAAATTACCGCCAATCCGGCCTTCTGGAACGATCAGAAAGAGGCCAACAAGGTTTTAAAAGAGCTGAACGAACATAAATCGTGGGCAGATGCTTTCGAGAAAATCGAATCGAGGGCAAAGAACTGCCTTGATGAACTCTACATTTCAGAGGAACTCGAAGACGAATCTTTCACCGAAGAGCTTATTGGCACCATTGCCTCCATCGAGCACGACATAGCATCGCTTGAATTCAAGAACATGCTCTCGGGTAAAGACGATGCCGGTAACGCCCTCATCACCATTCATGCAGGAGCGGGAGGCACCGAAGCGCAGGACTGGGCGGAAATGCTCTACCGCATGTATATGAGATGGGCTGAGCGCAAGGGATTCAAGATTTATACCGACGACTACCAGGAGGGCGACTGTGCGGGCATCAAAACCGCAACGCTTGAAATCCAGGGCCCTTACGCCTACGGCTATCTGAAAGCCGAAAATGGCGTTCATCGCCTGGTACGCGTCTCTCCCTACGACTCGAACGCCCGGCGGCACACCTCCTTTGCAAGTGTCTTCACCTATCCGGAGGCGCCACCCGACGTTGAAATAGATGTCCGCAAGGAGGATCTCGAACTCTCCACCTTCCGCAGCGGCGGCAAGGGAGGCCAGAACGTCAACAAGGTTGAAACTGCCGTTCGCATCAAGCACCTTCCGACAGGTATCGTGGTAGGCTGCCAGGAAGAGCGCTCACAGTTCCAGAACCGTGAACGCGCCATGAAAATGCTGATGGCCCAGCTCTACCAGAGGCAGCGAGAGGAAGAGGAGGCCAAAAAGCGGGAGATCGAGGGCAAAAAGAAAAAAATCGAGTGGGGAAGCCAGATTCGCAGCTATGTGCTCGACGATCGGCGCATCAAGGATCACCGTACCAACTACGAACGGTTTGATGTTGAAACGGT
Organism: Chlorobium sp.; assembly: GCA_005843805.1. GTDB lineage: Bacteria > Bacteroidota > Chlorobiia > Chlorobiales > Chlorobiaceae > Chlorobium. The sequence goes on from SZXY01000154.1 coordinate 2,373, forward strand.
GCTTGACGGCGATCTTGACGAGTTCATGGAACGCTATCTCTCCGAATTCAGCGACTGATGCCCCATTCCGGCAACAGCAATATCGTCCGGTTCGGCATCATAACCGACATTCACTTCTCAACGAAGCAGAACGGCGCTGCGACAGCAAAAGAAACTGCCGCAGCGCTTCGTTCCTGCCTTGATTGCTGGCGTCAAAGCGAAGTGGATTTTGTGGTACAACTCGGAGACCTTATCAAGGGAAGCGATCACCATAAAGAGGAGGAACTTCAGCAGGTCACCTCCATCCTCAACGAATTTGAAGGCACTTTCCGCCACGTCATTGGCAACCACTGCCTTGCCCTGCCGCGCAAGGAGCTTATGAGTGCTCTCGGCCTTCAAAAGCCATACTATACATTCCAGGCAAAAGGGTTTCGCTTTATCGTGCTTGACGGTATGGATGTATCTGCAGAACAGCTACCCGAAACAGCGCAAGACCGCCAGCTTCTTGAATGCTGCCTTGCCCGCCCGGAACTGCACGACTACTGCGGCGCCGTAGGAGAAAAACAGAAAGCCTGGCTCTTCAACCAGTTGAGAGAGGCCGAGCAGGGTGACGAAAAGGTTATCGTTATCTGCCACTTTCCACTCCTGCCCTTGACTACCGACACCAAATATGGCCTGCTCTGGAACCACCGGGAAATTGTCGAACTGCTCACCACGTCACCTGCACTCAAAGCCTGCCTCGGTGGTCACTACCACTATGGCGCCCATGCCGAGCAAAACGGCATACACTTTGTCGTAATGCCAGCCTTCGTAAACCGCAGCGAACACCCCGGATTTGCCTGCGGCACGGTAGAACTTCAAAACCGGCGGATGGTGATCCGCAATCAGAAAAAAGAGACACTTTACGACCTCTCCCTGACCAGATGACAATCATGCTCAAATCCTTTTTTCTCTTCTGCATCTTTTCGATAGGAATCATTGGCACGGCATATAGCGCCAATAAAAATCTGCAAGTAGACGTGATCGATACGAGCAGGCAACAGGGCGAATTTTTTATTGTCAAACTCACCCATTCCCCGGAGCGACCCACACTCCAGTTTCTTGAACACCCCTACCGCATGTTCCGCCAGAGCGATGGATCATGGAGAGCACTTGTGCCAATCGAAAACCTCACCCTGCCGGGCAATTACAACATGATTATTCATGCGGGAGAAACAGAGGAAAGCATCCCGGTAACGGTAAGAGCAAACAACCGAGCCATTCAGTCGATTACTCTCTCCCCCTCAAAAGCGGAGCTCAGAGCCACAGAAAGTGAAAAATCAAGAATAAAATCCGCCCTTCAGACCGAAAGCCCTGAAAAGCTCTTTGACGGACACTTTCTTCGCCCTTCCGATGGAGCCACAAGCAGTCTTTTTGGTCTCAAACGATCCTACAATGGCGGCCCGGTTGAAAGCTACCACAAAGGCATCGACATTGCCGCGCCAGAAGGTACACCAGTAAAAAGCACGGCAAAGGGAGTCGTGATTCTCACCGGAACTGTCGAAGAAGGCTTTCATGTAAACGGCAACACCGTCATCATCGACCACGGCCAGGGCCTCATTTCAATCTACCTGCACCTCAGCACCATCACCGTCAAAGAGGGAAAAACCCTCGAAGCTGGGTCAGTCATCGGAACCGTCGGACAGACCGGCATCTCAACCGCCCCGCACCTCCACTGGGGCACCTACCTCTACGGCACCAGCGTCAACCCCGAACTGTTTGAAGGCAATTCATTTTGACGCCATCATTGGGCACACCATTCAACAATTCTTCTCTCAGGCAATGATCTGTATATCAGTAGAAGTAATTGATGCATGTGTCGTGGTACCTATGAGCGCAACAAGAACTGCGGCGCCAGAACCACTGCCATCTGCATCATAATAAAGGTTGCCCGCTGTGCTGTTATAAACGATTCGATCATTGGCATCATGGCCAGAAGTCACACCGGCACCAGACCAGAATTCAGCCGGGTTCAAAGTACTCCCCGCAAGGCTTGTAATGGCTGTAAAAACGCTCTTGCTGAACTGAAGAACATCGAGCGAATGCTTAAAATCAGTGATCGTATCTTTATTGACCGGCAAAACTGGAATCGAGTTAAAGACAAACTTGTCAGCACCAGCACCACCTGTCAGGGTATCACCATAGGCAGTGCCAGTCAGAGTGTTGGCTCCAGCATTGCCGGTTATGCTGAGAGCGTTCATAACACCATAGGCATTGACATTCAGCGCAGTAGTGCCGGTAGTCACAGCGACAGGCACCGTACCCGTTCCGATCACCACTTTCTCAATACCGGTATCGAGAGCAGTCAAAACCAAGGTATCTTGCACCTTTAACGAGGCAAACCTCACCTCATCGATACCTGCTGTCCCTGTATCGGCAATTCTTTCGGCTGCAGGATGCTCGTCAGAAATATAAATCATGTAGATATCCGAGCCATTTCCACCATTGATGCTATCTGCACCTGCTCCACCAGCAAGAATATTGTTCCCGTCACTGCCAATAATCGTGTCTGCTCCCCCACCACCAACGGCGCCCTCGATCGCGCAATTAAACGCAATGGCAACATTCTGAATCATGCCATCCACCGAAGAGTAGCTGCCAGGAATCAAGCTGATGATCTGATTACCCGAATAACCTGAACAATTAAGCGTATCCGTCCCGCCGGCATCCCATATTGTAAATATCGGCGTCTTATTGATGGAGAAATCATAAATTTGTCTCTCAGGGTCTGTAGCAGCAAAAGAGCAATTGAATCCATATTCCGTATTGCCAGTGCGTGTTATGGTATCAGCACCATAGAGCGCCTGAATGGCAGCAATATCGTATACCATCGGCGTTTGAGGAAAGAGATAACTGCTATAGGTACCATCCTGCTGCCAGCCGGAGCCAGGAAGATATCCTCCGAAATAGGACATCACTGTATATTGACGGTTATCCTGGGCGAAAACAGCATTATTGGCATAGGTAATCGCACCTCCACTTCCTGCATTATATACCCCTGGATGTGACAACCCCAATGTATGACCGATTTCATGGACCATGGTAAGCAACCCATAGGCTCCAGGACTCATGCCACTATCTCCATTTGAAACCCAATTCGAACTTAACCACACTTGTTCAGCCGATATGGTAACTTTGTGGGTTGCACTATTCACTGAACCGAATGCCCGGGAGTAAGTAGCATTAGACGTATTAGAAGAATAGTCGAGAGTAATATTGGCCGATGGAGAAACAGTCTGCACCAGTCGATGCTGTGCTCCTTGCGATTTTGCAATCAGATCATCCCACAGTTGAAATGCAAGAGAAGCCGTTGCAACCTGAAGCGCATCCATCTTCACCAGATATTGCCCCCCTTCCGGCGGAACATAGCCAGGGACATTGGATGGAGTCGAAGTATTGATTGAATAAGAAATCGTCGGGAGGCTGGATGACCATCTAAATGTGTACCCGGTCAAGCTACCACCCCAGGAGGTGGTAAGCTGGGTGACAATCTGACTTGTTGTATAAGCAGTTTTAGCCATATCCGTAAATGATTAATGGTTAATCTGGCGCAGTAAAATGCGCATGCATCGCTATTCTTAATAAACCCTGAATACTGCTAAAAATACATCCATCATCAACGTAAGGAAACAAGAAGAATTATCAAAAAATTCCACACAACCTTCCTTCATTGAAAAAAACGCTCTTGCACCCACTACCTATCTGAACAACAACGCACAGCTCCTCGTCACCAGCCATCAGGTCGCGACCATCATTTCACTCCGTTACATCATCTCTCAAACTAATTCCGCCAACTGCGAACATGGATTTCCAGCCCCTCCCTTCATTCATGCCGCCATTCGCTTCACCTTTTTCTCACTCAGAAATCAACCGTTCATAAGCGGAAAGTACTACCAGTGCCAGGCAAACACAGAAAGAAACATGAGTCGTTGCAATAACCCTTGAAAGTCGGGGAATGCGAAAAATCAAGAGCGGCAAAAACGTGCACAACAAGTCAATGGAGAGCGCTGTAACACGAGTCCACATCAACCTGGTTTAAAACGCCTGCCAGATAAACGCTGCGATTATGAAAATCCTGCGAGTGAAGTGAAAAAAGAATACCCCCCTGTGAACGACCTCAATGTATAGTCTTTGCAATGTCCACTGGCTTATGACCAAAAAGTCAGACAGCGCCATACAAAAACCAACGGCGATAAACGGAAGGGTCGCAAGCTGAAAAGAACGCATACCATCAACAACAATTCCCAACCAGAAAGCAACGAAGCTTGCAACCCTGACAATGCGGTTCCTTGCGATCTGGCCAGCAAGCTCACTGGCGAGGCTTTCCACATGAAAATAGAACGAATTAGGTCACGAGCATCATTTCACTCAGTTGCATAAACATTCCGAAGAATTTCAGCAACTCCTGATCCAGATAGCCCAAGCATCCGCGCCACTCCAGCCTGGCTTAAACCAAATTCCCTTACCAGCTTGATTGCCATTTCCTTTCTCAGTGCAGATATCCCAGGCTTTCTGCTGCCTGACAGCAAGAGTTCTCTTGATACTCCATGCTTTTGACAACTGCTTTCAAGTTCCGCCTCAGCACGAAGCTTCATTTCTTCAGCACATAACGGCTTTTTGCGGATTTCTTCTGCCTCATCAAGGACCTCCTTCACAAAATCTCCATCACCAAGAATCCTTTCGTCTCCAAGCTGTGGTTCTCCTCGCTTTCTCAGAGATTTCACTTCAGACCATCCTCCTGCAGAGCGGATCAACCCACCCCCAACCAGCTCTGGCTGGCTGCCAATCATGGTCTGTTCCTCCAAAAATTTTTTGTAGGATCGACGAGCCCACCCCTCTTGCTTCCCAAAATAGCTCAGCACATAATCACGATCCTGCCAATCGTTCCTGATTCGGTTCATCACAACAGCATGGCCAGCCCAGGGATATCCTTCCAGCTCCTCAAGAGAAGAAACGAGACCTGCGCGTAATGGATTGAGATGGATATAACCGACAAGCTTTTGAAAGTAACTATCCTCCTGACATACAATGGACTTATAGCGGTTCTGGAATAAATAGCCATGCCTTTTGTGCCTGAGGTTATATCTGACTGCATAACCGGTGAGCAATTTCCTCATAAATCCACTTATTCCTGCTGGACCGCTTTTGAGGAGAATGTGCGCATGGTTTGTCATCAGCGCCCAAGCATAAATCTTTGTTCCTGTAGCAGTTGATAAGCGGCCTAACAGATAAACAAACTGTTCGCGGTCATGGTCATCTGCTACGATTGGAGCACCTTCAATTCCCCTGACCATAACATGATGCAGGGTCCCCGGAGTATCAAGTCTCGCACCTCGTGGCATAGCGATCTTGTTTTAATTTCACTCACACTTCCCTATGCAATATAACCGTAAAAGAATCAAATCCGTTTAAACTTTCTGACACAAATCAAGACAACTGAATGTTAAAACTGAGCGTTATGAAGATCGTCCCCTATTTTAATAAACCTTAAGACATTGAAATGCTTATGTTTATCTCCCTTGAATAACTTTGCTGTGCATGTCAATGGTCAATGACTCAATACGCTGGCTCAGCTCTTTGACAAGCTGGGTCAGTTGCGTGTTCTGCTGAAGCAATACCAATAACTGTTCCGACTGCTCGGCAGCAAGCGTCTGGCGCTGTTCACTTGCGACTGCGAGAGCTTCTCGATGCTGGGCATCAGCATCAGCGTGCGCCTTGTCACGATCAGCCTGCCGGGTCTGTGCAAGCAAGATCAGCGGCGCGGCATAGGCTGCCTGGAGACTGAATGCCAAATTGAGCAGGATAAAGGGATAGACATCAAACCGGGTAAGCCCGAATACGTTCAGCCCAATCCAGATTGCAACCAACACGGTCTGGGAAACAAGAAAAACCGGCGTTCCAAAAAAACGGGCAAAAGCCTCTGCCTTCAAAGAAAACCAGTCATTGCCGAACACAGGGGCAAGATGACCATGGGGAAGATGAAACCGAAAGTAATTATTTGGCACTTCGGCAGGTGAATGTTGATTCAATGTTTTCGGGTCAGTTGCCATAGGATACTCCTGTCTAAGCAAAACCTGGTTAGTGTTATTCCTGATACTCCCGCCTGAAAAAGAAATCCCTCTCTTTCAACATCAAAAAGAGGGCAAGAAGAAGCAAGAGAGCAGTCTGAATAATTTTACTGTCAGGATGTGTTGAAAATATTTCATTGAAAAATCCTGCCGTAAAATGAAAGACAATCGCAACCAGGATATTTCGACCTGTCTTGTAATATAGCCAGTTCATGATCAAGACATAGGGAATAAGGCTCAATGAAAAATTGTGGTGTGCCTCAATAGGCGTTTTGAACGGTGGCTATGGCAGTAAATGAGCGTTATGATGATCGTCCCCTATTTTAGATCCTGAGTGGGTTTCAGGGAAATCTTCCGCCTAATTCTGAAAACAGCTTTTGGCCAAGAGCACGAATCTTGGCCGGTGTTTGTGGGGTTCCATCGCCTGATTTTGGAAACACAATGGTGATGACATCTTTATCAATTGCCTCGTCGTGAAACTGGCCGCTTCGAATGGTTTCATGTCCTATTGACCGATGCAAAGCAATGGAGCCTTCGCCAAGTTTTTGTTTTGGCCCGTGATCTGCAAATACCGCAAATTCAACTCTGTCCTTGTAAATGATCGCGGCAATATCGCCGAGCTGTATGCCAAACTGCCGATAGAAACCGCTGCCAGGCAAGACAAAAAACGGCACGGAATCTGAATCAACAGCCTTTCCATCCGGCTGACGCAACGATGTGCCCGACTGACCTGTCGCATCCTGTTTCGCCCACCGGGAGCCATCACTGTCCAGGTCAAGCAAGGAGACATAGTAAAGCTGGCCACCGGGAAGCTTGTATATCGTTTTACCTCCCTTTGCAAATGAACGATCAATCTTCGTTGCCTTATTGAGTAAATCGACAATACCGCCAAGGCGCTGTCGGGAAGCTGATGGATAATTGGCACCTGATGCAGTTCCGCTCATTATCAAAAGACCAATTACAATTGCGAGCATCCGCTTGAGCATTTTTTCTCCTGAATGGTGTTACTCTGCCATACCATGCATCTCTCATTGAAGTGAGTGCAGGCCAATCATGTTACCTTCGGTATCCAAAGCAAGGGCGATGAAGCCGTACTCACCGATAGACATCTTTTCGCGGTAGAGCTGACCGCCATGTTGTGTAACCAAAGCCGCCTCGACTGCACAGTCAGCGCAGGTGAAGTAAACCCTCG
>SZXY01000082.1 GCA_005843805.1 Chlorobium sp.
CAAGCTTTCGATGGTCAGGGCCGAAAATTGCACGCATGACGTGGGGCACAATAAGCCCCACAAAGCCTATCATACCGGAAAGGGAGACCGCCGTTGCCGCCAGAAGAGTAGCCAACAGCAGGCCGGAGACAATGACCATGTCGGCGTTCAATCCCTGATAGTGCGCCATATCCCGGCCAAGCGCAAGGGCATTGAGACGCGGTGAGAGCAGCCAGATTCCGCACAGCGCTCCAATGACAAGCGTTGCAGAGAGCAGTTGCTGACCGGCAGAGACTGGCTGCAGACTGCCAAGCATCCACCAGATAACATTGTGCAACCCTTCAATGCTCGCCGTCGAGACCAGAAACATGATGATGCTCGAGCAGATCGAGCTGACAATAACGCCGCTGAGAATGAGACTGTAAACCGAAGGATGGCCACTCGACCCCTGACGCGCTATAAAGTAAACGATCATCAGCGTCACGACGGCAGAGACAAAAGCCACGAGAGGCAGACTGAGAGAGAGAATCGCTCCCGACCCGGCAAGAATGGAGATGGTCGCACCAAGCCCCGCTCCACCGCTTACTCCGAGAACGTAGGGTTCCGCCAGAGGGTTGCGCAGAAGCGCCTGAAAGACCACCCCGGACGCAGCAAGTGCCGCCCCTGTCATGAGCCCCATAAGGAGCCTGCTGAAGCGCAGCGAAAGGATTGCGCTGCCAGAAGAGGAGTGTAAATCGGGGATGCCAATACCTGAAGGGCCAAGCAGCAAAGAGAGCGCAAGGAGCAGCGGAACCGCCGCAAGAAAGAGAAAGAGCCTGACACGAGCCTTTGTCCGGTTTTTGGCGGTATAGCTATTGTCAGCACAAACCTGTGATTCCTTCATGCCGTTCAGTTTTCAACACCTGCCTGGGCAGGAATTCCCAGTTCAAAGGCATGTTTGACCATCCTCATCTCGGTAACAGTGTCAGCCGCAGCAACAAGGCCCTCCGGCGCATTCCTTCCGGTCATCACCACAATCTTGCCATCCTCCCCTGAACGAAGCGCTTCCAGCAGAGGCTCCAGCGGAATGAGCTTCTGACCAAACGCAAAACAAAGCTCATCGAGCAGGACGAAATCATAAGCAGGAGAGTCAAGTGCAGCGATGGCAGCATCAAGCCCCTTTCTGGCAGCGTTCCGATGCGCCTCCATCTCCGGGCTTTCAGGGTCTCTCGGAAGAAACCCCCTGCCAAACTGCTCCCACTCAACGCCGTCGAGCTGGCTGAAAAACTTCTGTTCTCCGACTGAATCGTCGGATTTCACAAATTGTATCACCCGCGCACGCATCCCGTGACCAAGTGCACGAGCGAGCATACCAAATGCGGCAGTGCTTTTTCCCTTGCCGTTTCCGGTGAAGAGGAGAATTCTGCGTTTCATTATATTACGGTTTCGATTCATATTCTATAAGTTGCTATCACTATTCAAACTGGTTTCTTTTCAGCAGTAATATTAAATCCATAATTTTCGCATAACTCAATAACAGATTCGTATCCATAGTAATTAATGTATTTCCAAAGTTGTAGTCTTACATTTTTACTTTTTCGAGAATTATTAACGTCACCAATATTTTCAACCCAATATATAAGGTATGACCTCAAATCTTCTGCTGTAATAAGTTTGCTTTTTATATAATTCCGGAACATTCCAAGCTTGAAAAGAAAGGAATCCATAATCAGTCTAATGACGGCTTCTTCTGGAGTAAAAAGCGTTTCGGAATGATGCTTCAATGACTTTTCAAATATTTCATCGTTAAAATTGAATTTTTCAATCCCTTCTACAGTTGACTTTGAAGTTGTGATATCTATAACATTCCAATCAAGCATTAAAAAAGCATTTTGAACATCTAAATCATTATTAAACTCTTTTATTTCTTTTGCAAGAAACTCAGCTTTTTTCCATTTCTGCGCTTTTGAATATTGCAAACTCGTTTTTATAAAGGTAATAAGAGCAATCAATGGTACTATGAAACCAAAAATTGTTGTAAGCTTTTTAACTGTCTGCTCAAATACAATCCAAAAGCTAATTATCATTCAGAGTAAAATTAAAATCTTTATCAATCAGAACAAGCAAACGAAAGACACAAACCTTCGATATTTTTTTTACTTCAAATCGTCTTTTGGATTCTGGTTTTCTCCATACAACTCAATCGCATCGGCTTTACTGCTCTATTCATACTCTCCATTCCACCAACCATTTGTCTTTGGCTTGATTTTAATCTGTTTCAATTGAAGAATATTGTTATAGCCATCTTCGTAACCACGCACTACCACTTTGGTTTTTGGGGGTAACTCTTGAAGATGACGAATGAGATCAAAAACAGTCATAATTTTGCTCATTATTATGGGAGGCATAACAGTAATTCATACTGTGCAAAAAAATGAAAAACAAATCACTTATTTTGCCCAGTTTTCTAATCTCAAACCTGCGACGCTTTCGAATTCTCTCATATTATTTGTCACCAAAACCACACCAAGGCTTTTGGCATGTGAGGCAATCAACATATCAAGAGGCCCAATAGAAATCCCTTTTTTCTCTAATCCTGCTCGAATTTTTCCGTATTCGATAGTTGCTTCATAGCCATAATCAATAATTTCAACGGGAGTCAAGAATTTTTCCAAGGCTTTTCGGTTTTTCTCAGCGTTAGAACTTTTTTAAATCCCAAATTGTAATTCCGCCAATGTTATAGACGAAATTCCAACATCTCCAATGGCAAGATTTTTGAACCTTTCAAAAACCTCAACAGGTTTCTTCTTGATGATATAGATACAGATATTCGTATCAAGCAAGTATTCCATCAGTCTAAAGATTCTCTTTGTTGTTGATCTGGCTGGTTCCTTTCAGCCATAAAATCAGATGTGAACGAATCTGTGCTATCAATCAAATTTTGCCAGGGACTATGGAATGGAATGAGATAAAGCGCATTACCAACTTTTTTGAGGTAAACCTTGTCATCGTTTATTCTCATTTTCTTTGGAATTCTGATAGCTTGAACTCCTTTACTGTTTGTAATGTCAATTGTTTCGATTCCCATATCAAGTGTATTTTAGAGTTCAAAATCAATCAATCTGCCTGAACCATTGCTTGAGGTCTTCCTTACAATGATCGGCACCTTTTCTCCACAATGAACCACTCTTTAATTTACTGATTTTCCATCCTGTTACGCAAGAAATCTCATCTTGCTGGAAAGATTGAACCTGTAAATTACGACAGCAATAAATGCCTGATCCACATCCCCGCCCCAAGGAATAGCACGGCGGACATCCACATCAGCGCAATACTCTGCCTTACGATGAGTGGCGAACACTGCCCCGGCTTTACGCCAAGCTCTGGAGCATTATGGATTTCGCCGTCGTAACTTCTCGGGCCTCCCAATGTGACGCCAAGGGCTCCGGCAAAGGCTGATTCGGGGTAGCCGGAGTTGGGGCTTGCGTGAAGCCTTGCTCCTTTCCAGACGGACTTAAAAATATCAAAAAATCTGAGCTTGCCGATAATGGCTGCAACCGCTATGGTTATGACGGTTAGTCGTGCCGGAAGATAGTTGGCTATATCATCAAGCTTGGCTGAGGCCCATCCAAACTCACGATACTGCTCGTTTTTATGGCCAAACATGGAGTCGAGGGTGTTGATTGCTTTATAGGTTATTGCCCCGACAGGGCCGAAGAGCAGGGCGTAAAACAAGGGAGCAGTGACTCCATCAACCGTGTTTTCGGCAACACTCTCCGTTGCGGCAAGCGCTATCCCTGTTTCATCGAGAGTTGCTGTGTCACGACCGACCATCAATGCGACCTTCTGACGGGCCAGTTCTGGCTCGCCCGCCTCAAGCGCTTCCTGCACCGCTCCGGCATGGTCACCAAGTGAACGCACGGCAAAGGAGCTGTAGAGCAGATAGATACTGACGGCCAACCCTGCCACACGATGCATGTAGCTGGTGGCGGTGATGAGAAGCCAGGCAGAAGCAGCAGTGCCACCAACAATGATAATAACAGCAAGAACCCCGGCCAGACGCAGCGGCAAATTGGTCGTTCGCAACCGTTCTTCGGTTGTTTGGGCAAGCTTGCCGATCCATTGAACAGGATGGGAGACCCACCCCGGATCGCCAAAAAGGAGGTCAAGAGTGAATGACAACGGGAGTATAAACTCATTCATAAAGAGCATAACGACTCCTCACGATTTCAGGATTGTAGTGAACCGGACGCTGCCTGCAGGGCATCGAGAAGAGCAGTGTTCTCTTCTGGAGACCTTACGGCAAACCGGAAATAGTTATCCTCAAGTCCGGAAAAATTTCGGCAGTCACGAACGAAAATTCCTCTTTTTACAAGATAGGAAAGCAAAGCATCAAGCGAGCAACCCCGCTGCCACTGGGCAAGAAAAAAATTGGCCGCTCCGCCTGCGAGCTTTATCCCCTCGATCATCGGGAGGAGTCCGGCAATCCTGACTCTTTCGGAAAAAATCATGACGCGAAGCTTCTCTTCGTAATCGCCACACTGCAACAGTTTTCCGGCAACCGATTCGGCTATGGCATTGACTGTCCAGGGTTCCTTGAAGTCGAGAAGCCGCAGAACAAGATCGGGATGAGCGATCAGTGCCCCGATTCGCAAACCCGGAATGGCATAAAACTTGGTCAGGGAGTGAAGCACAATGACGTTTTTCAGCGCCATTACCTTGCGCATCAGGGTGTTATGGGGAAAGGCGGGTGTAAACTGGATAAACGCCTCATCGACAATAAACCATTTATCAGGAAAACGGCTTGCGAGCGCCAGAATGATCTCCGGTGGCAACTCCGTGCCTGTAGGGTTATTGGGATTTGCAGCAAGAAACGCATCGGCATTGAGCAATAAATCGGCTATCTCCTCTATTGCAGGTAACCTGAAGCTGTTTTCAGCCGCAAGTGGCAAAAAAATCATCTCCGCTCCGGCAATCCGCCCTGCCCGTTCGTACTCGAAAAAAGATGGCGATATCGCCACGATACGTCGAAGTCCGAGCGCTCGCGGCAGCAGGTAGATGCCTTCAATGGAGCCATTGAGCGGAAGCACTGCCGCCTTGTCGAGACCAAACCTGGCGGAGTAGAACTCCCTGATACCCCGACCATCAATTGAAGGATAGCTCTGCAACGAAAAGCTCTCAAGCGAAAGGTTGCCTATGGGCGGAAAGAGCGGACTGATATTGACGCTGAAGTCAATCAACTCCCTGCACTCCCCTGTCAAACGGTTGTGCGGCACTCCGCCGTGCCTGTGACGATAGAGAGTGTTCATGAAAGCGCCTTGTTGTCAATGATTGCAAAAATCCTGTCGAGATCGAGGTTTTCGGAGAAATGAGCTGCGAGAAGTTCATAGTTTTCGCCTTTGCTTTTGTCATCTCCATCTGGACGGTATGTGGGTTCCGCACGTGAGAGAAACCACTGCTTTATGGCGGGTTGATCGAAAATACCATGAAAGTAGGTGCCGACAACCTTGCCGTCACCACTCACAGCGCCGTCAACGTCATCCTCTGCCACGTTGTTCCTCCTGGATACCATGAGAAAGGGGGTACACTCGCCCGTCACAACACTCCGGCCCATGTGAATCTCGTAGCCGGAAGCTTCCAAACTCTCCCCGACGATGGTTCCCACTGCATTGGCCAGGCATTTCTCCTTTTCAAGCACCGTATCGACATCCAGCAAACCGAGGGTAGGGGTTGAACCGGCAGGCCCCTCGACACCATGCGGATCGGCAATGGAGTTGCCAAGCATCTGATAGCCTCCGCATATTCCCATGATGAGACCACCCTCCTCCCTGAACTCACGGATCACACTCTCCCAGCCAAGCTTTTGCAGCCACTCGAAATCTCCACGGACGTTTTTAGATCCGGGAAGAATGAGTGCCTTGTACCCTTTCAGTGATCTGGGATAATGGAGGTAGTGGAGCGCAACCGCACTGTCATGTTCAAGCGGCGAGAGGTCGGTAAAGTTGGAGATGTGGGGAAAATAGATGGCCGCAACCCCGATTTTGCCCTCTTCCGGTCCGCCGGAAGGGTCAACTTTGGCCGAGAGCGGCACAGCATCTTCTGCATCTATGGTGAAACCCCTGAACCAGGGAATTACTCCGAGCACGGGAACACCAGTCATCTCTTCAAGCATCTTTACGCCATCCTGGAAAAGGGCAATATCACCCCGAAACCGGTTGATGATAACCCCCTTGACAAGTGCCCGGTCTTCGGGCGGAATGATGGCAAGCGTGCCCGCCACCTGGGCAAAAACCCCGCCCCGGTCAATGTCGGCAACAAGAATAACCGCCGCTCCGGCAAGCCTTGCAGTCCTGAAATTCACGAAATCCCTCGCATAGAGGTTCATCTCGGCGCATGAACCGGCACCTTCAATAACGACAAGTTCATGTTTCTCCATCAATCGCTGGAGGCTTTCAGCAGCAGCAGCAGCCCAGAGGGAGGTATCCCTGAAATAGCCCTGCGCTGTTTCAGTTGTACACACCTTGCCATGCACTACCACCTGGGCGCCGGTATCGGAATTGGGCTTCAATAGTACCGGATTCATGTCGGCGGTAGGAATAACGCGAGCCGCTTCAGCCTGGGCAATCTGCGCCCGCCCGATCTCGAAACCATCAAGCGTGACACCTGAGTTATTCGACATGTTCTGCGCCTTGTAGGGTGCGACATCAATGCCCGCATTGCTGCATATCCGGCAAAGCGCAGTTGCAACAATGCTTTTACCGACGTCAGAGGCTGTTCCCAAGAGCGCCAGTGCCCTGAATTTTTTTCCCCCTGTTACCATGTTTCGTGGTGAACAAGAGTTTCAAGCTCCATCCTCGGCAACCAGCCAGCCTGTTCGAGTTCCGGGGTTGCATGAAAAAAGCTGACATAGCCTACACAGAGCCAGGCAACCGGCACAATGTGGTCGGGAATGCCAAGTGCTTGACGAATATGGTCGTGATGAATGATGCTGACCCATCCGACGCCAAGGTTTTCTGCCCTCGCGGCAAGCCAGAGGTTCTGCACCGCGCAGACCGAGCTGTAGAGATCCATCTCGGGATTGGCAGTCCTTCCGATAACCACCTCCCCGCTGCGAGACCGGTCACAGGTGACGCAGATGCCAAGCGGCGCCTCCATGATGCCTTCAAGCTTGAAGGAGCGATAGGTTTCGCGTTTTTCATCGCTGAAAATCCGGGCTGCCTCGGCATGAGCTATTTCGAACCCCTCCTTTA